>NZ_JBFNPK010000009.1:0-140837 GCF_040812025.1 Alteromonas nitratireducens
CGACTATTACAACAACGAACGTATTAAGCTGAAACTAAAAGGCCTGAGTCCGATACAATATCGAAATCAGGCCTTGGTCGCCGCTTAGAAATGAGTCCAACTTTATGGGGTCACTTCATAACCGTGGCCTTTCTCTGCTAAGTTATTCCAGCGTTTTTGGCTTGCTGGTGTAAGGCGGCCAGCCCAGCAGCTTGCCACCCAGGACATGTAAATGGATGTGGTAAACCGACTGCCCGCCAAACTCATTACAGTTCATGACAGTACGATAGCCTTCCTGCGCAATACCCAGGTCTTTCGCCACTTTTGCTGCTACCAGAGACAAGTGTCCGACAAGTTCACGGTCCGCTTCGGTAATGTCATTAATGGTCACAATCTGCTTTTTGGGAATCACCAGAAAATGCACCGGCGCCTGCGGGTTAATGTCTTTAAACGCCAGAGAAATGTCGTCTTCATACAGGATCTCTGCCGGAATTTCCTTGTTGATGATTTTGGTAAAAATCGTATCTGACACTGATAGTCTCCTTTAACGACAATACGCAGCGCATTCAGCCTGCAATAAAGAACAACAAGCCAACCCCAAGGATGAGGCGGTAGATTACAAACGGTAGCATACCAATACGTGATATCCAGCTTAAAAACAGATAAATACAGGCATACGCACTGACAAACGAGAACAAGGCGCCATAACCCAGAATGGCCCAGTCAATATGGTGGGGTTCACTCACCAGATCGAGGGTTGCCAGGGTACCGGCGCCCAGGATTACCGGGATAGAAAGCAGAAAAGAAAAGCGCGCGCAGCTTTCGCGATCGAGACCAAGCATGAGGCCGGCCGTCATGGTTATCCCCGAGCGTGAGGTGCCCGGGATCAGTGCCAGCACCTGTGCCAGACCTACCATCATTGCCTGTCGTAACGTGAGGGTATCAAGCTGCTGCTGACGTTTGGCGGTGGCATCGGCATACCATAACAGAAGGCCAAAACCGATGGTTGTGACGGCAATGACCATGGGGGTGCGCGCATACAGTTCAATCAGATCTTTAAGGGCAAACCCCACCAGTACAGCGGGCAGGGTTGCCAACACCACAAACCACGCCAGCCGGCTGTCGGCAGACTGTTGTTTACGAAAGCCTTCAGTCAGCCAGGCGGTTGCCATATGCAGAATGTCCTGACGAAAATACAGGATCACGGCAAGCAGGCTGCCCACATGCACGGCAACATCAAACGCAAGCCCCTGTTCCTTCCAGCCAAGCAACGCGGCGGGCAGCAACAAATGGCCGGAACTGCTGATAGGCAAAAACTCGGTAATGCCCTGAATGATGGCGAGGATCAGTATTTCAAAAAAGGTCACTGCCGGTTAACTCCATGTGAAAGCGATGGGTCGCAGCCGCTGGGTTGATTTATCAAACTGCTGCCACAGCGTCGCGTAACTTTTACCTTCTACCGGATGTACATTGTCCGGTACCAGTTCAGCCAGAGGCTGAAGCACAAACGCGTTATACAGAATTTCATCGCGCGGAAGCACGACCGGATCGTCGGTTACGACATCGTTAAAGGTGAGCAGGTCCAGATCGAGCGTCCGGTTGCAAAACTTTTTATCGCCGTGGTGACGTCCGTTGCGGGCTTCAATGTCTTTGAGAATGCGACAGACCGCCGGTAACGGCTGACTGGTCTGTGCCCGTACAACCAGATTGTAAAATGCGTCACCGTCAAATCCGACAGCCTCACTTTCATAAACCGACGAGCAGGCGACATTGTCAAATGCCTGCTCCAGCGCCAGACGCGCTTCGCGGGTGTGGTGCTCACGCTGAATATTTGAACCCACACTGATCAGAATCTCGTGCTGCATCAGTGACGGGACCGTTTCATCGTAACTGCAACGCTGTCAGCGTCGGGCAGAATGCCCGGTTTACAGATAGTGAGGGTGACGCATTCAACCGGATAGGTGGTGAGTAATACCGTCAGGATATGCGCGCCGAGAGCTTCCAGCAGTTCAAACTGACTGTCATTACCACACTGGCGAACGGTCTCGGCCACGGCGGCATAGTCTACAGTATCGGCAACATTGTCTGAGGCCATGGCGCGTGACAAATCTACATCAAGTGTAATGTCCATTTTAAGGCGTGTAGTGCGTTTTCGTTCCCAGTCGTAAACGCCAATGAGCGTATCCACGCTCAATCCTCGAATTTCTATGGTTTCCATTGCTTCACTTTTTGCACGTCGGGCGCACCGCCTATCTGGTCACACCATCCGGGAATATCCCCGTCAACACTGGCGGCACGCCCAGCTTTTTAGTACTGTGACGCGCAGTGTAACCCGAACCACGCCAGTAATACATGATCGCAACCATAATTCTGATGACCGGTATCGCCTATCTGATGGGTTCACTGTCCAGTGCGGTTGTGATCAGCCGTGTATGGGGGCTACCTGACCCGCGCTATGCCGGCTCGAACAACCCGGGCGCGACCAACGTGCTGCGTTTAGGCGGTCGCTTTCCGGCAGCACTGGTTCTTCTCATGGATATTCTCAAAGGTACCATACCGGTGTACGGCAGCTACTTTCTTGGCATTGAGCCGGTGTACCTTGGACTTATCGCGATTGCGGCCTGTCTGGGACATATCTTTCCGCTCTATTTTCACTTTCAGGGGGGCAAAGCGGTCGCGACCGCGTTTGGTGCAATGCTGCCGATTGGTCTTGATCTCGCGGGACTCCTGATCCTGACCTGGAGTGTGGTGGTTTTTCTTAGCGGCTACTCATCACTGGGGGCGCTGATTGCAGTCAGCCTGGCGCCCTTATTTACCTGGTTTATTAAACCGTTATACACCCTGCCCGTGGCGATGTTGTCGGTGCTTATCATTGTTCGCCATCGCGGCAATATCCGCCGACTGCTGAACGGCACAGAAAGTCGTATCTGGGACAAAGGCCGGATAAAAGAATAAACTGAATGGATTATACCGGGGTTAGCGTGTCCAGCGGCCAGCGCGGACGCGCCTGTGCACTGAGATCACTGAGCTGTCCGGCCTTAAGGCGCTGCATACCTGCATACGCGATCATCGCACCGTTGTCGGTACAAAATCCCAGACTCGGATAGAATACTTCGCCACCCAATTCCTGCATCACCGCCTGCATTTTCTCACGTAGCGCGCGGTTCGCGCTGACGCCCCCGGCAATGACCAGACGCTTGAGCCCGGTTTGCTTGAGCGCACGCTTACACTTAATGGTCAGCGTATCGACAACCGCCTCCTGAAACGCATAGGCAATATTGGCCCGGGTCTGCTCACTGTCATCGGCGTCGCGGATGGTATTGGCGGCAAAGGTTTTCAGGCCGCTGAAACTGAAGTCCAGACCGGGGCGGTCTGTCATCGGACGGGGGAACTGATAGTGACCCGGCTCACCGCTGTCGGCAAGCTTGGCCAGCAACGGACCTCCCGGATAATCCAGACCGAGCAGCTTGGCTGTCTTATCGAAAGCTTCACCTGCCGCATCATCAATGGACTCGCCAAGCAGCGTATACCGCCCGATACCATCGACTTTCACCAGCATGGAATGTCCACCGGACACCAGCAATGCAACAAAGGGAAATTCCGGCTTTGTCTCTTCCAGCATTGGTGCCAGCAGGTGCCCTTCCATATGATGCACCCCTACCGACGGGACGCCCCAGGCGTACGCCAGCGAGCGACCTACAGACGATCCTACCAACAACGCCCCGACAAGCCCCGGCCCTTGCGTATAGGCAACCGCATCGAGCTCGCTGGGGGTAGTATCCGCATCGGCCATTGCCTTATTAATCAGCGGGATCAGCTTTCGTACGTGATCACGCGATGCCAGCTCAGGCACAACACCACCGTAGTCGGCATGCAATTTTACCTGACTGTACAGTTCGTGAGAAAGTAACCCCTGTTCGTCGTCATAAACTGCAACGCCGGTTTCATCACAGGATGTTTCTATACCCAAAATTCGCATGATCGTGCCTGTACTGGTGTGAAAGAATAAGGAATTGCGCGAGAGTTTACCTGCTAACAGCGCAACAGTGAACTTCCACGGCAGGAAAAGCGCAATTATTGCCCATTTTTTGCTAAATCCACCTTTACATTTTCTGTGGATATGATTAGAATTTCGCACCATTTTTAACCCGGGTGCCATTTTTCGCGCATAAATTAACCCGGAACCACTGATAAGTTTTGAGGTGATTTTTTAATGCCTATCGTTAAAGTTAGAGAAAACGAGCCGTTCGATGTCGCGCTTCGCCGTTTTAAGCGTTCTTGTGAAAAAGCTGGCGTTCTGTCTGAAGTCCGTCGTCGTGAGTTCTTCGAAAAACCGACCTGGGAACGTAAGCGCAAGAAAGCTGCTGCGAAAAAGCGTCATCTGAAAAAGCTGGCTCGTGAAAACGCACGCCGCGTTAAACTCTACTAAGACAGGGTTTATTTCAGCTTGAAGAAAGGTGTTGCTCCGGCAGCACCTTTCGCGTTTTCAGGACCCGAAAAACTTGCTATCTTCCTAGTCCCACAGCGAATAATTTCTATAGGGAAGTGCCCGACTATGTCATTGAAAGAAGCATTAAGCTCAGCGCAGAAAGACGCCATGCGTGCCAAGGACAAAACCCGCCTTGGTACAATCAGAATGGCACTGGCCGCCATTAAACAGCGTGAAATTGATGAGCAGATCGAACTCGACGACAGTGCAGTGCTGGCGGTACTGACCAAGATGGTAAAGCAGCGCCAGGACGCCGCCAGTCAGTTTGACAGTGCCGGTCGCGATGATCTGGCCGCCAAGGAACGCGAAGAAATTATCGTCATTGAAGCTTTCCTGCCATCACCATTAACCGATGACGAACTGGCCGCGCTGATTGAGGAGGCCGTGTCACAGACTGGCGCCAGCTCCATGCAGGACATGGGCAAGGTCATGGGCGTGCTGAAGTCAAAAGTACAGGGGCGCACTGACATGGGCGCGCTGAGCCAGAAAATTAAAGCCCGTTTGTCTGCCTGAGTCACGGCTCAGGCATGTGACGATTCCTCGCACCACTGACTGTCAGAGACTATGGCCGGAAAAATACCCCGCGACTTCATTGATGATCTGCTTGCCCGCACGGACGTGGTAGATATCGTTGATGCCCGCGTCAAACTAAAAAAAGCCGGTAAAAACTATCAGGCCTGCTGTCCGTTTCATAACGAAAAAACACCGTCGTTTACGGTTAGCCAGGATAAGCAGTTTTATCACTGTTTTGGTTGCGGCGCACACGGCAACGCCATCTCCTTTGTGATGGAATTTGACCGGCTGGAATTTGTTGAAGCTATAGAGGAACTGGCCCGCTACCACGGCCTTGAGGTGCCCAGAGAAAAAGGCAGCCTTCATCCGCAGGTCAGCGAGCAGCAACGCCAGCAAAAGCAGGACGACTACGCGCTGATGGAACAGGTTAGCCGTTTCTTCCAGCAACAGTTGCGCTCCCATCCCGATAGTCAGAAGGCCATTGATTACTTAAAAGGACGCGGCCTGTCGGGCGAAATCGTGAAGCAGTGGGAAATTGGCTACGCACCGGACAGCTGGGACAGCCTGCTGAAGACGTTTGGCACCTCGGCAGACCGCATCAGACAACTGCTTGACCTGAAACTGGTTAACGAGAACGACCGCAAAAAACGCTATGACTTTTTTCGCCATCGCATCATGTTTCCTATCCGTGATAAACGCGGACGGGTGGTTGGCTTTGGCGGCCGTGTACTGGAGAACGACAGCGGCCCTAAATACCTGAACTCTCCGGAGACCCGCATTTTCCATAAAGGTCAGGAACTGTTTGGCTTTTACCAGGCTCGTCAGCAAAACCGTCATCTGGATAAGGTGATAGTGGTTGAAGGCTACATGGATGTGGTAGCGCTCAGTCAGTACGGTATTTCAATTGCCACGGCAGCACTCGGCACCGCCACCACCCCCGAACACATGCAGATGCTGATGCGGGCCAGTGGTCACATTATCTGCTGCTATGACGGTGACCGTGCTGGTCGCGAGGCAGCATGGCGAGCGCTGGAGAACGCGCTGCCCGCACTCAAGGATGGGGTTCGCCTATCCTTCTTGTTCCTGCCCGACGGTGAAGACCCGGACTCCATGGTACGCAAAATTGGTAAAGATGCGTTTATGACGTTATGTGATGACGCCATGCCGCTCTCTACCTTTTTCTATGACTCATTACTCAAGCAGCATAATCCGGGAACCCCGGAGGGCCGGATCGCGCTGAAATCGGCCGCACAACCGCTTATCGACACCGTTGAGGGCGAGCAACAGCGGCTGATGCTTCAGGAAGAGCTGGCCAAACACACCAAAGAATATGACCGCTTCAAGCTGCAGCAGGACATCAGGTCAGCCAACAGTAAGCAAAATCCACGGCATACCGGCGGCCTCAACCAACAGGTACAAAAAGCACGGGTATCGCCGGTTCGTATGTTACTCAGATTACTGCTGGAACACCCTTCACTGGCAGCGGATTGCCCGGAGGTAGATCCCGGCGTACTGGCAGCCAGTGAGTTACCCGGCATGCCATTGCTACTGGCTGTACACGAATATTGCCAGCAACATCCGCGGGCTACGACCGCACAGCTGATTGAAAATTTCCGTGCCCATCCCCATTCATCAAGTATCGCGAAGTTGTTAGGGCAGGAACACCTGGTCAGTGATGAAGAAGCGAAACGGGTTTATAGCGACAGTTTTGCCCGGCTTCTGGACTGGCATTTTGACAGCCGCATTGACACATTATTGTCACGCGCACGTATACAGCCGTTGAGTGAGTCTGAAAAGCAGGAACTCAAGCTGCTCATGCAGGAAAGACAACGAACTTAACAGTGTGATTTTTGTCTAAAATTTCAACCGCCGTTCTGGTAAAAATAACAATAAATCTGCTATACTGGCTAATTCGCCGCGGGTACATGTAATAAACCTGCGACGCACCTGTCAGCCAGCGTAACGGGCATCAAGACCCGCGCAGGTACACGCATTTTCAGGCGTTACCGTGCGGAAGCGGCATCGATACGACAGTGGTGATAACGCCCCGCTGCAAAGGGGTAACGGGTCATCATGCAACTTTAATAGAATGTGAGAAGTGTAGGGTATATGGCGCAAAGCAAGCAGTCTCAGATTAAACTCCTGATTGCAAAAGGTAAAGAGCAAGGTTACTTGACCTTCGCAGAAGTAAACGACCACCTGCCGCAAGATATCATCGATTCTGATCAAATCGAAGATATTATCCGCATGATCAATGACATGGGTATACAGGTCTTTGAATCAGCCCCTGATTCAGACGAATTACTCATGCAGGAAGCGACAGCTGATGAAGATGCAGCTGAAGCCGCCGCTCAGGCACTGGCAACGGTAGAAAGTGAGATTGGACGCACTACCGACCCGGTGCGCATGTACATGCGCGAAATGGGTACCGTAGAGCTGCTCACCCGTGAAGGTGAGATTGAAATTGCCAAGCGTATTGAAGACGGTATTAACCAGGTTCAGTGCTCAGTCGCAGAGTACCCGGAAGCCATTACCTATCTGCTGGACCAGTGGGATCTGTATGAAGCGGAAGAGATTCGGCTGGGCGACATTATTTCCGGCTTTGTCGATCCGAATGAGGAACAGGACCTGGCGCCTACCGCGACGCACGTGGGCTCTGAGCTGTCCGAAGAAGAGCTGGACGATGAAGACGACGACGAAGATGAAGACGACGCGGATGACGACGATAGCGGAGTAGATCCTGAGCACGCCCGTGAGAAATTCGCAGAACTGCGTGCGCAGTACGAGAAGACCCGTGAAGTCATCGAGAAAAAAGGCCGTGCTCACAAAGACGCCCGCAAACAGATTGAAGCCTTAAGCGCCATCTTTAAAGAATTCCGTCTGGTGCCCAAGCAATTTGATCGCATGGTTAAAAACATGCGTGAAATGATGGACAAAGTGCGCATTCAGGAACGCCTGGTAATGAAGCACTGCGTGGTTACCGCAAAAATGCCGAAGAAAGACTTTATCAAGGCATTTGCAGGTAACGAAACATCCAGCGAGTGGCTTGGCGAAGCGATTAATGCAGGCTTACCTTACTCTGGCGCGCTGGCCGAGCTGCGTGAGGAAATTGAGCGCTGTATTTCAAAAATGAATCAGGTCGAACAGGAAACTGGCCTGGTCATCGCTGATATTAAAGACATTAACCGTCGCATGTCGATTGGTGAGGCGAAAGCCCGTCGTGCCAAGAAGGAAATGGTGGAAGCCAACCTGCGTCTGGTTATTTCAATTGCGAAGAAGTACACCAACCGTGGGCTGCAGTTCCTTGACCTGATTCAGGAAGGCAACATCGGTCTGATGAAAGCGGTAGACAAGTTTGAATACCGTCGCGGTTACAAGTTTTCGACCTATGCAACCTGGTGGATCCGTCAGGCTATCACGCGTTCTATCGCGGACCAGGCAAGAACCATCCGTATTCCGGTGCATATGATTGAAACGATCAACAAGCTGAATCGTATCTCTCGCCAGATGTTGCAGGAGATGGGACGCGAGCCGACCCCGGAAGAATTGTCAGAGCGCATGCTGATGCCTGAAGACAAGATCCGTAAGGTACTGAAAATCGCCAAAGAGCCGATTTCGATGGAAACGCCCATCGGTGATGATGAAGATTCGCATCTGGGTGACTTCATTGAGGATAACACCATTATTCAGCCGCTGGATTCGGCGACCGGTGGCAGCCTCAAAGATGCAACCCAGGAAGTACTGGCCGGTCTGACGGCGCGTGAAGCGAAAGTACTGAGAATGCGTTTTGGTATTGATATGAACACCGACCATACGCTGGAAGAAGTCGGCAAGCAGTTTGACGTTACCCGTGAACGTATTCGTCAGATTGAAGCCAAAGCCTTACGCAAGCTTCGTCACCCTAGCCGCTCAGAGCAGCTTCGCAGCTTCCTGGACGACTAAGACACAAGTGTTGCAGACAAAAAAGCCAGTCAGCAGACTGGCTTTTTTTATGGCCGGCTCCCGGGGAAATGACGCGCCTCAAAGGCACTGATATCACTCTCGAACACCTCAGTCAGGGAAATGCTGTCTAGGTTATTCAGCAGCAGGTGCCGGTTATCATCGGATATACTGAATTCCGTACAAAAGCCGTTTCCATGCGCGGCGAGTCGCTGATCTATCAGATTTACCGATAACTGAAAATCAGGGTCGGCGGCCCGGGCAAACAACACATCCACCTGCGATTCACTGAGCGAGACAGGCAATATCTGGTTGTAAATGCAGTTCTGGTAGAAAATATCCGCAAATGACGGCGCGATAATACAGCGGATCCCGAAGTCGGATAATGCCCATTGCGCATGCTCCCGACTGGAGCCGCAGCCAAAGTTTTGTCTTGCCAGCAGAATGCTGGCCCCCTCGCGGGCGGGATCATTCAGAATAAAGTCAGACACCGGCGTGGCATAATCGCCATGCTGATAACGCCAGTTAAAAAACAGGCTTTTCCCCAGTCCCTGCTTGCTGATGCCGGCCATAAACTGTTTCGGAATGATCTGGTCGGTATCAACATCGGACCGGTCAAGCGGGTACACCCTGGAGGTAAACAGAAACGGATTAACATTGCTTATCATAGCCAGGTCCTCACATCGGTAATGTGTCCGGCCAGCGCGGCGGCGGCCGCCATTGCCGGGCTCATCAGATGCGTTCTGCCACCGGCGCCCTGACGGCCTTCAAAGTTGCGGTTACTGGTTGAGGCACAGCGCTGCCCGGGTTCAAGCCGGTCGTTATTCATGCCAAGGCACATCGAACAGCCCGGATTACGCCACTCAAAACCGGCGTTAATAAAGATCTGGTCGAGCCCTTCTCTCTCGGCCTGCTGTCGCACTGCAACCGAGCCCGGCACCACCAGCGCGCGTACACCATCCGCCACTTTGCCCCGTTTTGCGACAGCGGCGGCAAGACGTAAGTCTTCAATGCGACTGTTGGTACAGGAGCCGATAAATACGACGTCCAGCGGCTTACCCATCAACGCATCCCCCTCAGTCAGGTCCATGTATTGCAGCGCCTGCGCTGCCTGGGGACCTGATGCTGCCGGCACCGTATCCTCGATGGATGCCACCTGGGCAGGCGAGGTTCCCCAGGTCACCTGAGGCGCCAGGTCACTGACATCAAGGTGCAGCTTTCTGTCATACCGGGCATCCGGATCGCTGCGAAGCGCCTGCCATCGCGCCAGACGCTCAGGCCAGTCCGGTTCGTTCCCAAGCGTTGCCTCAAGGTAGCGGAATGTGGTTTCGTCCGGTGCAATAAGCGCACTTTTTGCACCGCCTTCAATAGCCATATTACAGAGGGTCATCCGGCCCTCCATCGACAGGCTGCGCACCACTTCTCCGGTATATTCAATCACATGCCCGTTGCCACCCTGTGCACCAATCTGCCCGAGTACATACAGTGCAATATCTTTGGCACTGACGCCGCGCGGCAGCATGCCGGTCAGCTCTACATTCATGGTTTTTGCGCGCGAGGTTCGCACCGTTTGTGTTGCCAGCACGTGTTCAACCTGGGACGTGCCGATACCAAACGCAAGTGCGCCAAACGCACCATGGGTAGAGGTGTGAGAATCGCCACAGACAATGGTCATTCCGGGCTGTACCCGTCCCTGTTCCGGCGCAATCACATGCACAACCCCTTGCTTGTCATGCCCTACCGGAAACAGTGCAATCGCATGGGTCTCACAATTTTTTTGCAGAGTAGCAAGCTGAAGGCGGTTTTCATCACTGCAGTCAGTGTAATCGGCAGACGTCGTCGGAATGGCATGATCCATGGTTGCCAGGGTAAGGTCCGGGCGTCGTACTTTACGCCCGCGCTGCACCAACCCATCGAAGGCCTGCGGCGAGGTAACTTCATGTACCAGATGAAGGTCGATATAAAGCAGGCTCTCCTCACCATCCTGTACAACACAGTGAGCGTCAAACAATTTTTCATACAGGGTTTTGGGGGTGTGATTAGCCATGGAGCAATCCACTTTTCAGAGGGGAAAACAAAAACGCTCCTGACAGGCAGGAGCGTTTTACCATATACGAATCAGGCGCTGCCTTTCTTCAGTGCCATCGCCACAGTAGCAACATGGCGGCCCTGACTCTTGGCGATTTCCAGCTCGTTTTCACTCGGCAGACGGCTTCCGTCACCACCGGCAATGGTTGAGGCACCATAGGGTGTTCCGCCCATCACTTCGTCAATCAGGGTCAGGCGCTTCTCAGTGTAGGGTGCGCCTACAATGGTCATACCGAAATGCATCAGGTTGACAATTGTCGACATCAGTGTGGTTTCCTGACCGCCATGCTGACTGGCCGTTGAGGTAAACACACTTCCCACTTTACCTACCAGCGCATCCTGGAACCACAGACCGCCGGTCTGATCCAAAAAGTTTGCCATTTGCGCGGCCATACGACCGTAGCGGGTCGGTGTACCAATGATGATTGCATCATACTCCGGCAGTTCATTGACGGTGGCAATCGGTGCACTTTGGTCGAGCTTGGCACCAGCCTGCTTTGCCACGTCTTCAGGCATCAGTTCCGGTACGCGCTTGATCACGACTTCGGCACCTTCAACCTGCTTTACTCCCTCAGCGACTGCTGAGGCAAGCGCTTCAATATGACCGTAAGTAGAATAATAAAGAATCAGTGCTTTCATGAGTAAGTCCTCTTATTTTTCAGGCGTCATTGGCCCGGTATATTCAACCTGTTCGACTGCCTTTCCAGACAGAATAAAGCCGATGGGTGTTGTCGTTTCTTCCTGCAGGTGAGCAACCAGACTCCCGGTGCGGGCCAGCAGAGAGATTCCCTTCAGTGCACTGAGTGGGAAACCGACATCCAGCATAATGGCAGGAATAGCGCCGTTTACATTAACGGGCAGGGCCTTGCCGATAATCTCAGGCATCAGCTTGTGCACCATATATAGCGCCGCAAAGTACTTCCCTTCCACGCCCTTTTCTTTTGCAAGTTTCATGATGAGATTTGCGCGCGGATCGCCGGCAGAGTGTAATGGGTGCCCGTAGCCAGGCACGCGCTGCTTTTGCGCCTTGTATTCTTCAAGCACTGTCCGGGCAGCGTCTTCCATGCCCATGGTTTCGGCTTTCTCTACCACGGACTGCAGGAAACGTCCGGCAACTTCAGCACTACCCAACACCACCGAGCCACACCCATTCAGACCGGCGGCAACAGCACCCTGGAACGCTTCCGGCGCTGCCGCCAGCGTCATACGCGCCGCCACAACACTGGGAACAAGACCGTGTTCGGCTATTGCTGTCAGCACCACGTTGGCGAAAAACTTCTGTTTTTCATCCGGCATCTGACCACATACCAGCAGCCAGAAATACGAGGTAAAATCGACCTGCCCCATAATGTCGTCGCACAGATCATAGCCCCGAACAGTGATGTTTTCTGCCGTTGACGTACAAATTGCAGAGGTAAAGTTGTCCTGTTTGCCTATTCTCATTGTCAGTCTCCCGGCGGAAACGTATCGTACCCGCCTCAATTAAATTTCGCATACCGAACTTGATTTCGATTATCGAAGAATATAATATTGTTAGCAAAGTGTAAAGAAACATCTCGAACTTTATCCACGTGAAGCGTGTGAGTGAGGATTCTGCTATGACGAAAATGTTAGACAATGTGAAAGTGGTAGAAATGGGGACGTTCATTACCGGACCTGCTGCAGGGATGTTCCTCGCAGACATGGGCGCTGATGTGATCAAAGTTGAGCGTCCGGAGACAGGTGACCCGTTTCGTGCCTTCAAGGGTGAACTCTACAGCCCGCACTTTCAGACCTATAACCGGAACAAGCGCAGCGTAGAGCTGGATACCCGTGACGACAACGATCTTGCCGCTTTTGATGCGCTTATTAAAGAAGCTGACGTGTTCATCGAAAACTTCCGACCCGGTGTTGCCGATAAACTGAACGTAGATTACGCCCGCCTGAAAGCGCTGAACCCACGTCTGGTGTATTGCTCTATCTCCGGGTTTGGTTCAGACGGCCCGGACGCCCTGAAGCCAGCCTTTGATACGGTTGCCCAGGCTGCTACCGGTTTCCTGCGTCTGTTGCTTAACCCTGCCAACCCGCGGGTTGTCGGGCCAGCCATAGCCGACGCCATCACCGGGTTTTATGCATCACAGGGGATCCTCGCCGCGCTGTACAAGCGCCATGAGTCGAATGAAGGGTGCCTGGTGGAGGTCTCTATGCTGGAGGCGATGACTCACTTCAACCTCGATGACTTTACGCATTATTTCTCTGCCGATCTGATCATGGGTCCGGAGAGCAGACCTAATGTTTCCCAGTCTTATGTATTTGAGTGTCAGGATGGACGCTGGCTTGCCCTGCACATGTCATCACCGGCGAAGTTCTGGACAGGTCTGGCAGAAGCAGTAGGACACCCCGATATGCTGGAACGCCCGGAATTTTGCAGCCGCGAAGCACGAATAGACAATTACGATAAGGTACTGGCGTTTCTCAAACCGATATTCCTGAGTGAGCCGTCATCACACTGGTGTCAGCGACTTACCGAGATTGAAGTCCCCCATTCGCTGGTAATGAACTCGGCCGAGGCACTGGAGACACCGCAGGCTAAACACATGAAACTGAAAGTTGAGACCACCCACCCGACCAAGGGTAAGTTCACAACTGTGCGCCCTGCGCTGCGGTTTAATGGTCACATCAATGACACCGTAACGGCACCACCGGTGCTTGGTGAGCACAATGGCCAGGGCTTCAAATAACGCCCTGGTATTTTTACCACCCTGCAACTTTGATATAGTCGGCGGAGTTGTATTTGATAGTAGTGCTAAACGTTGAAAGAAAAAGATCCCGAGTATCTGACCACGCTGGAACGCGGCCTTACGGTTCTGCGGTCATTTAATAAATCGCAGCCAGAGATGCAGCTCAGCGAAGTCGCCGCAGCGACCAATCTTAGCCCTGCCGTCGCGCGCCGCTGCCTTAATACACTGGTGGCACTAGGCTATGTCACGCGGTCTGGTAAGAAGTTCCTGCTGACACCGGAAGTGCTGGTGTTTGGCTCGGCCTTTCTGGCATCGGCCAGTATTGACTCGGTTATCGGAGAGCACCTGCAAAGTGTACGGGATGAGACCGGCGACAGTTCTTCTATTTCGGTGCTCTCTGGTGAGGACATTCTTTACCTGGCGCATATTCCGACCAACCGGCACATTCGCCTGAATGCGGGCGTAGGAACACGTTTTCCGGCCCATGCCACGTCGATGGGTAAAGTCATGCTGGCGCATCTGCCCGAAGAAAAGCTCGACCACTACCTGGAAACCGCGCAGTTGAAACGCTTCACCGACATGACGGTCACGACGCCGGAATTACTGCGTAAACAGCTTGCCGAGATCCGCGAGAAGGGGTACTGCTCGGTACTCAGTGAACTGGACTACGGGCTGGTGTCACTGGCGGTCCCCGTCTACGACGACAATGGCCACGTACTGGCTGCCATCAACTGTTCAACTGCGGCCTCACGTATTGCCCAGGACGAGATGGTCAGAACCCGCCTTCCGCTGCTCAAACAGGCTTCACAACAAATCCAGCAATCACTGAACAAGTGGCCGGTTCTGCTGCACTCGTTACTTCGCCTTTAAGTCTTTTCTTCCCGGTAAAAAGCACGCTTCGGCGTGCTTTTTTTGTGTCTGAAATTCATCTTACGAAAAAAAATCACAATTTTTCGACTATCGAACTTGATTTCGATAGTCGAAGATATTAATGTAAATGAAACGTTAATCATCTGTTGTGGTTTCGTGCCCGCAGTTTGCTGGGACCAAATACCGGGTGGAGAAAAAATCATGCCTGAATTTGTAAATAAAAATCTGTTCAAAAAGTCGTTATTAAGCGTGATGGTTGCAGGCGCATTTGCTGCACAACCAGTGTTTGCTCAGCAGGACGCGGACAGTAACGCGACCGAAGAAGAAGCGAAGGATGTTGAAGTCATTATGGTTCAGGGTACCCGCCGAAGCACCAAGCTTCAGGATGCCCCGGTATCGATGACGGCCTTCACCGAGCTGGACATTGAACGTTCGGGAATAGACCGCCCGGCAGACTTCATCGGGCTCACACCAAATGTGACGCTGATTGAAACCCAGAACGCCGGCATGGCGTTTATTACTATCCGCGGTATCTCCCAGAACCGCGACACCCAGCCATCGGTGGCGGTGATTGTAGACGGCGTTCAGCAAACCGACGCAGGCCAGTTCCAGCAGGAGCTGTTCGACATTCAGCAGATTGAGGTGCTCAAAGGTCCGCAGGGTGGTTTGTACGGCCGAAATGCGATTGGTGGTGCCATCGTAATTAACACCAAAGATCCGACAGAGTATACCCAGGGTAAAATTCGCCTTGGCGTGGATAATGGTCCGGGTTATCGCGTTCAGGCAGGCCTGAGTGGTCCGCTGGGAGAAGATTGGGCGTATCGCATCTCCGGCTCGTTCTACGATACCGATGGTTACATTGAAAACACGTTTCTGGGTGAAAACTCCGACCCTCTGCGTGATTTATCATTCCGTGGTAAGGCGCTGTGGTTTGTAAACGATAACCTGGAAGTGGATTTCCGTGGCTACTACAGTGCACTGGAAACCCAGCCATTCAACTACCGCATCACGTTTGATGTAAACGAAGTGCTGGACCCCCGTACCAACAACCCAGGTATCAACGATCGCGACCTGTACGGTGGCTCGGTCAAAATTACCTATACCGATGAGGACGGCGGCACCTGGACATCAATCACAGCGTATGACCGCAGTAAAGAGCTGATTGCCGGTGACGCGTACGACTTCCTGCCGGTAGAAGAGTCGTTCCTGTACAACCTGCTGCTGGGTTTTGGCGTACCGGAAGAGTTCTCTTACGACCAGAACCAGATTTCCAACTTCGGCTCGAAGAACTGGAGTCAGGAGCTTCGCTACACGTCACCGGATTCAGAACGGTTTAAGTATATCTACGGTGTCTACCTGGTTGATACGGAACAGTTGCAACAAAACGGTGCGCGCGCGGACTTCGGTCTTGGCTTTGCGTCACCACTGAGCTGGATCAGTACCGATCCGCGTAACCCGCAGCTGAACTTCCTGTCAGACCTGCGTAATAACTTCGCTTGGGCGGTGTTCGCGAACATGTCGTACGAAATTGACGACCAGTGGTCAGTGGACGCCTCTCTGCGTTATGACCGCGATGAACGTGAGAACCTGACCCAGACTCCGCAGGAGTTTATCCCTAACGTTCCTGGCTTCCCTGTGGGTGTGGAAGGTGAAGTGCGCGAGCGTACCTTCAGTGAATGGCAGCCAAAAGTGACCCTGACCTACAAGCCGATTGACGAGTTCACGATGTACGGTGGCTACAGTGTCGGTTTCCGCTCTGGCGGATTTAACCAGACCGGTTCTGATGCGGTCGCAGGTGCGGCTGGCATTTTCGGTATTAAAGAGTTCTACGAAGCAGAAACGGCCTCGACCTGGGAACTCGGTGGTAAATTCACGCTGGCCGACAACACAGTACGTGGTGGCTTTGCGCTCTATTCTACTATCAGCGAAAACACCCCGTTCTTCGTGTTCCTGCAGGAAAACTCAACGCAGAACATCGGTACCATCGACGAATCAGAACTGAACGGATTTGAATTCGACATCACTGCCACGCCACTGCCTGGCCTGCGCGTTGTCGCCGGATTCGGTTATGTTGACAGTGAAATTACCGAGTATGGCGACCCAGCCGCGGTTGGTAACCAGACCCCGGCAGTATCAAAAACCACGGTTAACCTGGGCGCGGAATACCGCCAGGATCTCAGCGATGGTATCACCAGCCTGATTTATCGCCTTGATTACCAGCGTCTCGGTGAAACTAACTTCGACATTTACGAAAGCACCACCCGTGATCCGGTTAATCTGGTTGATGCACGCATCACCTACGACACCGAGAACTGGTCACTGTCTCTGTGGGCGAAAAACCTCTTTGACAAGCAGTACAACGCGGAATGGTCACCAGGCGGCTTTGTGTACCGTGCACGTCCACGTGTCTACGGCCTGACCTATAACTACAAATTTGAAATGTAAATTTAACGTTAACAGACTACTATCTGGATAAACGAACGGGAGAACTACGATGTCTTTAGCCCACTGGAACAAATCCGATACACCGATTCAAAAGCTGCGTTCTGTCCAGCGTAAGCGCCGCGGAAAAACAGAGGTGCACTCTCTGCATCACCATGCCTTCAAGTGTAAGAATGCGGAAGAGACGCGCAAATTCTATGAAGATATTCTCGATATCCCGCTGGTGTGCGCCATCATTGAGCCGAAAGATCCTATCACGGGTAACGAGACGCCATATGCGCACCTGTATTTTGAACTGAGTGATGGCAGCTGGCTGGCGTTCTTCGACTTCCCACAGAAGTACGAGGACCTCGGCTGCGGGTTTGAAAATACGGATGTCTGGACGCACCACATCGCGCTTGAAATAGATGACGAGGATACCCTGAATCACTACCGTAAGCGCCTGGATGATCATGGTATTGAGTACATGAATATTGACCACGAGTACTGTAACTCGATTTACTTCTACGATCCGAACGGCCTGTGCGTTGAATTCACCCACAACGTGGATGACACAGAGCGTTACTTCCACGACAAGGCCCGTGATGCGAAAGCCGATATGGAAGAGTGGATGAAAGTCCGCGCTAAAGCTTATCCTAATGCATCCTGATCGATGATCGAAACACACCTGGTCAGCCTGGATAACACCGGGCTGCACCTTGTTCATAACAACCGAGCCGGGCGCCCTGCGATAATTTTTATCCATGGCGCCTGTTCTTCTCATCGTGCCTGGATTTACCAGCTTGGCAGTAAACTGCTAAACGAGCATTTTCATCTGATTGCACTGGATATGCGTGGTCACGGGCGGTCTGATAAACCCACTGATCCACTCGCCTATCAGGACGGCCAGCGCTGGGCTGATGATCTTGCTGTTATCTTCCACTCACTCAAACTGGAATGTGCGACGCTGGTTGCGTGGTCCTACGGCGGCCGCATGATCAGTGATTATATCCGGGCCTATGGTGAAGCACGCATCAATGGGATTAACTTTATTGCAGCGGGCACACTGGCAAGAGACGACGTAAAAGGCCCGGGCTACCAGGTACTGGCCGATTTGTTCAGTGACGAGCCTGACCGCATCCGCGAGGCCGAGAAACAATTTGTCAGTGACCTGACCGAGGGCATTGATGATGCCACACTAAAAGGCTATATGAGTGAGGATTTGGCAGCCTGTCCGAAGTATGTTCGTGACGCGATGCGTCAGCGCACTATGGACTATGATGATCTGCTGGCCGAGTTACAACGCCCGGTACTGCTAACCCACGGCGAGGATGACAGCTATTCGCTGGTAAAACTGGCGTATCTGCTCAACGAGCACATTCCGCATACCACGCTATCGGTATTTGAGCAGACCGGCCACATGCCCTTTGCCCAGTGCCCACAGGCGTACAACCAGGCATTGTTCGGCTTTGTGACCGCGCTCAACGCGTGACATCAGACTCTGAACTGTTTGGCAATTGCCTCGAGGTGTTGCGCCAGCTCAGCGAGCTCATTACACATGCTGCCCAGCTGACCTGAGCGCGATGCCGTCTCTTCGGTGCGCTGATGAATAACATCCACGTGACTTACAATATCAGACGCCACGTTTCGCTGGTCTTCAGTATTACGTGCAATCTGGTCATTCATACTGTTGATGCGGGCAATTGTGCTGGTAATGGATTCGAGGCTGGTACCTGCGCGGTTCGCGGTTTCCACACTGGACGAGGCCTGCTCGGTACCTTTCGCCATTACATCTACCGCCGATTTGGCTGCGCTTTGTAATTGCTCAATGGTAGCCTGAATTTCTTCGGTAGACTGCTGCGTGCGTGATGCGAGTGTTCTCACCTCATCGGCCACCACGGCAAAACCGCGCCCCTGTTCACCGGCACGGGCAGCCTCAATAGCCGCATTCAGTGCCAGCAGGTTGGTCTGCTCGGCAATCCCTTTAATCACATCCAGTACCGAACCGACTTTATTGGAGTCTTCTTCCAGACGTGAAATTACCGCGGCGGTTTCACGTACGTTATCTGCCAGTTGCTGAATACTGGCAACAGTTTGCTGAACGATGGCTTTACCTTCTTCTGCCGCACCACTCGCTTCGTTAGCATCATTCGCGGCCTCAGCAGCACTGTGCGCCACACTGTCAACCGAACCACTCATGGTGTCCACGGCACATTTCGCGTCATCAGCAGCCGCCTGCTGAACCTCTATCGTGCGGCCCGTCTCTTCGGTTAAGCCGCGCAAATCCTGCGCCAGCTTTGACAGCGGAAGGCTCGACTCCACCACGTCGCGCACAACCTGTTGCAATTTGTCCATAAACTGATTGAACCAGTGAACCAGTTCACCAATTTCATCCTTGCTGTCGGTCGTAATTCGCACCGTCAAATCGCCATTCTCCTGCGCAATGTCTTTCAGCGAGCGCACCACATCCACAATACTCAGCTTGATTCCGCGCACGATGGGAATGGCGGTAGCAAACAGCACCAGCGTAACCACAATGGTCATAACGATACCGGTGCTGATTTGCGATGTGTTGGCGGATTCAGTGTCCTGGAAGGCTTTCTCAAACGCACGCTGCTGCTGGTCGCGGAAGGTGGTCATCGCCTCGATGGACTTATCATACGATGCATTCATCTGCTCTGACAGCTGACCAATCCGGCTAAAGTCTGCCGTACCATTTACCATGGAGAGGGACACCTGGCTGGCAATGCCATAATAACTGTCGAAGCCTTTCTTGATGTCCGCAATATCGCCAGCAAACGAGCGGCTGATGCCGGTGATTTCGGCCAGTTTATCGTGTACACCACGCGCCAGGTCTTCGGCCTGTCCGAGGGTGTCTTCATCGCCGGTTGTCACGGCACTGGAGAGCGTATCTCTGACTTTTTGCATATCCACCAGCGTGGATGCAGAAAGCTGCAGCGCGGGAAACTGAACATTCTGCGCTTCATCAAGCAGTTCGCCATTGTTCAGAGCGGTATACACCGTGATCAACAGATAAACGATAAAACTGACAACCGCAATCGCGGGAATAAGAAAAATCTTGGTTGCGATGGGCATGCGCTTGAGGAAATTCATGTATCCCCGCTCCTATTATTATTGTGTCACTTACAGGCAAGTTTTCCGGTTATAGAAGTTATCTCCCATAACCGGAAAAACTTTAGTTCTCATAGTGCTGATATTCATCAGCCATGAGGTCAGAACGTGTAATTTACTCCGAAGCGAAGGAGCGTAGCGTCACGCGCTGCGTTCAGATCATCACTGTACCAGGTGATATCGGTTTTCAGCGCCAGGCCTGGCTCGTAGTCGTAACGAACACCGACAGTGACGGCAGAGGTCTTGGCTTTTTGTGCAGCAACGATGCCCTGTGCACTCTGATACAGAACCGCCCAGGTACCATCAGTAACCGCGTCACCGCTTGCTATGGCAGCCGGCAAGCCACTGATGTAACCCAACTGGTCACCGTTATCCGCTTCTTCCTCTTCATACGTGATGTGCGGCGTAAACTGCCCTAAACGCAAACCGGCAGTGACATACCAGGCATCGTTAACCGCGATAGCAGTGTTATCCACTTCAACGCGAGTAAACTCAGCACCAACAAACCAGTCATACTTATCAATATCAACTGCCACTTCAATAAAGCGCCCGGAATCATCATCGGCTTCCAGGTTTGATGCTACATCTGCGGTATTTGGTATCACTGCCGAAAACTGGCGCAAACCGGCAATGAACTGACCGAAATCATTATTTCGGGCTGTGACCTTACCCATCCCGTACAGCGCACGGGCACTGAACCAGTCGCGGGTTACGTCGAATGATGCAGTGACGACATTATCGATCGACAGTTCTGCAGGTGCCCCTGCAATAACTGTGTCGGTTTCCACCACACCGGCGGTAAACTGCAGGTTATACTCCCACTCACCCATGTAGTTCTGATAGTCAACGCGGATACCATCAATGTTGTTGTAATCAACGTTGTAGACCGATTGTGGCGGCGTCAGCCAGTGATAGGCATAGCCCACGTCCAGATACGCAGAGTATTTAAACAGCGGCAGTCTCAGGCGGCCGGCACTGATATTAGTGTTATCATTGATGGCATAGCTCATGTATGCCCACTCAAAATCGAGGTCAAAGTCTTCACTTCCACGCCCGACGATCTGCGCCGTTGCTGACAGGCGGTCGTTGATGTCAGTGCGCACCTGAAGACCAAACAGCGTGGCCGGACTAAAGCTGATGTTATCGTCATACCCGTAAACGGTTTCGTTGTCATCCAGCGTCATGCCGCCAATAAAGTTTGCGAAACCATTGATTTGTGGCTCAGCACAAATAGCCGGGGCGCTCAGGCCCGCCAGGCAGGCTGCGACAAGTGTGTATTTCATGGTGTTACCTTTTAATTTAATGTTCATGGCTTAGTTCAGTGTCAGCACAACGCGTACGCTGTCGTTCACTGCCGACGCGTCTACGTAGCCAATGGCGTTAGGCTGGGATGCTACGGCAGACACGACCGCCTGACTCGAATCCAGTTCTTTGGGCGGCTGGCCTTTACCGGTAAATACCAGCTTCGACCAGAATGCCGTCAACTGAGCCGCACTTTTTCCCAGTACCTTGTCGTTGAACACAGCCGTTTCGGCAGAATCGGAAGCGAGCGCCAGTGGCTCTGCCCGGTTTCCGCCCGGGAACGCCTTCGCCTTATTCAAAAAAAGACGACTTACCATTTCATTATCAAGTGCGTCTGCATTGCTTGGGTGCACAATAACAGCCACATCAGCAAAGCTGACGCTGCTAAACAGACACGCGGTTAACAACCATTTTTTCATCAGAACCTCTTTGTTGCCGCTAAACAAAATTTAACGACGGTGTTTGTCACTCAAAACTGCAAAACGTGACGGGTGTTATCATTCGGGGCGCATTCTAATAGTTCGCGTTTAATATGTACAATTAGACGAATTATCTAATCGCTTCAAATTTCATACGCAAAAATAAATTAAAAAAATCAGTAATTTGATTGCAAAGACAACGAGGGTGATTTTTCAGGCGGGGAAAATAAAACGCCCGGCATCACAGCCGGGCGGTCATCGTTACTGAATATCCCCTTTTTTATAGGGCAGGGTTTCGTCCAGATGCTCCACTTCTTTGGTCAGTTTCAGCGGTGAATCGGTATGGCGGGCCAGCCAGGCATATGCCGTGGGCACCACATACAGTGTCATAAAGGCTGACACCAGCACCCCGGCGAAAATCACCATACCGATAACCATACGGCTTTCTGCACCCGGCCCGCTGGCCAGTACCAAAGGAAGCGAACTGAAGATGGTTGTAAATCCGGTCATCACGATAGGACGCAGACGTTGTGTCGCCGCTTTTCGTAACGCCTCTTCGAACGCGATACCGGCGTCACGCAACTGATTGGCGAACTCCACAATCAATATGCCGTTCTTGGCCGCCAGACCAATCAGCATAACCAGACCAATCTGGCTGTAGATATTGATAGTCATGTCTGCAAAGAACAGTCCCATGTAGGCGCCAACCAGTGCCAGCGGTACCGTCAGCATAATCACCAGCGGGTGCACCCAGCTCTCAAACTGTGCGGCCAGGATGAGATAGGTTACCGCCAGCGCCAGCATAAACACGTAGACGAACGAGTTCCCCGCTTCCTGATAAAGCTGCGACTCGCCTTTGTAGTCGATTGACACCGTGTCCGGCAGTTCAGTGCGCACAATATTTTCCAGGAAAGCCAGTGCCTGTCCGACCGTATAACCTTCGGCGAGGTTCGCGGATATGGTTACCGAGCGCATGCGGTTATAGCGGTTCAGCTGTGCCGAGGTCGCCTGTTCAGTAAACGTGACCAGGTTATCCATTGGGATCAGCTCACCGGTGCGTGATGACCGCACGTAAAGGTTATCGATGCTGCTTGGGCTGCGATAGTCCGCTTCAATCCCTTCCATGATGACATCGTACTCCTCGCCACGATCCAGGTAGGTCGACACACGGCGCTGACCCAGCATGACTTCCAGAGTGCGACCAATATCGGTAATAGAGACACCCAGGTCAGCAGCGCGATCACGGTCAATGTTGATAAGCAGTTGTGGCGATGTTTCCTTGTAATCGGAGTCGATACGAATGAGGTTAGGGTTTTCAGCCGCCTTCTCCATGACAGTGTCACGCCACTCCACCAGATTCTCGTAAGTATCTCCCTGCAGTACAAATTGTACCGGACGGCCAAATCCGCCCCCGGCGATAGCACTGCGCATGATGGCAAATGCGCGTACATCGGGCACGTCATTGAGCTTCCGGCTGATTTCATCCATTAAGTCGAAGGTCGAATATTCGCGCTCTTCCCACGCTGCAGCTCCGACAATAGCGATACCGGCATTGCCACCAAAGCCAGGCGTTCTGACCAGCAGCCGGCTGATTGTGCCATCCTCACGGTAAGGCATCAGAATCTCTTCGATCTTCTTCAGGTTAGCCGCATTACTCTCAAAGCTGGCACCTTCCTGCGACTGCATCAGAATGAAAAAATTACCGCGGTCTTCACGCGGCACAAACTCGCTCGGGACCCGCTCTGAAAGCTGAATAACGGCAACGACTGCAATGATCAGCAGCACACTCATCATCAGTGGCTGATGCAGGGTTTTGCCCAGGCTGTTGAAGTAACCACGTTCGAGCTTTTTAAAGCCTTTATCAATGAAATTACCGAAGCCGGATGTCCGCTCGCGCTTTTTCAGCAATTTCGACGACATCATGGGTGACAGCGTCAGGGCGGTGAAACTCGAGAACGCAACGGCAGCGGCAATAGCCAGCGCAAACTCGGTGAATAACCGGCCAATGTTACCCTCAAGAAATACCAGCGGAACAAACACACTGATCAGTACCAGGGTGGTGGCGATAACCGCAAAACCGACCTCGCGTGCACCGCGGTAGGCAGCAAGCAGCGGTGGCTCACCAAGCTCGATACGCCGATATATGTTTTCCAGCACAACGATGGCGTCATCCACCACCAGACCAATGGCCAGCACCATCGCCAGCAGCGTCAGCAGGTTGATAGAAAAGCCCAGCGCATACATCACCACAAACGCACCGATGAGCGAGACTGGCACCGTTACCGCGGGGATCAGGGTTGCCCTGATATTGCCCAAAAACAGATAAATCACGATCACCACCATCAGCATGGCGATACCCAGGGTGTTGTATACCTCGTTAATGGACTCTTCGATAAACACCGACGAATCATAGCTCGGCACGATAAAGATGTTGTCCGGCAGGCTTGCGCTGATGCGCTCAATCTGTACTTTTGCGGCGCGCGCCACATCCAGGGTATTGGCTTTGGACTGCTTAACAATACCCAGGCCTATCATATTGACGCCATCACCACGAAACTCAGTTTCATCGTCTACCGCCGCCAGCTCGACGTTAGCAATTTCACCCAGCTTAACAAGATAACCATCGTCACCAACGGCGACGGTCAGGTCGGCAAAGTCATCCGGGGTAAGGAAGCTGCGCGCCACCCGCACTTCAAAATTACGATCCGTCGACTCCACCTCACCGGCCGGCAACTCAACGTTTTCCGTGCGGATCACTGATTCAACGTCAGCCACTGTTATGCCACGGGCTGCCATGGCATTGCGGTCGAGAAACACTTTCATGGCGTACGTGCGACCGCCACCAAGCTGAACGCGTGCAACCCCATCGACAATAGACAACCGATCAACCAGGAAGCGTTCCGCGTAATCGGTCAGCTCCATGGTATTAAGGTTGGTACTGCGCAGGTTGTACCACACCACCACACTTTCATCGGAATTGGCTTTTGAGACCTCCGGCGGGTCTGCCTGGTCAGGCAGGTTATTCAGTGCCCGGCTTACGCGTTCACGCACATCATTGGCCGCCGCATCAATGTCGCGGCTGAGCTTAAACTCAATCGTAATACTGGAGCGCCCGTTACGGCTGGTCGAGGTAATGTTTTTAATCCCTTCGATACCGGATATCCGGTCTTCCAGCAACTGCGTAATACGGGTTTCAATAATGTTCGCTGAGGCACCCGGGTAATTGGTGTTAATCGACACAATCGGCGGATCGATATCAGGGTACTCTCGCAGCGAGAGCATGCTGAATGCCACCACACCAAAAATAATCAGCAGCAGATTAACTACTGTGGCGAAAACCGGCCTTTTTACCGAAATATCCGACAGCAGCATGATTATTCTCCGTTACGGTTCAGTACGTTGACGGGTGAACCGTCGCGAACCCGCAGGGTTCCCTCCGTCACCACCTGCTGCCCTTCGCTCAGCCCTTCGACAATCTGCACCAGACCCGGCTTACGCTCGCCAATCACCACTTCGGTTTCTGTCACTTTGTCGCCGTTAACAACAAACACAAACTGTTTGTCCTGAACCGGCACCAGGGCTTTTTCCGGCACAATCAGAGTATTCAGTACCTGCTTTTCTACGGTGATGGTCAGCAGCATCCCCGGACGAAGCCGGGCATCCGGATTATCAATAATTGCACGCACCAGCACTGACCGTGTCACCGGGTCGACCCGCGAGTCTATGGTACTGATGGTTCCGGTGAACGTTTCGCCGGGATAGGCCGCCGAGGTAGCATACACGTTCTGACCGGCTGACAGGCTGGCCAGATGCCTCTCTGCAACACTAAAATCAACCTTAATCACGCTGATATCATCCAGCGTGGTGATCACGTCAGCAGGCCTGATAAGTGAGCCTTTACTGACGTTCCGAATCCCCAGCATGCCAGAGAACGGCGCATGAATCTGCAAGTCGGCCAGCTGTGCCCGCGCGACATCAAGCTGGGCCCGTAACGCTTTCACCCGCGCCTGCTGTTCATCGAGTAACTGCTCAGACGCTGCACTGGATTCGCGCAGGTTTTCGATACGTTTTAACTGACGCTGCGCCTCCGCGATATTCGCTTTTAGTTCTTCAATGCGGGCTTTTTCTTCGTTGTCATTAAGCTGGACCAGCAGTTGTCCTGCTTCCGCTTTCTCGCCGTCGTCGAAGAACACGGACTGCACCGTATCGGTGACCTGCGCAGTGATGGTCACCGACTCATTCGCATTGGCCGTGCCCAGCGCTTCAATGGTTACCGGGAACGCCTGACGTGTTACCGTGGCAGTCTTTACTGGCGTGGCACGATGCTGTGGGCCGGATTGCTGTTGTGAATCAGGCAGGTTGATGTAGGCAACCACACCACCAAGAATTAACACAGCCACCAGCAACGGTGATACTTTTGAAGCAAGCGACATAAATCGGTTCCTTATTTCGCTCAGACACGGGGGCAGGCTATCGACCTGCAAAAACCGGCTGAACATGATTAACGTCAGAATCTGGGTATTGTACGTATTCCTATGAAGAAAAAGTTTCTCTTATCATCTATTTTCGCGGTTTTACCGCTTTTTGGCTGTGACAGCAGCATACCGCCACTGCCTGCCTGCAGAACAGCGCAGCCGGATAGTCCCGGCGAGGCTGCAGGCTGCCTGATTTACGCCGATGATGAGGTTTTGCTTATCGGCCATCGTCTGTCCGGCAGGCTCGACGTGCCAGGCGGCGGACGCAACGCGGGCGAGACACTGCCCTGTACCGCGCACAGGGAAACGTTCGAGGAAACCGGTCTGAACGTGTTTGTTGGTGAGCGCGTTGGCAGCACCGATAATGGCATGGTACTTTATGCCTGTGTTGCCGCTGATGACCTTGCTGTCTTGCCTGCGCGCTTCAGTCCCCCGCCGTGGGCACAGACTGAAGTGAGCCACCTGGAGAAAACGCGCCTGTTTACGCTGGATGACGACGCGCTGCGTTTCAAAGACGACCTGATCCCGCTACGGGACGCCTTCATCCGCGCAACCACCCGGACACCAGCGAGACCGGAAACACACAACCAGACTCCCGCTTCCCGCGGTAACGATGTTAACTCAGAAGGAGTAATGCAGTGATAAACCTGCCAGAGCTGAATCTCAAAGGTAAGGTGTCTGACGAAGAATGGCAGACGCGGGTTGATCTTGCCGCCTGCTATCGGCTGGTCGCAGAGATGGGATGGGGCGACCTGATTTATACCCACATCTCAGCCAAGGTACCCGGCACCTCTGATTATCTGGTCAATGCATTCGGCCTGACGTTTGAGGAAGTCACTGCCTCAAACCTCGTGAAGGTCGCACTGGACGGAACCATCATTGATGACACCCCGTTTACGATTAATCCTGCCGGCTTCACGATTCATAGCGCGATCCATGAAGTACGTGAGGATGCCGGCTGTGTACTGCATCTGCACACCAAGGCAACAATTGCTATTGCCTCTGTCGAAGGCGGGCTGCAACCGTGGAGCCAGTACTCGCTGTTTTCATTGCCTTCACTGAGCTATCACGGCTATGAAGGGCTGGCAGTTGAAGAGGGAGAAAGAAAACGGTTACAGACCGATTTGGGTGACACCAATCATATGCTGTTACTGAACCATGGCGGACTCACTATCGGTCCCACCGTAGGCGACGCCTTTATGCGCTTTTATGACCTGCAGCGTGCCTGTGAAATTCAGCTCGAACTGATGCAGGCCAATGCCAGTGTTCACGAGATCCCGCAGCCGATTGTCGATAACATCTATCGTCAGGCCAACGTCGTACACAGCGGCGAAACCGGTGGCCAAAAAGCCTGGCCGGCTATGCTGAGAAAGGCGTACCGTCTGGATCCGGGGTTTTGTAAGTAATTACTCACAGGGTACTGTAAATGAAAATCACCAAAGTAGAAATTTTCGATATTGAATGTCCCAAGCGTCCGGTGTGGAACCCGGTTTTTGTGCGCATTTATACCGACGAAGGCATTACCGGCGTCGGCGAGGCAGGACTGGCCTATGACTTAGGCCACAGCGCTGCGGCCCATATGATTAAAGAAATTGCCGAAGCCATGCTGATTGGCTTTGACCCCTTCAACACCGAGGCGCTGTGGGCGAAAATGCTGCGCGAGAGTTTTTGGGGGTTGGGCGGCGGCCCGGTCATTTATGCCGCCATGAGCGCGATTGATACGGCACTCTGGGATATCCGTGGCAAGGCGTTGAACTTGCCGGTTTACGCGCTGTTAGGGGGTAAAACCAATGGCAAGCTGCGCTGTTACGCCAGTCAGTTACAGTTTGACTGGGACACCGAAATCAGAAAGCTCAACGATCCATCGGACTACGCGCGTGCCACTGAAAAAGCCCTGAAAGAAGGCTATGACGCCGTCAAAGTCGATCCCATTGTCTATGACAAGGACGGGGTGACGCATTATGACCGCACCAAACTTTTCACCAAAGCCGAAATGAAACTGTTCCGTGCACGCCTTAAGGCCATGCGGGATGTGATGGGAGACGATGGCGATATTATCTTTGAGTGTCACAGTCTGCTCGGCGCCAGCACTGCCGTTCAGCTCGGTGACATCGTTGAGGAAATGGAATGCCTCTACTACGAGGAGCCGGTGAACTACCTCAACGCCCGTCTTCACGAAAAAGTCGCAAACCGGGTCAATGTGCCGATTGCCGGTGGCGAGCGTCTGTATAACCGCTGGGATATTCGTCCGTACCTGGAGTCACAGTCACTCGATGTGCTCCAGCCTGATGTCGGATTATGCGGCGGCTTTACCGAAACCAAGAAAGTCTGTGACTATGCCGACATTTATGATGTGCGTATTCAGGCGCATGTGTGCGGCGGTCCCGTTGCTACTGCCGCCAGCCTGCATCTGGAAACAGCAATTCCAAATTTCCTGATCCACGAGCATCACACCTATGCGACCAAAGACTGGAACCGTGAGCTTTGCATTCAGGATCCACAACCCGTCGATGGCTTCATTGAGGCGCCTGACACACCAGGAATTGGTATCGAGCTGAACGATGAGGTGGTCTATCGCTCACCGCACATGACAGTAACCGAGCTCAAAAATGTCTGATGCTGATAACCAGGGCAGTGTTTAACACTGCCTTGGCTCAGGTAGCCGTCGAAGGGCAACAATATAGCCGTCATCATCAAAACCGACGGTAACCGTCTCTCCGGGCCTGAGTGCAACAGGCAACCGTCCCTCCCTGATCATTCGCGATACCAGACTGTCTGATAGTTTTATTAACTCATCCTTGCAGGTCGTCAGCGCCAGCTCGCCCTGATTCTGCAACACAGTAGCGGACTGTGAATACCGGGCAGTCATGATCCTGTCCTGCTGCAGATATTGCGCATAATAGACACGCTGCAAGCGCTTATGGTCAGCTATCTCGGTATCAACTGTCGAGGGGGCATAACCATGCAACTGCACATTACTCACCACCATCATGTCCCGCTGTCGGGTCACTTGCGTATGCATCATCACGAACACGCCCACCGCCAAAAGCGCTACGCCGCCGGCAACGGCCCGCGCCCAGCCCCCCCAGGAGACGAATTCGTCCCCTCCTGAACGCCCTCTGGCTACACGTAAAAGATATCGCTTAGCAGAAGCAGGAGCATGATAACGACGCTTAAACTGCTGGTAGGCCTTATCCAGCCGGTCTTGCTGATTAGTCATGGTACTTCTCCAGACGCTGTCTGAGTGTGTGGCGGGCATAACGAAGCCGGCTTTTGATCGTTTCTGTGCCGCAATCGCACATGGTAGCAATTTCCTGCAGTCCAAAGCCTTCCTGCTGAAGACAGAACGCTTCGCGCTGTTCAAACGGTAAGGCATTGAGTGCAGCGCCAAATGCCTCAGCCAGTTGGTTATCAACATCACAAAACTCGCAGCCCGCGCTTACCTCGGCCTGCGAAGATGGATGTCCTGACCGTTTTCTAAGATCATCAAGCAGGGTGTGACGGCCCAGTGTAAACAACCAGCCTTTGAATCGTCCGGAACCATTGAACAACCGTCTTTTTTCGATGACTTTCAGCCAGGTTTTCTGCGCGACATCCTGAGCCATATCGTGCCCACATAACGCCAGCAAAAAATGATATAAATCATCAGCACGGCGGTCATAAAGCGCCGACAATAAACGGGCGTCACCAGTTTGCGCATAGCGCTGCATCAGCGTTTCATCATCAACCGGCATATTCAGCCAGTGTCGTAATGACAGAACCACACTCACCATATCGCACCTCCTGCGATTACTGCTGCAGACTAAATTCCAAAATGACCTGCATTCCCGGCTGACTTATTGCGCGGCCATCCTGCCTTTTCGGCTGATATTTCCACTTCGCCAGAGCTCTGCGGGCCGCACGGTCGAAAATTCGCTTTGGTGCTGCGTCCACGATTTCAATATCGCGCACGGCGCCCAGAGGGTCAATAGTAAAACGCAGAGCGACCCACCCTTCTATCCCGTCACGCGCGGCCTCAGCTGGATACGCGGGGTCAACGCGTACAATTGGCCGCACCTCCTGATCGCCGGCGCTGAACGTGACGCGATCATCGAGTTCAGGCGGATCCAGCGCCGGTCCCTGATAACCTATCGTATTGTTCAGATCATTCGGCGTGGTTTCGGTTGGTACCGGTCGCTGAACCGGTGGCGTTTTTACGCGTTCAGGGCGTGGCCTGACCGGTGTTTTGATGCGGGTTGTCTGCTCTTCCAACTGCAAGGTGACAGGGCCAATCGTCGCCACAGTTCCCGCGTCAACTGACACCGTATCGGTTTCAACCAGCTTTGCCATAACAGCAAACAAACCAAAGGTGATGAGGACAGCACTACAGAGGCTAAATAGCGGTTTCGCAGCGCTAGCGGGCGTTTCATAAGCCAGGGTATTCATCGTGTTCTCCTTCTGACAATATCCCAGAGTCATGAATAAGACGCAGGGCAGCATCAGAAGGGGTTAAACTTTTTCTCAGAAAATGACGTCAGTGCCCAGGAGAGTCTGCTCCGCTAGAAAACTGTGTGATGTTGGTGACCGCAGCGGCATTAACTTCAATCAGCCGGAACGCCGTGCCCTGGTCACCCTCCATTAATAACCGGCATTCCCCCCAGCTTTCGGGAACAAGCCAGGTGACATTTTCCGCCACCGTGTATTTCTCCCGGTGGCTATCGCAACGCACTTCCACGGTAGTCAGGTTTCCCCGGATATCAGAAAATCCAAACCCCTGTCGCGCCAGAATATGAAACCGGCTGCCTGACTCATCTATCGTCACCGGCACGGCAATTGGCTGCTCTGAGGCAATCAGTGTATTAACCTCGTCAATGAAGGGGCGCAGCGCTTCATAGCGCGCTGACTGCCCATCCATGGCTTTCAGCGCATCCGCTGAACGCAGTGCATACTTATACTGACCAGCTTTTACATTCAGCACGAACAGGCGCTGATGAATATACGCCATGTAGTCGTCGTCAAACGTAGCATGCTCTCTGGTGTGGGTTTTCGCACTGGACAGGGTACGAACCAGGCTCGCCAGTTCTCGTGACTCATCGCCCTCTTTCGCGGCAAGTGTTGCATCCAGATTCCACAGCCAGGCATTTTCATAACGATTCCGGTTTTCTGACTCATGTAACGCGGTGAGCTCGTGTCGTGCGGTTTCCAGTTCATCCTGCTGGATCAGCACATCTATCGCTTTGTACTGGCTGACAAATGAACGCCGTGCACCGCCTCGCTGGTTTAGCACAAAATCAAACTGTACCGACTGATGGCATTGCTGTGTCGGCTTGCCATCCTTCATTGCAGGCGCAAACTTCCACTGTTTCAGTGCATTTAGCGCCTTTCGCTTAAACTTTTGGCTGCCGGCGAAATCATCAATCACCGGGTCAACCACGTTGCCCTCGGTATCTATCACATAGCTCATTTTCACCCACCCTTCTCCGCCCAGCTTGGCGACATGTTTGGGGTAGGATGGCGTCACTTTTTCAATTGGTCTGGCCGGGGTAAACGCGCTGATGCGCACAACCTCGTCCGGCGCTGTGCTGTTCAGCGTTTGCTCAGTGTTCTTGTCACACGGCAGCGTTACGTCCTGGGCGGCCACTGCGGCAAATGGCAGAAGGGCACTCACTATGACACTCAGCGCGGTAATCGGCCTCATAAAACGTCCTGTTTATTTCCTGTCCTTATAACATACTCTGGCCATACGCCTGACGTGGCGTCAACGGCGCCTAGCCAGATAACACCGGAATGTTATACCAGGCTGCCGCATTATGACACAACAGCGCGTCAGCCTTATCACCGGTGTCCATGCTGGCGAAGGTTTGCCACAATGACGTGTACGAGCCACGCCAGCGGCAAAGGGGAGCGTTACTGGCAAACATGATACGGGTATCGTCAAATGTCGCCAGCACCGGCTCGATTATCCTTTTCAGGTGTGCTGTCGACCACCGGCGATGCTGCATTTCCAGACCGGAAATTTTAATCGCTACGGTGGGAAAGGCCGCAAGCAGGCGAAGGCTTTGTTGCCAGCGCCGAAATCCCGCTTCAGTTTCATCCGGCATGCCGGCATGGTTGAGGGTAATTTTCAGGGTGGGATAACGCGTAAGCAGGTCGCAAAGCTTTTTTACAGCGACGCTGTCTGACAATGACAGCTGGGCCTCAAACATCAGGTTTCTGGCGGCCAGTTGACCCAGACGATACCTGACCGCCGGCTGGATCAGAAGCGCCGTCGCCTGACCATCAAGGATATCACGCACCCCAACCACCGATAACAGCGCCGCCACCGCATCCAGTTGCTGAAAAAATCGTGCGGAGGTTAACGATACACCCGCAATGCTTCTAAATGGCAGGCGGCAGTGAGCCTGCAGCCGGTGAATCTCCCGCCACGGCGCGTCGTTATCAAAGCCAGCTTCAATGTGCACGAATCCCGCCACGGTAACCGGACCATGGCGGGGCAGGTCACGTTCGGTCGTTTCCGCGGCAATCGCTGGCTTATCCGGCCAGAACGGTGGGTTTTCTGGCCTCAGCCAGTCATAGCGTCCCTCGGAGGGGAAAAAGAAATGCAGGTGGGGGTCGACAACACGCATGATTATTGTGCGGTATAACCGCCATCTACCGCATGCAGGCTGCCAGTAATAAACTTCGCCCGGTCACTGGCCAGAAAGAAGGTCAGTTCAGCCACATCTTCCGGTTGTCCCAGCATACCCAAGGGTTGCTCAGCAGCCTCTTGCGCAACAACCGCCGCCTTATCTTCACCACTTTTCGCAACGTAGTTATCAATGGCGTTATGAAACAACGGTGTTTCTATGGTGCCCGGACATACCGCGTTTACGCGGATGTTATAGGCGGCATAATCCAGTGCCGTAGTGCGCGCAACTGATGCCAGCGCCGCCTTGGTCAGGCCGTAGGCGAATGAGTTGCGTTTTCCGACAAACGACTGATCCGATCCCATCACAATGATCGCCCCCGCCTGGCTTGCTTTCATGGCCGGCAGCACCGCGCGAATAGCTGCGTACGCCCCTTTAACATTAATTGCAAACACCTTATCCAGCATGGCTTCGGTGGTCTCTTCCAGGGTTGCAGAAAGATGTATACCGGCGTTGCATATCAACGCATCAACACGCCCCCACTCCTGCAAGCAGCCGGCAATGACGGCCTCAACTGCAGCGACATTACTGACATCACAGGCATGCCAGCGAGCGCCGCTGACCGGCCTGGCAAAATCGCTCAGGTCCAGATTAATCACCTGATACCCTTCACTCGCAAAGCGTTCACAGACCGCCAGTCCGATCCCGTTACTTCCGCCGGTCACAATACATACACGAGAGGTCTGACCCATATTATTTGCTCCTGATTAATAATGACACGTCAGGCTCTTTGCCCTGAACCTGATAGCGCGGCTAGTTTACCAGATGCCACTGCGTCTGACGTCCCGCCAGATACCATACCGTGTTACCGTCAAACACCGCACTCTGCTCCAGCTTTATCTGCACCCACTGGCCATCCCATTCAGGTACTGTCGTTTTGATATTGCCTTCAATGGCATACGCTGTGTTGGGATACAGCACCCAGTCACCTTCGACCGGTGTGGGCCCCTGATTGTCCCACATTCCAATGGTCGGCCCGGCGGCATGACCTACAAAGCCAAGCGGATGCGTATAGGTACTGCTTAGCAGCCCCGCATTTTCTGCGGCACGCTGAGTGGCGGCAAGAATAGCATTACCCGAACGTCCGGTGACAAATTCAGTGGTCAGTATATCCTGCCACTGGTTTCCCTTCGCCAGCGCCACTTTGAGACCGTCAGGCACATCCGGCTCACCCAGCCTGAGGACATACCCCATCTCCTGGGTATCAGTGCACAGGTTCAGGTAACAAATACCCACATCGGTATGCAGCACATCGCCCCGCTGTACCGTTCTGTTGTCCTCGCCCATAAAGACATCGTCCTGAGCGGTATCATCTCCGTGGCGCTGAATATTCACGTAAGGCTGAAACCAGGGACGTAACTGCAGTGCTTCAAAACGTTCACGAATGTACCAGGCAATATCCTGTGTAGTGGTCGCGCCGGGCGTGATGACCTTACTGGAAAAGGCTTCTGCAATAACAGCTCGCGCCAGCGCTACAATCTGTGGATACACCTGCAACTCTTTTTCGGTGCGGGTTTCCATCCACCGGACCGCCAGTTTCTCAGCGCTGACCAGACGCTCGCGGTATTTTTCAGGCAGACTGTCACGCAATCTCTGATGCAGTCCCGCACTCAGACCGTCAGCCAGAGCCCATTCCTTGCTGACATTGATCCCAATCCGCTTAGGATCGCGCTCGGCAATCACGTCTGCCAGACGCTGCCATTGTGCATCATCGCTGCCGCCGTCCCAGACCGTTGGATACAGCTCACCAATCGGATACCGACTGACACTGAAACGCTCGACACTGCCATCAGGCTGCTTATAAAACACCAGCAGTGTGGTCCGCCGTGCGGCGAAGGTTGGCTGGGGCACCAGGGTGTAAAACAGCCGGTCTTCACCATATTCACGGTTAATCACCAGCCACATATCCAGATCAGCGTCTCTCATTAACGCCGGCAGCAGATTGTCCAGGCGGTCAGTGACTATCTCATTGTGGGGTGTTACACGCTCTCTGAACGAAAGCACACCAGGCATGGCATCAAGGGTTCTGCCCTGAGCGAATTTCTCGTTCGTCTGAGAGGTTGCCTGAGAGAGCGGCATAAACAGTGTCAGCAGTATCAGCGTCTGGCGCAGCATAATCATGTTCCGTTGCATAAAGAAAAATCAGTATGCCAGCCATTGCCGTAAAATAACACGGGCTTTGTCAGCCATAACCAGCTACAGAACTGGCGTTCTTTATCAATGAAGTTGCAACCAGTCAGATTTAAATTAACTTTTAGTAAATGGATTACATTGCGCCGAGGATGGGCATATAATGCAAATCAAACAACCGTTTGAAAAATAGGAGACTGACATGCCTCAGTACCACGCCCCACTTGCTGACTTTCAGTTCCTGATGAAGGACTGGCTGGCGCTGGACAAACATTATCAGGACCTGGGCATTGGTGATTTCGATATGGATCTTGCCAGTGAAGTCATTGCCCAGGGTGCAAAATTCGCTACCGATGTGGTTGCCCCGCTGAACCGTGAAGGGGATGAGCAGGGCTGCCGTCTCGAGAATGGCAAGGTCACCACACCAGACGGATTTGCTGCAGCCTATCAGGAATATGTCGCTAATGGCTGGAACGCGATGCTTGGCAGTGCCGACTATGACGGTCAGGACCTGCCTTACACCATGGCGGTCCCGGTTCACGAAATGCTCAACAGTGCCAACCTGAGCTGGCGTCTGACCACCATGCTGACAGAAAGCGCGGTATTGGCCGTTACCAAGCATGCCAATGACGAACTGAAAGACACCTACCTTGCCAAGCTTATCAGTGGCGAATGGACCGGCACGATGAACCTTACTGAGCCTCATGCCGGTACTGACCTGTCACTGCTGACCACCAAGGCCGAGCCTCAGGCTGATGGCACCTATAAAATTACCGGTAACAAGATTTTCATCACCGGTGGTGATCACGACTGGAGCAGCAACATTGTACACATGGTGCTGGCCCGTTTACCCGACGCGCCAAAAGGCGTGAAAGGCATCAGCCTGTTCCTGGTACCTAAATTCCTGCCCGACGCAAACGGCGAGCCTGGCGAAGCCAACTCACTGTCAGTCGGCAGTATTGAACATAAGATGGGTATTAAAGCCAGCCCGACCTGTGTCATGAATTACGATGGCGCAACCGGCTTTCTGGTCGGTGAGGAAAATCAGGGACTGGCCTGCATGTTCACCATGATGAACGATGCCCGTTTTCAGGTTGGTCTGCAAGGACTTGGCGCAGCAGAAGCCTCGTTCCAGGGCGCGCTGACCTACGCGCGTGAACGTCTGCAGTCACGCGCACCACAGGGGGTTCAGCAACCGGATGAAAAAGCCGATGCGATTGTCTTTCAGCCCGATGTGGCCCGCATGCTGCTTACCCAGAAAGCGCTGACTGAAGGCTGTCGTGCTCTGTCATTGCTGTACGCAAAGTACATGGACATTGAAAAACTCGGCGATGAAGACGCCAAGGTCCACGCAGAACAGGTACTGCAATTCCTGACGCCGGTCTGCAAAGCCTTTATGACCGACATGGGACTGGAAGTCACCAGTCTGGGCATTCAGATTTTTGGTGGCCACGGGTATATCCGTGAATGGGGTATGGAGCAGTTGATGCGCGACACCCGTATTGCTCAGCTTTACGAGGGGACCAACGGTATTCAGGCGCTTGACCTGATTGGACGTAAGCTGACCCGTGATGGCGGACACATGCTGAAAGCCACCTTTGATGCCTTTGACGCACTCATTGAAGACATCAACAATGACGAGGACAAAGCCCGCGCGAAAATGCTGCTGGAAGACTGGTATGCGGATTCGCGCGACTGTCTGGCCATGTCGCCTGCCGATGCGGCATCTGCGGCCTGTGACTACCTCGCCTACACCGCGTACGTTCTGTTAGGCGTGCTGTGGCACAGTATGGCAGACAAGGCGGCTGCGGGTGACAATGCCACGCTTGCCAGTGCAAAGCGTAAAGTGTGCGACTTTTACCATGCACGCATTCTGCCGCGCGCCGTGGCGCACAAAGAGGCGTATCTGGCAGGTACTGACTGTGTGCTTGACGTGTCAGGCAGCGAGTTTGATTACGTCTGACCCTGTCTCTGCGCTGCTAAAGCCCGCCGCACTCTGACGGCGGGTTTTTATTTTCAGCTCCACCCCGCCTTTACCGCTGTACAAAAAACAAACCGCCCTGACCTTTGCGTCGTCAACATCGAGTCAGTACGGCAATATTGCGCGTTTCAGGTGTCGAAAAAGGCGTGGTCGCGCCCGCGTAACATGCGCCCGATATCCCCTGCCCAGCCTGTTGCCCCTGCGTATCTCTTTTTGCAAGGCATATTACCTAACACCTTATTTTTTAATTACTTTTTAATAAAAACCGTAAGCTAAACGACGACGGCCGTCACGACCAACAAACAAAATATTACGACCAGTAACATTTTCTTACAAAAAAGCACGCATCCGGAAGACCATGTCACACGCCTGTAGTAATGCGCGATTAGTCTCGCTGTGCAAAAATCAACCGTCCCTAAGGACAGAATAAAACCACACAGGAATACAATAATGTTCATAAGAAGAAGCCGCCTGGCAACAGCGGTCACTGCGGCAGCGTTAGGACTTGCCGCCACTGCAGTCAGTGCAGAAGAAATGGTGATTGCCGGTGACATGGTCGATAGCAGCAGCTCTAACCTGCTTAGTTACAGCAACCCCTATACCAACGCCTTCTCCTCTGCAGGAGATGGTTTCCAGAAATACCAGCGCAATGTATCTGCAACCATTCCGTTTGATATCCTGGACGACAGCCTGTTCACCTTCACCCGCGACACGCAGGGTGTGATTGACGACAACAACCTTAACGAGTTTTTCGGTTTTGTTGATACCGAAAACGGCGATAACAGCGGCCCGGTCAGCGCGAGCTGGACATTTGCCATTGCCGGTCAAACCGAGCTTGGTCTGTCCGTCGATATCGGTGCCATGGGCGATTTTGAGGCCTCTGATAAATTTCAGCTTTCTGTTTCTATCGATGGCGGCAGCGAGCAGGTTCTGATCAGCAGTTCAGTTGATGAAAGCGGCAGCTACGACTACACGCTTGCGGGTGGTGCAGTAAAAACACTGAATGATCCAATGAGTGCCAACGGCACCCTGCTGACTAACGTACTCACTACCCTGCGTGCAGCTATTGACGGTACCGGCAGTGAACTGACGGTTACGCTTACTGCTGAAGCCAATGGCGGCGGCGAAGCTGTTGCTCTGCAAAACCTGAAAATCATCAGCGGCTTTGAAGACACTGACAACCCGGGTCCGGTACTGACTGAAATCAGTGCTATTCAGGGAAATGGCGACAGCACACCTATGTACGGTGACAGCGTCACTATTGAAGGTATTGTTGTTGGTGATTTCCAGCGCAATGACAGCGAGGACAATGGTGATCTGCGTGGATTCTTTGTTCAGTCACTGACACCTGACAGCGACCCTGCCACGTCGGAAGGTATCTTCGTTTTTGACGGTTCAAACCCTGATGTCGATGTGGCGCCTGGCGACATTGTTCAGGTGTCGGGTACCGTCTCTGAATTTGGTGGTATGACGCAGGTCAGCGCCGCTGAAGTGGCTATCGTTGAGCGTGGTGCCGAACTGCCAGAGCCTGTTGCAGTAACCCTGCCGGTGTCTGACGACGCCGTCCTGGAAGCTGTTGAAGGTATGCGTGTTGTTCTGCCTCAGCCACTGTTGATTAGCGAGTATTTTAACTTTGATCGCTTTGGTGAAATGGTATTGTCGCTGCCGCTTAGCGAAGAGCCGCGTCTTATTACGCCTACGGCCGCAGAACTGCCGGGGTCGTCAGCTTATGAGACCCGTGTGATGGCAAACCAGCAGGCGAAGATTCTTATTGATGACGGCCGGACCGCACAAAACCCGGATCCGGCTATTCACCCTAATGGTGAAGAATTTACCCTGGAAAACCGTTTCCGTGGCGGCGATACCGTACAGTTTGTGACAGGTGTCATGCACGATGCGTATGGTTCACACCGCATCCAGCCAACCCAGGGCGCACAATACTTTGAAACTAACCCGCGTCCAGCGGTGCCAGTGGTTGCTGACAGCCGTCTGCGTGTCGCCTCATTCAACGTGCTGAACTACTTCACGACGCTGGATGAAAACGGCAACATTTGTGGCCCGACCGACGGCGGATGTCGTGGTGCCGATAACGCGGAAGAGTTTACCCGTCAGCGCGATAAAATCATTGCGGCAATTTCTCAGATCGACGCCGATGTGGTAGGTCTGATTGAAATTGAAAATAATGAAAGTGCCTCGCTGCAGGATCTGACTACAGGTCTTAACGATGTCATGGGTGCTGGTACCTATGCGTTTGTCGATACCGGTCTGATTGGGACAGATGCCATCAAGGTAGGTCTGATTTACAAGCCTGCTGTGGTCTCACTGCGGGGCGAGTTTGCTGTACTGGACGGCACAGTAGACAGTCGCTTTATTGATGATCTGAACCGTCCGGTTCTGCTGCAGACCTTCCGTGAATTGAACGAAGGCGGTGTTGTGTCAGTGGCAGTTGGTCACCTGAAATCAAAAGGCAGCGACTGCGAAGACTATGGCGATCCGGATATGCTGGACGGCCAGGGTAACTGTAACGGCGTTCGTACCGATGCGGCCTTAGCACTGGCTGAATGGCTGGCGTCTGATCCGACTGGCAGCGGCGACCCGGACGTGCTGGTAATTGGTGATCTGAACAGCTATGACAAAGAAGATCCTATTGCCGCACTAACCGATGCCGGTATGACCGACATGGTTGCCGCGTTTGGTGGTGAATTTGCCTATTCGTATGTGTTTGACGGCCAGATTGGTTATCTTGATCATGCCCTGGCGACCTCCGTACTGAGCGGCCAGGTAGCAGGGACTGATGTATGGCATATCAATGCTGACGAACCAGACATCCTGGACTACGACACATCATTCAAGAAAGCGGCTCAGGATGCGCTTTATGCCCCTGACGCATTCCGCAGCTCAGATCATGATCCTGTCATTATCAGCCTGAACCTGAATGTGGTGCCAGAAGACAAGGCGCAATGTAAGAAAGGTGGCTGGCAGTCACTGTTCCGTCATGACGGCAGCACCTTTAAAAACCAGGGACTGTGTATTCGCTACGTGAACACAGGAAAATAACCCAAACAAAAAACGGCGCACTTCGCGCCGTTTTTTTTATTCTTCCGCTTGCTCAGGCGGCTTTTTGAATTCACCCAGTTCGTCATTAAACCAGGTCGTGAGCATGGCTTTCTCATACGCCAGATTCTGCCATCGCTGACTGCGTACCTGGCTGTTCAGGAAATTCATGTCTTTAAGCGACACATCAGCGTCCTTCACAAGGTTACCGTCGCCATCTTTCAGCGTGTAATGAAACGCGATTCGGGGAATATCAATCTGTCTGACCAGACGGACATCAGAGCCGATGGTACCAAACCCGACGAAGCTGGCAGGCCATACCTGCCCGGCAAGATCCAGATTAGTGACCGTCAGCGACCACTGATAGGTCTCCGGCAAAGTCTCACTCAACTGCCCGAAAAACGCTTCGAGTTGCCCGAATACCTGCTTGCGAAAGGCGACGCGGCTCTGGTTAGCCGGATCGACATCACGATAGCTGTCCGGATCCTGCCAGGTTACCGTTAACTCTGCTGCCGTGGCTGGCAGAGAAAGCGCGATACCTATTGCCGTACCAAGGCACAAAACAGATTTCATATTCATCATGCTGCTCCTGAGTTTTCAGACGCTACACTACGCTAAGCTTACTGAACTCACCCTGAACCGGCTACTTCATGGTGAGCAGTTCAGTTTCTTCAATTCTGGAGCAAAAGAAGCGCAGTGAGGCACCACTGATATAGGGATTTTTATCGCCTTTAACGCAATACAGCTTATGAAAGCTTTCGATACTGGCGGGGTTTTCCATAATGGTATTCAGATAGTCGCGCTGGAAGGGGCGCATGGCCTGCATCTGACCCGACATGGCGTTACGCAGCGCGTCCAGTTCTGCCTGTTGTGGGAGCGTAGCAATCTGCTCAATCCAGCCGGATAACGACTGTTGAATATCACTTAACAGATACTGCGCAAAGGGTGAGCGCAGTACCATAACTAACACGATAACTTCGATAGAAATGACCAGCCAGCGATACATAAGGCGTCGGCTCCTGCCTGTTTACTCCTGTTAAACTGACCGCAGTATAGCCTCAGCGTTCCCCTCACGACAGCATTAATAGCTCAGTTTCTTCAATCCGGGAACAGAAAAAGCGTAGTGACGCCCCAGTGATAAAGGGGTTTTTGTCACCTTTGACACAATACATCGAATGGAACCGCACGATGCTGCTTGAGTTTTGCATGACATCATTGAGGTAATCACGCTGGAACGGCCGCATCGCCTGCATCTGCCCTGACATGGCGTTTCGCAAATTTGCCAGTTCCGCTTTTTGTGGCATCGTTGCCACTTCTTCAATCCAGCCAGATACCGTGTCCTGGATATCGCCCAGCAGGTATTGGGCGAACGGTGCACGCAGCACTGTCACCAACAAGACGACTTCAATGGATACTATCAGCCAGCGATACATAATGATTTGGCTCCCGCCCGTTATTCAGACTACACAATAACTGGTTAAAGTATATCCACCTGACCCACAAAGCGTAAGCGCCAATAATTATGCCGTTAAATCCAAAGGTATGAGTATGACAGGGTAATGCCGTGTCATGACCGGGGCAAAAAAGTGGATGAAAAGATCCCGACAACATTGCGCACAGACGCCACACACACCCTGTTTTATCAGCATTCTGTGTTTACATTCTTTTTCATTGGGGCGTATTATTGCCACTCCTGCTCGGGGCATGCAATTTCCTTTCTCGGGTATGTAACAGGATAACCAAGCTGTCTGCAGCATGATGAACTGATCAGACAAAAACGCGTGCACAACAACGAGGTGCGTTATCAACCGACTTAACAAGTTACCGGCACTGCTGGCGAGAGCGAAACAGCAGTGGCAACAGATCCACCCGCACTTACCCGTCAACGATGCCGTACTGGTCGGCAAATTTATTGGCGTTGCCGCCAATACCGACGATGTGGGCATGCAGGCACTAAAACAGCACAGACTGACCCAGAGTGAACATGATGTACTTGCCTGTGCACGTCGCCAGGGGGCGCCGTTTATTGCTACACCAGGCCTGCTGCTCGAGGAAGTGCGAATCACCTCAGGCGCACTGACTACCTGCGTAAACCGGCTGATTGACCGCGATTTGCTTATCCGGCTGTCCTGTCAGGAAGATAAGCGTTCCAGACCAGTGCAGTTAACCGAGGCGGGCAAAACCCTAATCGATGAAGTGACCCGCTACCGCTTTATCCTGGCAGAACAGGTGATGGCAGGACTGACCTTTGGCGAGCGACAGACCCTTGACTATCTGCTGGATAAAATTAACCACCGGCTTGGTGTCATTCAGCATGAGCAGAGCGAGGATTAACACTGTCCGGCAGACTTTACATTAGCTTGATCTAAATTAAACATTCCTCGCCGTCCCTTGTTATACTCCCCTCGCTAATTCCCGTCTTCAGTCAGTGAAAAGGCTAACCATGAACGAAAAAATCCCAGTGAAGGATGTGACGCCCGTCAAAATTCACAAACCCAAAACCGACGATGCTGCCCATTCCGGTTCGCGCGGACGTATCTACGTGCGTGAGGTTGAGGGACCACTGGAAACCTTCCGACGAATTTTCGGTTTTATCTTTCTGGCGATGTTTGCCGCTATACCCTGGCTGCGTTACGACGGTCATCAGGCGGTGTTGCTGGATATCGTTAATCAGCGTTTCACCATTTTTTCACTGACGCTATGGCCACAGGACCTGACATTACTGGCCTATATTCTGATTGTGGCCGCCTTCGCGCTGTTCTTTGTCACCACATTTGCCGGGCGGGTATGGTGTGGCTTTATGTGTCCGCAAACCACCTGGACTTACATTTTTACCTGGTTTGAGAAAACCTTTGAGGGTCCCCGTAATAAACGCATGAAGCTGGACGCGCGCCCAATGGACGCCGATAAGTTCATGCGTAAGACCGCAAAACAAACGGCCTGGGTGCTGGTTTCATTACTCACCTCTCTCACCTTTGTTGGTTATTTTGTCCCGGTCACCGAACTGTACAGCAGTTTCTTCACATTTCAGGCCGGCTTCTGGACCAGCTTCTGGGTCATTTTCTTTGCCGCCTGTACCTACGGCAATGCCGGCTACATGCGTGAAATTATGTGTACCCACATGTGTCCGTATGCCCGTTTCCAGTCAGCCATGTTTGACAAGGACACCTTTACCGTGGCCTATGATGCCAACCGTGGAGAACAGCGAGGCCCGCGCCCGCGGAAAATGACCCACGAACAGGTTCAGGAAAAGGGACTGGGTGACTGTATTGACTGTAACCTGTGCGTACAGGTCTGCCCGACCGGCATCGATATCCGCAACGGTCTGCAGTATGAATGCATTAACTGTGGCGCCTGTGTCGATGCCTGTAATGGCGTGATGGAAAAAATGGGCTATCCCAAGGGCCTTATCAGCTTTACCTCGGAAGAAGAGCTGTCTGGCGGAAAAACCCATATTGTGCGGCCCAAGCTGGTCGGTTATCTGATTGTGCTGCTGGTGATGAGCGGTTTGCTGGTCGCCAATATTCTGCTCCGTGTGCCGCTGGAAGTGGATATTATTCGCGACCGTAATTCGCTTTATCGTGAAACCAATGACGGCCTGATTGAAAATGTGTACACGCTCAAAGTGCTCAACAAATCACAGCAGGACCATGCCTACACCGTTACGGTTGAAGGGCTGCCCGAGTACCGTTTTATCGGTAAACAACAGATTCAGGTAGGTGCCGGCGAAGTCTTCAGCATGCCCGTTTCTGTCGCTACGGATCCGTACAACCTGAATGCGCCGGTGACCGACATCACCTTCCATGTGAAAGCCGACAATACCGGTGATGAGGTGATTGAAGTCCGTGAACCCAGTAAGTTTCTTTATCGGTAACGTATGACTGATTTCGCCTTTTCCGGGTTAAGCCCGGACGTCATTCTTGATGCGCTTGAGCAGATTGATATCTGGCCACAGAGCGGGCTGCTGGCACTTAACAGTTACGAAAACCGGGTGTACCAGTTTCAGGACGACACCGGGCGTCGGCTGGTGGTGAAGTTTTACCGTCCACAGCGCTGGACCGACGAACAGATTGAGGAAGAGCACAGCTTCGCACAAGAGCTGGCCAGCAACGACATTCCGGTGGTGGCACCGCTACAGCTGGGCGGGCGAACGCTGCATCATGCCGGTGGCTACCGTCTTGCTGTGTTTCCGTCCGTCGGTGGCCGACAGTTTGAGAATGACAATCTGGATCAGCTTGAATGGATGGGGCGGTTTATCGGCCGCATACACCGTGTTGGTCAGAGCAAGCCGTTTACTTACCGCCCTAACATGAGTACCGAGGAGTTTCTCGATAACTCAGAAGCCACTCTGCACGGGAGTACCCTGTTGCCACAGGAACTTAAGACCGCCTTTTTTGCCATTCTCACACCGGTGATTGAAGTAACCCGCGAGAGTATGACGTCGTACACGCCGCTGCGGCTGCACGGCGATTGCCATCCTGGGAATATACTCTGGCGGGACGGCCCTACGTTTGTCGACCTTGATGACTGCCGGATGGGCCCCGCTGTCCAGGATCTGTGGATGATGCTGAGCGGTGACCGCTATCAGCAACAACTGCAGATGGACACGCTGATTGAAGCCTATGAAGAGTTTCAGCCATTTGATCAGCGCGAGCTGGCACTGATTGAACCGCTGCGGGCCATGCGAATGGTGCACTATATGGCCTGGCTGTCACGCCGCTGGGAAGATCCGGCATTTCCCCGCGCATTTCCCTGGTTTGCCGAAAATAAGTACTGGGAAAACCAGATACTGGCCCTGAAAGAGCAGCTGTCAGCGCTCGACGAACCCACATTAACGCTCAGTCAGGGAAATCCCGGCAACTGCTAAAAATGCCATTTTCTCAATATCTTATAACCACAAATATCGCATCCTCGATAGTGTTCAGGGTGCGCTTTGGTTATACTCCGTGCGTCAGGTGCTCACCTTTGGTGAGGTAAACGGGAAGTCAGTGCAAAGCTGACGCTGCCCCCGCAACGGTAAGCGATAGCGGTGTTGAGCAACACGCTACTATTTTCAGGTCAATGACAACCACTGGGCCGGTCGGTCCGGGAAGGTGAAAATAGCGCATTTTATTGCGTTCGTAAGCCCGGATACCGGCCTGCAGTCGCGCATAGCCCTCGGGCTATGTTTTCTTACGTCACGTACTCGGGTGGAGTACGCAACGAGATAAATAAATGAACCTGAAAACCAACCTTACGGTAACGGCGAAGGCTGTTGCCGCCTGTACTTTTTTTCTTTCTTCAGCCGCGTCAGCGGTGAGCGACAGCGATGACATTGAGCATATTACGGTATCCGGCTCCCGCATGGCACTGCCGGCCAGCCAGCTGTCACTGTCACGCAGCGTACTTACCCGCGATGAAATTGCTGCATCGGGCGCACTCCAGGTAACCGATCTGCTGCGCGGTTTACCCGGTGTCAGTATTGCCCAGTCAGGCAGCCCCGGCTCGCTGACTGAGATCCGTTTGCGCGGAAGCGAAAGTAACCATCTGCTGGTATTGATCGATGGCGTCATTGCCAATGATATCGGTCAGGGCAGTCTGTTCGACCTTGCCCATCTGACCACCGCGGGGATTGAACGTATTGAATTACTGCGGGGCGCTCAGAGTGCCCTGTGGGGCAGTGGCGGTATTGGCGGCGTACTGAGTATTACAACACGCGCCGCGGGCGAACGGGATACCGACGTCAGCCTCTCTGCGGGGGCGGGCAACCGCGATACTCAGACGCTGTCAGCATCCGTACGCGGGACCACAGGTAAACTGGGCTATACGGTTTATGCTAATGCGTTTGATACCCGCGGTGATAATGTTGCCAGAACCGGCACCGAAGCCGATGGCTATCGCAATGTCACTGCCGGAACTTCACTTAACTATCACCTTTCCGGCTCACAACAGCTCGACGCCCGTGTACGGCTCACCGATTACCGCAATGAGTATGACGCTATCGATGTGATGACGACCGGACTGCCGACCGATGCCGACAACCAGACCGACGGTCTTCAGGTCTCTGCTTATCTGGGCTGGCGCTACGCGCCCGAGAACTCGGCCTTCAGCACCCTGGTCAGCGCCCAGTTTCGCCGCGATGAGAACGATAACCGTCAGGATAGCATGGCTACCGGCGGCACAACCGGGCAGCGCCATCAGCTTACCTGGCAGAGCCAATACCAGTCGGCGCGCTGGCAGGCTGCGCTGGGACTGGACTATTTGCAGCGCTTCTTTGACCAGCGCGGACCGGTTATCTACGGCGACCCAAATCAGTCTCAGCATGACACCACAACCAGTGGATTTGCAGAGCTCGCGGGTGAGCCCGTGGACAACTGGTTCGTTCACACCAGCGCCCGCCTGGACAATAATTCGCAGTACGATGACGCCGTCAGCTACCGGGCTGGCATTACCTGGCAGGCATCCCCCGGGGTTGCTGCGTTTGTCAGTCATGGGCGGGCAGTAAAAACGCCGACCTTCACCGAACGCTTTGGTTACTTCCCGGGCTCATTTATTGGCAACCCATCACTGATGCCAGAAACCAGTACTGAATGGGAAGCGGGTCTGCGCGCCGATATCGGTGCGACAGGTATGACACTGAGTGTTTTTGATACCCGCCTGAATGATGAAATTCTTGGCTATGTGTACCTGCCGGAAGCAGGCAGTGCCACCGCGCAGAACGCCGGCTCAACAAGTCAGCGGCGCGGCGCTGAAGTGACGTTTCGCTATGACAGTGCTATCGCCACATGGCAGGCCGCCTACACGTATCTGGATGCAACCCAGGAAGACGCTGGTACGGCGCTGACTGAGCTTCGTCGCGCGCGCCACCAGGGCTCGCTCAGTGTTACCTCCGATCTTGGCACCGACTCAGTCAGTCTGTACACCAAACTCAGCTACACCGGCAGTCGTGAGGATGTCTTTTACCCTCCCTACCCGGCCGCCAGTGTGCGTACCGGACTGCGTCCGTATACCCTGATGTCCGTCGCGCTGCGTTACCAGTTTATGCCACAGTGGCAGTCGTCACTGCGCATAGACAATGCGCTCGACGCCGGGTTTGAGGACATCGTGGGTTTTCAGGGCGAACAACGTCGGGTCATGCTGACCGTGCACTATACCCACTGATACCGTTTCACCGGGCTGCGCATCGGCTACATTGATCCCGGCTGTGCGTGGTCCGGTTCCCGTTTACTGCAAAAATTCGCGCGTTTATCTCACAGACTGGTGAGGTCTCAGGCTCTGTGGTACGCTCAGAGCGGTTAAACGTTTTGGTTATCAAAGGAACTCATGTCAATGAAAAAGTTTGCTGTATTGATGGTACTGGCGCTGCTTCTGCCTCTTCAGGCCTGTGCACAGGACAAGAACGCCCGCTGGGAAGAGGGTAAGCACTATACGGTGCTGGATGAACCCGCTACTGACAAGCCGGTTATCACTGAGTTTTTCTCTTTCTGGTGCCCCCACTGCTATAACTTCGAGTCCATCGTTGCGCAGATCAAACAAAAAATGGACGACAAGACCAAGTTTGAAAAGGTGCATGTTGACTTTATGCGTGTCGGTGGCGGCGATGCCGTTCAACAGGATGCGACCCGCGCAATGATGATTGCGCGTGCGCTCAAACAGGAAGACAAGCTGAACGCCGCCATTTTCAACTACATTCATAAGCAGCGCGCGTCTATCACCAGTATGAAAGACCTGCGTAACATCTTTATCATCAACGGTGTTGAACCTGCCGAATTCGACAAACTGGCGTCCAGCTTTGGTGTCAACAGCATGTTCAAGAAAAACCAGGCCAAGCTTGATGATTACCGTGCTTATGTGTCCGGCGTGCCAAACTTTATTGTGAATGGTCGCTATCAGGCACAATTTACCTCAGACATGACCATGGATGATATTGCTGACCTGATTGTCTGGCTGTCTACCCAGTAAGTCTGACAGACACGCATAAAAAAACCGGCAGATGCCGGTTTTTTTATGGCTTAACGCATTAGCCAAGCTCGTCCGTTGCAATGCGGTAGCGCGGATCTTCGTTAACGTTAATCTCAACGTATTTATCAGCTTTACGCAGCAGGCTGCGACACTCCTGACTGATATGACGGATATGCAGCTTCTTACCATTTTGCTCATACTTGTCAGCCAGGCTGTCGAGGGCATCCACACCGGAAGAATCCCAGATACGCGATTCATTAAAGTCGATCACCACATCGTCAGGATCATTGGCAACATCAAACAGATCCTTAAAATGCGACACCGAACCAAAGAATAACGGCCCTTCCAGCTGATACACTTTCCAGCCGTCATCATCAATGTGGGTCTTCGCCTCGATATGTCGCGCGTGTTTCCAGGCAAACACCAGCGCAGACACAATCACCCCAACCACAACCGCAATGGCCAGGTCGGCAATAACCGTCACCGCGGTGACCAGAAACAGCACAAACGCGTCTTCTTTGTTGACGCCGCGGATAATTCTGAAAGACGCCCACTCGAATGTGGCAATGACGACCACAAACATCACGCCAACCAGCGCTGCAAGCGGAATCATTTCAATCAGTGGGGCAGCAAACAAAATAAATCCAAGCAGTACCAGCGCCGCAGTAATGCCTGACAGACGGCCCCGGCCTCCGGAGTTAATGTTGATCATACTCTGCCCAATCATGGCACAGCCGCCCATACCACCGAAGAAGCCATTGACCGTATTGGCGACGCCCTGGCCGACACACTCTTTGTTTCCACGACCACGGGTATCGGTCATTTCATCAATCAGGGTCAGTGTCAGCAATGACTCAATCAGACCAACCAGACACAAAATGACCGATGTAGGCAGCACAATCATCAAAGTTTCCCAGGTAAACGGTACCATGGGTACGGCGAATGATGGCAGTTCCCCGGCCAGCGTTGCGCTGTCACGCTGTTCAGCCGGCAACAGGTCGCGGACGAAATCAATCACGGTCCGGGCTTCAAGATCCAGACCATGTACCAGCATGGTTACCGCAACAATCGCAACCAGTGACGCCGGTACCGCTTTGGTCAGCTTAGGCAGCAGGTAGATGATGGCCATGGTCAGCGCCACCAGCCCCAGCATCCAGTAGAGCATGCTGCCTTGCATCCAGGTCAGCTCGCCTGCCGCGTTGATCACTTTAAACTGCCCCAGCTGCGCAAGGAATATGACAATGGCCAGACCGTTTACAAATCCCAGCATGACCGGATATGGCACCAGCCGGATGAATTTACCCAGCCGGAATACGCCACAGAGTATTTGCAGCAATCCGGCAACAATCACGGCAGCAAACAGATACTGCACCCCGTGCTGGGCAACCAGGCTGACCATAACGACAGCCATTGCGCCTGTCGCGCCGGAAATCATACCCGGCCGACCGCCGATAGCTGAGGTAATGAGCCCCATAAAAAAGGCGGCATACAGGCCAATCATAGGTTCTACACCGGCCACGAAGGCAAACGCGACGGCCTCCGGCACCAGTGCAAGGGCAACGGTAATGCCCGACAACACGTCGTTTTTCACGTTGCTGTCTTTATTGGTGATGATGTCAAACATGCTCTTCCATTTATTGGCGATTAAAAATTGGTCGGCGATTCTATCACCAAGCAGGATGAATTTCTTTTAACAGATTGTTAAACGACGCATTCTGTTGTTGTTCAGGCAGGCCAGTTCCGTTTACAAAGACTGGCAATCACCGACCACGGTTTCTTTCGCAGCCATTAACAGAGATAATGCCGCCATGGTCGTTTTTTCTGATTCTGCGAGGCGCATCTGTGGTTCCTTATCTGCTCACTACGCTGTCAGTCTTTGTTGCTGGCATCATTCACTGGTCTGCCCCGAAAGCCTTCTGGCGGGCAACCCTGATGTCAACGGCCGTCATCATACTGTTATCGGTCGCCGCACTGTTTATTTTTCAGGCCTCGGGGGTATTAATCAGCGAAAGGACCGGCGAACACGCTGATTTCTCTGGTCGGTTACACGTGATTACCATGTCGGTATCGTTTTTTGGTTTACTGATCTCGGTGTTTGTCGGCTGGTTTCTGAAAGTGGTCAGAGGTTACTGAGAAGCCATCAGTACCGATTCATGTTTAAGGCGGATACGGGCAAAGTCACCGTTCTCTACTGCTCTGGCAATGATGGCGGTAATCGCATCACGCTGTTGATATAAGGGTGAGACCGTACTCAGCGCCACGAAATACTGACGCACGGCACCTGGCTGAAAATCTGCAGGCACGATATCCCCTGTCAGTCCCAGCTCATCAATTTTCATTTCAGAACTGCTCTGAAAATGGGCAAAAATATCAATGCGTCCCATATGCAGCAACTGAATCTTTTGTTCCAGACTGGTGACGCTGACCACCTGCCGGTAGGCACTTCCGACTTCCATCAGTGAGGCCGGGTTATCGATAGTCACACCAATCGCCAGTCCTGCGAGGTCACTGCGACTTTGTATCCGGTGCTTTTCATTTGCACGCACAAAGTAGGCGTTACGCAGGGTCTCATAACCTGGCTCTATGTAGACAAAGCCCTGTTCGGGATAAGCACGCTTAAGTCCGACCATCAAATCAATCTGCCCTTCTTTAAGCGCATCAATGCGCCGGGCAAATGGCATCGGATAGATATCTAAAGGCAGTTTCAGCTGCTGCGCAATGTAGCGGAGGTATTTGGCATGCAGGCCATCAACAAACTCTGGCGATACCGAGCTGCGCAGCACCTGCTCGGCCAGTAATGACGGTGTGAAGCAACCAAGCAGTACGGCAAGCAGATACCCTGTCAGGTGACGGCCAGCGCGCTTTCCTTTGTGTGCTGTCATTTCACTTCCATGCCCCGGTCAGTTCGGCGTGTCATCAATACCACGTCTGACGATTGAGTAGGCTGCCATATAGCCAGAGACCATTCCCGCTGTCAAACGTCACCGTCATGACGACACACCTGGTTACAATTAAGCAAACACCATGACAAACCTTTCATCTGTCGCGTCAGTAATTTACCGTATCGTATACCTCATTTGTTCAGTTTAGTCAGGCTTACGTTAATGCGCATTGTTATTCTAAGTATGAGTTTTCTGCTGTGTTTTACGGCGTCCGCCCAGACACGCCCCAGCTCTGGTTCTCCCTGGTCTGCAGGCATTCTGGCTCTCTCCCAGTCGGCACCCTATATTGCGGGCAGCGATTCGCCATCAGTATTTCCTTTTGTTGCCTACCGTGGTGAACGGCTGGTCTGGCAGGGCCCAAGCCTGGATTATTTCCTGCTGGGCTCCAGCCGCGGTCGCGGCCCCGCACTCAGCCTCAACCTCTCGCTGGCTCCCAACGAGCTGGATGTCGATAACGATCCGGTCCTAGCGGGTATACGCGATCGCCGGAACAGTCTGATGGCCGGTGTGAACCTGCGTCACCCGTTGTTTGGCGGTATGCTCAGCGCTGGTTTGCATACCCAGGCCATCGGCCAACACGACGGTCAGCGCCTCACGCTGCAGTGGCAGCGTCCCCTGCTCACCGGACCGCGCGGACAATGGCAAATACAGGGGGGCGTGCAGGCGGAATACCTGAGTGCCCGCTACGCAGACTATTATTTCGGGGTATCTGACACCGAAGCGGCACGCTCTGCGTTCAGTGCCTGGTCGGTCGGTTCACAGACCCAGGCCGGCCTGACATTAAACGGCTTCTATCGTTTCGGTGACCGTTGGATGGTTCTGGCTAATGCCGGACTGACTGCACTTGCCGATGACATTAAAGACAGTCCTATTGTGGATAATGACACTGTCGTAAACGGCTTTGTCGCGCTGATATACCAGTTCTAGTCACAGACTCTCAGACGCGGCCAGCGCAGCAGCCACTGTTTACTGGCAATGCGCTGGCGAAAGACGTATGGCCGGGGGAAATCCGGATTAATTGCGACATTAAGCGAGAAATTATGCGCAAGGCCGAATGGCGCGGTCACTGTCAGACTGTCATCCTCCTCCAGCCGTACACCAACACAGGTGGGTATTTCTACCCAGTGGCGAAGCGCTTCAGTCGTGTTGGTATAGGGTGAGTGATTGTGCTTAGCGTGCATTCTCGCCTGATTTTTCACTTCCCATACCACGTCCGGCACCTGCGACTGTAACTGTTCGGTGAGCGCGGCATCGCGCGCTTCTGAGCAGTCACGCCGGTCAAAATACACGACATCAATGTCGTTCAGCGGGGTGGGCTCATCATAGCCATGACAGGCATCCCAGATGGCGTTTCTGACGAAACCAGCAGCGATAAATGCATCATTCAGCTTAAGCGCCCGGACCGCGCGCAGACAGCGCATCCGAAAGGGATCTGCACGAAGCAGTGCAGATAACCGTGCGCTGTCACTGCGGTATGACATTACGGCTTATTATCAAATTTACTGCCGCCCAGGCACGCTGGCGAGGCACTGACTTCTCCACCTCGTGCCTGCCACTCGTCCGGCGTGAAAGTATGCAATGCCAGCGCATGCACCGGACCGGCGAGCGCCTCACTCAACAGGCCGTTAACCTGGCGATGCCGGGCTATCAGGCGTTGTCCTTCAAATGCAGCGGAGACCACAGTCACTTTAAAATGTGACTGCGCGCCGGGTGCCACATTGTGCATATGACTCTCGTCTTCCACCAGCAGATACACCGGAGCCAGCTCCCCGGTCAGTTGTGATTCAATAAATGCTTTAACATCATTCATGTGCCAGCCCTCAGCGAAGTAAATAGCGGAATGTCAGATTAATCCGGTCGGCAACAGGTTTGCGTGTTTTCGCCATCCCGTGCAGATAATTTGTTTGCGTGTCACCGGCCATAACCAACAGGCTGCCATGTGCAAGCCGCAGCGTGAAACGCGCTTTGGTCTTTTTATGACGAAAGATAAACGGCCTTTCCTCACCCAGCGTGACTGAGGCAATCACAGGTCGTATGCCCAGCTCAGGTTCGTCATCGGCATGCAGGCTCATGCTGTCCTGCCCGTCCCGATACCAGTTTGCCAGAACACTGTTAAACCGGCGCCCGGTGGCCTCTTCACAGCGCACCCTGAGCGCCGACAACGATGCGGTCCAGGCCGCCGGGGTAAGCTGCATACCGGAATACGCATACACACAGTCAGGATCACCGTGCCACGACTGCAGACGCGGTATCTTCATGGTTTTACCAAACAGCGTGATATCATCCTGCCGCCATGGCAACGTCGCTATCAAATCGGCCTTAAAGGAAGTCGCTTGCTCTGCCGCAAGCCAACGCGGATAATACCAGACTTCGGCATCGGGTAATGGTAACTGCGTTTTTTGCAAACCGTGGTCTGCCACCTGGTCAAACATTGATAACTGCATACACGCTTACACCTTTGTCGGTACTCATGAATACACGTTTTTCATTTCTGTCAAAACAGCTCACTCTGGTCCGTTACCCTGAAGCGCAGCAGCATAAAAGCCTGCAGGCCTGGGACAGCGCCGACGAACTGCTCATAGAACACGTTGACACGCTGTCCGTCGATGGCGGTCAGTGTATCATTTTCAACGATGATTTTGGCGTGCTGGGTACCTGGTTCGCAGAAAAAAAACCGTATTGGATATCCGACTCACATATCGCCCATCGCTCACTTGCCGCCAACCTGGCGCACAATGCCATTGCGTCTGCTGATGATGGCTTTAAGGTGTCAGCGCCGGTTATTGCCATGGACAGTCTGGCGCCGTTGCCGGCCGCTCCTGCTCTGGTGATGATAAAAATTCCACGCACTTTGGCATTGCTCGAACAACAATTAATTGCCCTGTCGCAGGTGATGACGCCAGACACCCGGATCATCGCTGCGGGTAAAGTAAAAAGCGTCACCTCCGGCGTCCTGGCCCTGTTCGAAAAATACATTGGTGAAACCAGCACGTCACTGGCCAAGAAGAAGTCTCGTCTGATTTTTGCAGTGCCTCAGCAAGCGCCGACGCATCAGTCGCCGTACCCAACAACATGGTCATGCCGCCTGCCCGACGGCAAGTCGGTCACCCTGCAAAACCATGCCAACGTGTTTTCCCGGCAATCTCTGGATATTGGCGCGCGTTTTATGCTTGAACACATGCAGGCAGGTGATCAGGACGGCATTGTCGATCTTGGCTGTGGTAACGGGGTATTGGGACTGAACGCGCTGCATCAGGCGCCCGGCAGTACGGTTCACTTTGTCGACGAGTCATACATGGCGCTTGCCAGTGCCCGTGACAATGTCGCGTTAAATATGCCGGAGAAACTCACTCAGTGTCACTTTCATGTCAGCAATTGCCTGGAAACGCTGATTAACCTGCCCCAGCGCCCCGGCATCAGCCGTATTTTGTGTAACCCGCCTTTCCACCAGCAAAATACCATCACCGACCATATCGCCTGGCAAATGTTCAAAGAGTCCCGCGAGCTGCTCACAAAAGGGGGACATCTGGTTGTGGTTGGCAACCGCCATCTGGACTACCATCAGAAACTCAAGCGCCTGTTTGGCGGGGTAAAACTGCTTGCAAGCCAGAGGAAGTTCGTTATCTTAGTGGCAGCCAAACGATAACGGAGTGAACGATGTTACGTGCTATTCTTCTGACGTTACTGTTAGTTCTGATGACGCCAGCCAGTGCACTGGCCAAGAAAAAAGACGATGGCTCACAAATACAGCCGGACAATTATTATCCGCGAGTGAAGCTTGAAACCACCATGGGCGATATCGTGGTGGAACTGGATCGCCGTCGCGCCCCTATCACCGCCAATAATTTTCTCAATTACGTCGATAAAGGCAGCTATAACAACACCATTTTTCACCGCGTTGTACCTGGTTTTGTCGTGCAGGGCGGCGGTTATACGCCCGAGTTTGATGAAAAAGTCGATTTTGGCGATATCTTCAATGAGTCGGGAAATGGCATGAAAAACAGCCTGCACACCATTGCGATGGCACGCCAAAACGACCCGCATACCGCAAACCGCCAGTTCTTTTTCAATGTCAACGACAACACTAACCTTGATCCCGGCAGAGACTGGGGCTACGCGGTGTTCGGTATGATTGTCGAGGGCGAGGACGTGGTTGACGCCATGTCAGAAGTGGAGACCGAATATCAGCTGTTGCTAAATGCTCCGAACGTGCCGGTCGAGCCGATAATTCTCAAAAAAGCACTGGTACTGCCCCCGCTCTGATCGTCCGCCAGTTGAACCACATGGGAGTACACCGCGTATTCAAAACGCGGTGTACTAACGTGTGGTGAGAGTTATGTGGTGTGTAGATTGTGAAACGATAGAAGACTATTTCTTCGAAACAACGTATTTCTGGATTTTTGTTCCCACTGTAGAGGCTTTTGGGAAGCTTGCGGTGATGTGTGGTGAATACGGCCTTGAGGCATATCAGGCGTCCAGTCATGCGATACGCATTACCGTTCAGGATAGGGACATCAGTCAGTTTCTGACCCGGCTAAACGGTTGTCTTGATGGTCCTGAGTTTGGCAAAACCAAGATCACCACAACCAGCACACCGGATCAGCCAGACATTCAGAGTATTGGTAATATTACGACCGCTGAGACCATGATTCGCCGTTTTCAGGCGCGCTGGCTGGTCACAGCCATTGAAAACGATGCCTTTCAGAGCTGGTTCCAGCCCATTGTGCATGCAAATTCTACCGCTGATAATCTGAATATATTTGCGCATGAGGCGCTGTTTCGTCTGTATGACGAGAGCGACAATATTATGCCACCGAACCTGGTGTTTCCCCTCGCAGAGCAAAGCGACCTGCTCTACTCACTGGATCTGGTTGCCCGTCGCTCGGCGGTGGAACACGCCGCGCGGGGACGACTCAAAGGCAAGGTATTTATTAATTTCAACCCGTCGAGTATTTATGACCCGTCCTATTGTCTGCGGTCGACCGCCTCTGCTATTGCTGAAATTGGTATGCGTCCACAGGACATCGTATTCGAACTGACAGAAACCCATCGGGCGTCAGACATCAACCACCTGAAAGGGATCCTGACATTCTACCGAAACAGCGGCTTTGGTATTGCACTTGACGATGTCGGCTCGGGCTGGTCCGGACTGAATTTGCTGGAACAACTGCGCCCTGATTACGTGAAAATTGATATGGAGCTGATCAGGGACATCGACACCAGTCCCTATAAACAGAATATCGTCAAGCATCTTATTCAGATTGCACATGACAATCGCAGCCGGGTTATCGCGGAAGGCATTGAAACCGAATCTGAGGCACAAACACTACGGGAAATGGAAGCCGACTACCTGCAGGGGTTCTACTTCGGCAAACCAGCGCCTGTCACCGAACGCATGTCAGGTAAGGCCGACGATGACATCGCCCGGGGTATGAAGCCGCTGTCGGACGCGGCCAGACAAATGGGCGGCGTAAAAGAGTAAGTTACCGGGGGCAGCGGTAAAAGAAAAACCGCTGCTCCGGTACATCCCGGCTGAACATCTTTCCAATCAGCTCAAAACCCAGCATCTTCAGCAAAGCGATAGAGCGATGGTTTTCAGCATGCGCTGATGCTGTGACCCGGTCGAATCGACCAGTTTCGGTTGCCCAGGCCAGCACCGCACCCGCCGCTTCTTTAGCGATCCCTGCTCCTCGCGCCTCCGCTAACAGGGCGAACCCCAAATCCGGCGGCTCCATGGTCGGCCGTTTTATCAGGCCACACATGCCGTAGGGTTGTCCGCTGTGTTTATCGGTAACGGCCAGTAATCCATATCCCCACTCGTCAAGCTGCGCCTGTATACGCCCGATGTAGGTCAGAGCGTCGTCACGGGTGGCCACCCCCCGACTGCCAATAAAGCGCAGCCAGAGCGGATCGTGATTCAAGGTATAAATCCATTCTGCATCGTCGTCAGTCAGTGGCCTCAGTCGCAGTCTGGTGGTGTCAATCGGCTTTTTCATGTGCCTCCAACAGGGCATCTATCCGTTCGTACAGGGACGGACAAACCCTTGCGGCTCTCGGATACCTCGGCGTCACCCGGTCGTTAATCCGTGGGTGAGACCAGCCACGCGTGGTTTCAATAAACTGACGCGCTTCATTAATGCCACCATGCTCAAGACAACCGGACAAACACGTATCGATATAAGTCTGACTGACCGGGTGTGTGTCATCGGCAGGCTGGTCATCCAGCGTTTGACAAATCCATACTGTTTTCTCATCCAGCCAGTTAACCAGGGTATCGTGCTGTTCGCGGGTGAGCGAACTGGTCAGTTTGTCAGGCGATACCTGCACAAAGCGGTAATCTTTCTCTCTGTCCTGCAGTGACGGATCGATAACGGTAGGAATAAGCTGTGCATTGAGGCGGGCAGAGACCTCTGGCAATGCGCCGACATAGGTCTGACGCTCACTGACACTGCGGGTAACCCAGGCCCGGTAAAAACCACTGACATGCACGGGCAAACCGGGCACATGGATGGCTGAGTAGCGCTGACGGCTGTCGGCACTCATCAGGCTACCGTAACCGAGCACAAGATCAGGCGTGGTGACCTGCTCAAACCAGTGATTCAGAACGTCAGAATGCATGCGCTCCCCATACCGGACAATAACAAACAAGATGCGTAGCAGTCTATCGCTGACGGCGCGGGAAGCCAAGCCCCCGAAAGGCTGAGGACGGTCGGTGATACAAAGAAAAAAGCCAGTATGACACGCAAACAGGGCGCACCATACTGGCAGGGCACACTTAAAACAGGGCGCGTACGCCAATGGTCAGGTTGCGTCCCGGCAACGGTGCCTGATCTTTGAGGAATGACGTGTGAACCCGCGCCTCCTCATCGGTCAGGTTGTTACCGCGGGCATAAACAATCCAGTCAACATTACCGCGGGTCAGCTCATACTGCAGGCTGGCATCCAGCAAAGTATACCCGTCTGTCGCTGTTTCAAACGGCGCCGCATCGGTCTGGTCATCATACCAGGTGATACCGACATCACCCGACCAGCTGTCACTCTGGTAACTGAGCGTAGAGCCCAGGCGCAGAGGCGGAATACGCGGTAAATCCTGGTCATCCAGCTCAGCCTTGATCACATCGCCAAACAGGGTCAGACGCCAGTTAACACTAAGGTCATAGTACGCCTCGGCTTCCATACCCCAGATATCGGCGTCATTCTGACGGAATGCGAACACGGGCAAACCTTCTTCGCTGTGATCATCATGCGCATCCAGTTCATGTTCATCATGCACCGCTTCCACGGGCTCTTCATGCTCGTCGTGCTCTTCATGTTCTGACACGGAGGTGAGTCCGGTTGCAACATGGTAGATGTAATCATCGGCCTGGTTGTAGAAAAGTGACACGGTGTAACCCCAGTCGCCTTTAAATTTGCGGAATGTCAGGTCGATATTGTTGCTGACTTCCTTTTCCGCCCGACGAAGCACGTCGCCGACTTCACCTTCGTCATTCAGGTCATAGACCAGTCCAACTTCAAAGGTGCGGGTGGCAAGATGCTGACCCGCCGCAAACAGCTCCTGCTGGCTCGGGGCACGCTCGCTGCGCGACAGCGTAAGAGCAACTGACTGACCGTCACCATATTCCCAGTTCATACCGGCAGAAAATGAGGCCGTGGTGAAGGTGTAATCATCGAAACTGAACAGGTGCTCATCATGCACATCCGCGTCGTCATGCGCTTCATATTCGTCATGCTCGTCGTGTTCTTCATCATGCGCGACCGTTAACTCAAAGGCATTATCGGCGGTTTCATAGCGGGTATGTTCAATACGCCCGCCAAGTTCAAACAGCAGATCACCGACTTTCTTCTGCTCAATCAAAAACAGGGCATAGCGGTTGGTTTCCGTAGGCGGCGTGTAGGCTTCATCACCAATCGCCTCATAGTCACTGCTGTCGGCCTGAAAACCAATCACGCCATGCCAGTCATTGATGTCTTCGTGATAGGCCGTCACTCTGACGTTTGTCGATTTGTTTTTAAACTGCGTACCACGCTGCCCGTCCTCAATCTCAACGTGCTGGTAATCCGTGTAAGCCGCTCCAAACTTCACACGGGAAATGCCGTCAAACGGCGACAGCCACTCACCAGCAAGCTGATAGCGGGTCATTTCTACATCCAGCGCAACGCCGTCCTCGCCCATGGCCTCATCGGCGTGATCATCATGGTCGTCATGCTCGTCGTGCTCTTCTTCACCGTGAGCATGAGCGTGGCCAGGTACGCCGTAGCGGTTATCCAGCTGCTCTACCGACAGCCCCACAAAGCCGCTGTCACCAATATAGGACAGTCCGCCTACAATACTGGACGTTGCCATCTGACTGTTTTCAAGTACGCCACTTGGCTCATCGTCATCCGGCTCAACAGACGCGAAGCCCGGAATGTCAGCATTGTCGGTATTACGGGAGAAGCCATCCAGGTGCCATGCAATATTGCCTGAAGAACCATTCAGCTCGCCACGGGCATATTTACCGTTGTTGACCGTGGAGTAATTGATATCGGCCTCACCCTCCAGTCCATCGCTAAGCTGAGACGGGATACGGTTGTCTACAATATTAACCACGCCACCAATCGCGCCGCTGCCATACTGCAGTGTCGCGGGTCCGCGCAATACCTCAACCTGTGTAGCACTTGAGGTATTTCCCGTCACGTTGTGGTCTGGGCCGATACGCGATACGTCAGACACATCCAGACTGTTCTGGACAATCATCACCCGCGGACCGTCATTGCCCCGGATCACCGGACTGCTCGAAACCGGACCAAAGTAAGTGCTGTGTACACCCGGCGTGGTTTTCAGTGTTTCACCCAGCGTCGGCGCTTCCACCCGACGCAGTGCTTCTTTATTTAACACCGAGACCGGCGTCACTGACTCAAGCACCGACGATTCCATTGCGGTTGCGGTGACAATGATATTCTCAACCGAGGCAGGGGCGAGCACAAAATCGACCTGTTGGTCGTCCACAACCACTCCCAGATCGTTGTCACCATGAATATAGCGATCACTGTACACATGCAGGTGCACGTGTTTCTTCGTCACATTCTCAAAGCGGTACATCCCCTTTTCATCGGTGAATACCGACTTTTGTGCCCCTTCAATTTTTACCTGGGCACCGGCTACGGGCTGACCGGCCTGATTGGTCACCTTCCCACTGATGGTTGTTGCCATTGCCGTACCTGACAGTGCGGTGGCAATACAGGCAGCGAGCACAGATTGCTTGTTCATTGTGTGTCTCTCGTTTGCTTTAATGTGATGTTATAACATTTTCTACATTACGCAGACGGAGTCAACGGTGATTTGACGTATTTTTTTGCTTATCTGCCAGAAACGGCGGATCAGGCGCGGTTAACCGGGAAGTTAATCACATCACGAATATGACGGGCACCAGTTTTAATCATCAGCAGGCGATCGACCCCCATCGCAACACCGGCACAGTCCGGCATCCCCTGCGTCAGCGCCGCCAGCAGATGCTCATCTGGCGCACGTTCGGGTAATCCTGCATCGCGTCGCGCGGCGTTATCCTGTTCAAAACGACGGCGTTGCTCCTGCGCGTCACTGAGCTCATAAAAGCCGTTGGCCAGCTCTGCGCCGCGGTAGTAAAGCTCAAACCGGTCGGCGGTGCGCGGATCGTCCTGATTCAGCCGCGCCAGTGCCGCCTGCGACGCAGGAAAACCATAGATAAAACACGGAGCGTGCTGGCCAATCGCCGGTTCAACAACCAGACTGAACAGCAATTGCAGGATGTCATCGTCTGTCAGTGACGAGACGTTATCAATATTGATGTTGTGGGTGATGAGAGCCTGCACCTTTTGCTCACGATCAGCGCTAAGCGGATCGATGCCGACGTGCTCGCTAAACGCCTGCTGGTAACTTTGATAGCGTGCCGCTGGCGCATCGATGACCGCCTGCAGCAATGCATCAATTTCGTTCATCAGGTCGCGATGGTCAAAGCCCGGGCGATACCACTCCAGCATGGTAAATTCAGGGTTATGCCAGCGCCCGTAGCCTTCGTGCCGAAACGCCTTGCAAAGCTGATAAATAGGGCCACTGCCGGCGCATAACAGGCGTTTCATGGCATATTCTGGGGACGTTTGCAGATAAAATGGCTTCGGTTTTCCGCTTTCATCAAACCGGAACACGGTCTCGAACGGATCAAGGTAAACATCGGTCACGGTCGCCCCACTTAGCAGCGGCGTATCGACCTCCAGCACCCCACGCGCATCGAAAAAGGCACGAATGTCACGCAGCAGCGCTGCACGTGCAACCCGGGCATCATGAGTGGTAGTCGGGGACCAGCGTGATGTATTCACAGCGTCATTTCATGCAGGGAAGGAAAACGCAGACAACACGCCGCCCGGTAGGACGGCGTGTGAGACGCTTATTTTTGCGCGCGTGATACGTACTCACCCGAACGCGTGTCTACTTTAATGACTTCACCGGTTTGTACAAACAGTGGCACACGCACTACCGCACCAGTACTCAGTGTCGCCGGTTTACCACCGGTGCCAGCGGTATCGCCTTTCAGGCCTGGATCGGTTTCAGTGATTTCCAGCTCAACGAAGTTAGGCGGTGTCACAGAAATCGGTGATCCGTTCCACAGCGTGATGGTGCACACGTCGTTTTCTACCAGCCACTTTTTATTCTCACCTACCGCTTTTTCGTCAGCCGCGATTTGTTCGAATGTTTCATTATTCATAAAGTGGTAGAATTCGCCGTCGGTATACAGATAGGCAAGTTCTGTGTCCATGACATCCGCACTTTCAACGGTTTCACCAGAGCGGAAGGTTTTTTCTAATACCTTGCCTGAAATCAGTTTACGGATTTTTACACGGTTAAATGCCTGGCCTTTACCTGGCTTAACGTATTCATTTTCAAGGATTGAGCAAGGCTCGCCATCGAGCATGATTTTCAGGCCGCCTTTGAACTCGTTAGTGCTGTAATTCGCCATATTTCCTCTGGTAACACATAAGGTTGATAGTTTGTGGGGCAAATGATACCTAAAAAAGCGATTTCTGTAGAGCATAACTGGCAAAAAGAATTAGCGATGAGCTTTACCGATCCCATCGCGCTGCTGGAGTACCTGCAGATTGATCCGGCAGGCTTTGTGGAAGACGCCCATGCACGTACGCTGTTTCCCATGCGGGTGCCGCGTCACTTTGCAGCACTGATGGAAAAAGGCAATCCTGACGATCCATTGCTGCAGCAGGTATTGCCCCGCAAGCAGGAGTTTCATGCGGCACCGGGTTACAGCACTGATCCGCTTGATGAACACGACACCCGTCTGCCCGGCTTACTGCACAAGTACCAGAGCCGCGTGCTGGTGATTGTCCGTGGCGGTTGCGCAGTCAACTGCCGGTACTGTTTCCGGCGCCATTTCCCGTATGCCGACAACAGCATGAACCGTCGACAGTTTGAGGACATTGTTGCTTACCTGAGCGCCACGCCAGAGGTAGATGAAGTCATTTTGTCCGGCGGCGACCCGCTGATGGCCAAAGATGATTTTCTTGCCTGGCTGGTAAGCGAGGTCGCGGCCATCCCCCATATCCGTCGTCTGCGCATTCATACCCGTCTGCCTGTGGTACTGCCTGAACGGCTGGATAATGCCTTTACCGACTGGTTTACCGGCAGCCGCCTGTCACCGGTAATGGTGCTGCATATCAATCATGCTAACGAGGTCAGCCCGTCACTGAAGGCGCGCCTCAGCGTGCTGCGCTCTGCCGGGGTGACGCTGTTAAATCAGGCGGTATTGCTCAATGGTATTAATGCCAGTGCAGATGCACAGGTGGCACTCAGTGATGCGCTTTTTGATGCGGGTGTTATGCCGTACTACCTGCATGTATTGGACAAAGTTCAGGGAGCGTCGCATTTTGCGGTCAGTGATGACGCGGCAAGACAGATAATGGCGGGGGTAATAAAGCGCCTGCCAGGGTACCTGGTTCCCAAACTCGTAAGAGAGATTGGTGGCCAGCCTGGCAAAACGCCGGTCGATTTACGACTTCATCCCTGAATCATGCGAAGGTATCAATGTTGGCGCCTAACGCAGGATTTGCAGATGATGTTTTTGGTACGTCAGCGGCTGATTCCAGCAGCTGAAGCGTTGCTTGTCCCTCTTGTTGTTGCTGGTTTTTAGCCATTTTAAGAGAGGCCAACTCAAGCGACGCACCGGACGTTCCAGAGGTGTTTGCACCTTGTAGATCCATACCAGTTTCCTTAGTTGCTTGTAGCTAAGATAAAAAGCGGGCAGAATTACCCCCTTCTCACAGGCTATCGACCATCTGAAGTCTTTCTTTAATCTTTTTTTCACTTTTTTTTGAGGGCCCATGCAAGAAATTCATCGCCAGTTGCAGGACACGCTACAAACCCTTCACCGCAAATCACTGGATGCGGATGCTGCACTCGACCGACTTCAACAGGCACAGCAAGGGAAGTTCAGCGCCGTCTTTGCCAGCGACAGTGGCTTTGAGACCCAGTCCAAACGCTTTGGCCCGTATGTTGAGGAAATTGCGCGCGACTGGCAGGCATTAAAAGCGCTTGATGAGGACGCCGCACGCGCCGCATTACCAGCTCTGGTGAAAAAAATTGAGCTGGCGCTCACAACCCTGGCACAATTTCAGGCGACACTGAAAAACGGCTAACGACATCGCCGCACCACAAAAATTACGGCGTTGCTGTCTGGTACAGGGGTATCGCTGCAAGTCGCTCACGAATAATCGCCACCTGTTCCAGATACGCCGGACTGTCCACACCACCGTAAGCCTGTTCAAACGCCTGCTTACTCAGCCCTTCCGGCAGTCCGCTAATATCAGGCATAAACACCCCCTCATCACCCGCCCGGATCACGGCGTGTTGCAGAGCCAGTGCACGCTCAGGCGAGGTAGCAACATCAGCAAAGGCCACCCCCGCCATATCTGCTGCCAGATCAACAAAGCTGTATCCGCTGCCGCCTTTTGCTCTGTCCATCAGTTCCTTAAATTCACCGATGGCCAGTGACACGCCTTCTTCTGACAACAACTTCAGTGCAGCAGAGATAATAAAGTGACGGGCAAGATCTTCACGTCCACGCAGCAAGGCGGGCTGACGAGGCTTTAATGCCCGCTTGGGATCAGGCTGAATGTCACCAATCAGGTTGGCCAGGCGATGGTGTCCGACAAACACCGCCAACGCCAGTATTGTCGCTTTATTGTGTAACACCGGATCACTCTCCTGACTGCGTTCGCGGGCGCGTAAAAAGCCTTCCCGCATGTACAGCCGTAGCGGCTGAGGCTCGGCGTATAATGCCAGCTCACGGCCAGATATATACCGCAGATAGTACGCCGTTAGTGACTGCAGCTCTGTATTTTGCTCGCCGGACAAACTGAAGCTGAGCGTATTAAGCTGGCTGAGTAGCTGATCGAGTGGCGCCAGATAGACGCTCACCCCCTGATTATCCAGGGTAACCCGCTGTACGCGACTCTGTGCCTGGGTCGCAACATCACTCTTAGTCCAGTAATTTACGGCATATTCTGCCAGTGCCAGAAACCAGTCGCCGGGAATGACCAGATCGCCAATACTGACGTGTTCAATCTGAAGCCGGTCGGCCGGCAATACGGTTAATGAGATATTCAGGAACACTGCGTCACCGGCGAGCGCCTGGGTAAACGTCATCCCGGCTTTGCCATCAGCAACATCCATTGTGCCGTTGAATGAAGGGATACCCCGCTGCACCATGCCGACGATACTGTCAAACTGGTGCTCAGATACGTGGATCCGGTGACTGCTGCGGCGATCTGTCATAGCCATTTCAACCTGCTTCATCAGCGGTTTCACAGAATCGGCATGATTAACCTGCGCAGCGGCGGCAACCGAGACCCGGGGCGAGGTTTCAAGCACGCTGAAAGCGAGGACCAGCAGCAATGCCAGTACAACACCCAATATACGCAACACGAACACTTTACCCACTTCTCCTTTACCGGCCCCGGTCTGTCGGCGACGCAGTATAACATGTCATCACGGCGGTTAACTGACGATTTACCGCACCGGGCGTGTTATCACTCGCGGCTTACGCCCCAGCCTTCAAAAGCATTGTTTACCAGTTGCACCATACCCACCCGTATTTTTTTCGCAAACAGCGTGTCTGACGACAGCCAGGGCAGGCTTTCATTGCCTTTCACCTGCTCCCATTTCGCAAACGAATTGCGGGGGGAGAGTGCGCCACGCTCTGTATCAATCACTTTCTCAGGCTTACCTGCCCAGTGGGTAACCTGTGACTCGGGGGGTCTGAAGACATAAAGTCGTGGCGAATGACGTTCGTAATTGACGCGGATAGTCAGCATCCCGCGGCAGGCTGGTTTAGTCACGGTGGTAAGCTCTGGCAAGCCTGCGATGTTCTGGGTTGTCAGCAAAAAATCTGATACATCGCGACGATATACGCTGTCGATTTTCTGAATGTCGTTAAGCATCGGCCCCGCATGTTCACTGAGATACCAGGTGTCGTTAACGACCAGCGCGGTTGCACTCGCGTCGAACCACATCATCAGTTCGTTCAGAAAAAAGCGGTTCGCCGCCGCAGCGTCATCGAACAGGGTCATCTGGGACAGGATCCCTGCCATTCTGTCATCAAACAACCGCAGCATGGATAGCTTCCGCTTGGACAAAAACGTGGCATAAATACCGCAAAAGCGCTTCACCAGTTGTTCTGCATCGTAACGGTCCCTGGCATCGGGCAGCAGTGCCTCGCTGTGATGGAATGACACCAGCCCCCATAAGCGGCCGGCGATGATCAGCGGTATCGAGTAGGACGTGACTACGCCCATGTTATTCAGATAACGAATGTGAACCGGTGACACGCTGCGTAAATCAGACCAGCTGAGATCGGCAGGCTCATCCTCATGGCTGACCAGTGGCACCGGTGATCCATTGACATCGGCAATCAGCCTTGAGGGATTTTCGAAATACATTTTGCGGGCTATTTCAGGAATATCAGACGCCGGAAATTTCAGTCCAAAGTATTTCTGCGAGCCGTCCAGTGCCGCCTCCGCTACCACTTCGCCACTGAAATCTTCAGCAAAGCGGTAAAGCACCGCCCGTTCGAAAGGCAGCGTATCAAGCAATCCATTCAGCAAACGCTGCCAGTAGTCATCATCCTGCCAGGGCTCGCCTTCTTCAGGCTGCAGTACAATCTGGGATGCTAAATCGACCACCGCTGGCTGCTCGCTGCGCACAGGTTCAATTTCAATGACCAGGTGACTGGCAGAGCGGATGCTTCTTATGTGTACCTGTTGACCATGCATCGTGCGATACCACTCATGCTGCCGGGAACCCGGCGCAACGCCAACAGTAAACAGTACACGGTCGGGCAGGCCCGGCAGCATCGACAGGCTGGATCCCAGCAAACTGTCCACACTCATATCCAGCAGCGAGGCAATATTCTGACTGACCGCAACAATGGTCAGGGTTTCTGCTTCGGCCACCAGCATGTAGCCAATGGGCTGGATGTGCCCGGTCAGATGCAACGCTTCGTTTTCGCAGTTTTGGATCAGCGCTTCCAGGCTGTCGTCTGACACGTTGTTGTCCATGCTCATGCCTGCTGTTTCATCGCGGCGGCAAACTCCGCGGTATCCAGTAACACGGTAATCTGCTCACCCTGCACCAGTTCGCCACCACATTGCTTTACCATATCGAGTTGCGCGGCGGTATCCACCTGCTGTATCACCACCGGGAGTCCCATTGCGCGCCCAAAGCTCAGTAACGCCGTGATATAGCGCACTGACGCCGCATCTTTATGGTCTGACGAGGTCGCCATGTCAGCTGACAGACGAAGCTCGCCAATGGCAGGATTCAACAACCCGGGTAAGGCCAGTGCGGTTTTACCGAATTCGCTGACACTGAGCCGGATCCCCAGTTTATGAATTGACGACATCACTTCGCTGGTCGCAACATCCAGCTCACCGAGGCAGGTATCGCTGATCCCGAACATCAGCTTTTCACCGCGGATCCCGTATTGCTTCAGCAGTTCACTGACTTTGTGCACAAAGTCGACCTTGCGCCACTGCCGGTCTGACATTGTCAGCATGATCCGTGGCACACTCAGCCCCTGTTGCTGCCAGCCACGCAGGGCATTGAGCACCAGCTCCAGCTTGAGCAGATCCAGTGAGGCAATGAGCGTACTGTTTTCGGCAGCATCGGCAAGCTGGCGAACGAGCTCAGTCTCAATGGCTTTATCGTGATAGCTAAGCGACGCTGACGCACTAATGATGCCGCCGCTGGCCAGGTCCATCACTGGCAGAAAGCGAATATCAAACGCCTCATCGCTAAGCGCTCGCGACAACGTATCGGCAGCCTGTTGTTTGCTCGCATTGTCCTTACGCATATCTTCAGTGTAGTACTGTATCTGCCCCGGGGCGTGCTCTTTGCCCATCAGTAATGCGGCTTCGGCGTGTTTGAGCAGTTCACTGCTGGTGTCCCCATCAAACGGATATACGCTGACACCGCCACTGACTGACAGGGTGAGGTTTTGCCCACTGACACTGAAGGGGGCGTGGAGCGTCTCCAGCACTGCACGTATTCTGTTATCCAGTGCGGACAACTCAGGCACGGCAAGCAGTGCGACAAAGGCATCGTCGTCAACCCGCGCCAGCAATTCTGTCTCATGCAGTGCGCCTTCCAGACGCACGGCAAATTGTTTTAGCAGCACATCGCCCACCGTTGTGCCATAGGCATCATTCAGCGTTTTAAACTGGTCGATATCCAGGTGCAGTACGGCGCATACGGAGCCCGCATGTCTGGCATACCCGGTCATCAGCGCCAGCCGGTTAAGCAGTTCGGTCCTGTTAGGCAGTCGGGTCAGGCCATCATGGGAGGCGAGAAAGGCAATACGCTGCTGCACGTGTTCAATGTCGGTTACATCGTTTAAGGCAAACACAAATTCCTGACCGGACTGCTGGTCGCTGTGAACGGAATCTATTGTCGCCCACAGCCGCAGGGAAGACGCATTCTGACCGACATTGACGATCATTTCTCCCTGCCATGCACCATCGCGCTTAAGCAGGTCCCTGAGGCTATCTAACGTGTCAGTGGTAGCGGGATGCAGGCCCAACTCTGAAATCGGCTGCCCGGTCAGTGTATCGGCTGGCAGCTGTAGCATGTCATGCACGCGGCCATTCACCCGCCGGATCATAAAGTCACTGTCAGTGATAATCAGCCCTTCACTGGCCTGTTCAACGATTTTGCCTGCCAGTCGCAACTGTTCATTTTCATGACGCGGACGCGTGATATCCGTCGCTTGCGTACACACCGACTTGATGGTGCCTTCGGCATCAAAAATGGGAAAACGGACACTTTCCAGCGTCACCGGATTACCGTCAATATCGAGCTCATCAGTACTTTTCATCGGTGCCAGCGAGCGCATGGTATCCAGATCGCGCTCGCGGAACAGCGTCGCGATATCGCGCGAGAAAACCTGCAGGTCGGTGCGGCCAATAATATCTCTCGCTGTCACACCGAAGCGCTCTTCAAACCGCGCGTTTACAAATTCATACCGCCCGGCATTGTCTTTCAGGGCAATAATCGCCAGCGAGTTATTCATAATAGATAACAACTGCTCCTGGCTTTTCTCTATGCGTTCATGCGCCAGCACCAGTTCAGAGTTATCAATAATGACCAGAATGGCGCCGGTAATGCGATCCCGGTTGTTAAAAATCGCCGTTACGAAGACATTATAGGTTTCCCGCATTGACGGTTTGATAATGATATTGGCTTTGTTACCGGTACGCAGCGTACCGCTGAGACGCTGCTCAATGTCTTCAAAATAGTCGGGCAGATTCAGCGCATTCATGGGCAAACCGAAAGAGCCGGTATTAAGATGATAACGGCGGTTTGCCGCCTCATTGGTGCGATTAAGTCGCCGGTCGGTATCAAACACAAGAATGGGAAAATCCAGTGTGTTGTAGACGCTTTCGAGCTCGTTGTTAATTGCAGACAGTTCGGCTGATTTGCGCATGCTTTCTTCGTTTACGCTGATCAACTCTTCGTTCGTGGCCTGTAGCTCTTCGTTGGTCGCTTCGAGCTCCTCGTTGTTAGCCTGCAGTTCCTCGTTAGCGGCCTGCACCTCCTCATTAAGCGCCTGCATTTCTTCGGCTGACGCGGCCATTTCTTCGGTCAGTGTCTGTAATTGCTCCCGGGCCGCGATAAGTTCGGCAATATCGTCTTCACTGGTGTCATACGTCACTTCGGTGATAGGCGCAGCAACCTCAGAGGCGGGGCGGAAGTTCACCAGGAAATGCTCGGGCTCGCTGTCTTCAATAGGTATGATCACCATTTGCCAGCTTTGCTGAGGGTCGCTGTCGAGACGGCGAGGACGACTCAGTAACGGCTCGGCGCTGCGTTTGGCTTTGTTGATAGTAGACACCAGCTCAGCAGAGAATGCCGGCGTGATCAGCTTTGACAGGTTAAAGTCTGGTACCCCGGACGGAAAATTGATGAACCGGTGCAGCGTGCCGTGGGAATGCAGGATCGTAAAACGCGTGTTGATCAGTACCGTCGGACCGTAGGCATCCAGCACAGCACGGGTAAAAACACGCTCGTAACTGTTGCTGACACTGTCGCGGTTACGCGCGGGGGTGAGTGTGCTGCGCAACATCTTTGGAATTGCCGGGCGCTTGGAATGCTCGCTGACTTTAAAAATTCGGCAGCGGCGGTCAACCGGCACAAACAGCTCCTCTTTCACGCCGATAGATTCCGACTTACCCAGAAACAGGATCCCCTCACTGACCAGAGAATAACGAAACAGTGACAATACCCGTTGCTGCAGGTCGGCATTAAAATAAATCAGAACATTACGGAATGACACCATGTCGAGATGTAAAAATGGCGGATCACGTGTGACATCCTGGCGCGAAAACGTAATCGCATCGCGCAGACGCTTTTTCGGCAGATAGCTGTCATTGGTAAACTGGAAATATTTTTCGACCAGCGTCTGATCCATGGAGTTCACCGCATGCGGGCTATACGCGCCTTTTCGGGCAACCGCCAGTGCCTGTTCATCAATGTCGGTGGCAAATACCTGAAGCGACAGTTCTCTTTCCTGCTGCGCAATTTCCTCAAGAAACACAATCGCCAGTGAATAGGCCTCCTCGCCGGTCGCACAGCCTGCTACCCATAGCCGCACGGTGTCACCCGGCGCCTTGCGTGCAATAATGTCTGCCACCTGCATGCGAATCGCTTTGAACGCATGCTTATCGCGGAAAAAGTCAGTGACAGAGATAAGCAGTTCCTTGGCCAGCGCTGTTATCTCATCAGGCTGTTTTTCAAGGTGGGCAAGGTATTCGCTAAGACTGCTTTTTTGTGTGGCGATGAGTCGCCGGTTAACCCGCCGCAGTAAGGTCGACTGCTTATAGAAACTAAAATCAATCTTGGTGGCTTCGCGGATCTTGCTGTAGAGGGTTCGCATCAACTCTGCGCGGGCCTCATCACTCGGCGGAAACAGGCTGCGTGAAATTTGCTGGGTAATATTCGCGACTTCCTGTCCGACGTCTTCAGGCAATAAAATACGATCCACATCGACCGTTTCCAGTGCCGACAATGGCATGCCGTCATACTTGCAGGAGCCGGGATCCTGCACCAGCGCAAAGCCCCCTACACTCTTGATGGCTTTGAGTCCTCTTGAACCGTCATTGCCGGTGCCGGACAACACCACACCAATGGCGTGATCCCCCACCTCATCGGCCAGCGACTCAAATAAAATATTTACCGATGGTTTCGGGGCCACGGCTTCCGGCTGTTTTTCCAGCAGCAACAAACCCGCCTTGTAAACAATGTGGTAGCCAGGCGGGCCAACGTAAACGGTGTTTTTCTGAACCCGCAGCCGGTTTTTCACTTCCTCGACAGGATAATCGGTCTCGCGCGAGAGAATATCGGCCATCTGACTTTTGTGGGTGGGAGACAGATGCTGGGCAACCACAATGGCGGCGTTGAGGTCATCCGGCAGTGCAGCAACGAGGTGGATAAGCGCTTCTATACCGCCCGCCGAGGAGCCAACGCCGACAATAAAAGGGGCATTTCGCGGGGAAGTGTCACTGCTGCGTTCATTATCCATGGTTCCCCGTCTCCTTACCGTCGCGGGTTATTGTCACCTAACTATACTACACACGCGCCTGAATCACGTAGTATCAGGAGACCAAAAGTCTAACGCTAACAGGTGGTTGCAGTAATGTCGATGACCGGATGGGTCACTGCAGCGGCATTGTAATCACGCGGCGGGCGTTAAGGTTCAGTGTCTTCAACTCATTTCCATAATAGGTAGTCAGCAGCGCATCATGTTCTTTGGTCTCGGTCAGCCGGGCCAGGCCCTTCTCGATAATCTGCGCCAGTGCCTCTTCACTGCGGGGAAGGTAGTAGTGAAGCGTATAAGGAAACTTCAGCAACACATAGGGCTCAATCGCCACGTCCTGATGCGCGCGATTGGCCCATTCCTGTCTGACCTGTAACACGGCACGGGGAAACAGGACTCCCGGGGTATCGTGGAGGCGTTCAAACAGCGTGTCATAATCCCGCTCCTGCACAACCTGAAAACCGGCCCGCTCATAAAGCGTCGCTTCCGGCCAGCCCTTGCCGCTTAGCAGAGGAAAACGCTTAAGCTGTTCCAAAGAGGTGACGTCACGCAGCGCCTGCTCATTTGCGCCGGGCACCAGCATCACCCGCCAGCCCATATAGCCAAGCAAGATGGGGGTGCTGATCATCCGGAATGTATTCTTCATGTCATCCGAGTAGCCGCTCCACATGATCTGGATACGACCATGACGCAGCAGCTCGAAAGCGTGAGCCTGTCCAACCGCAAATTCAGTGGGATGAAGGGTATACGTGCTTTTGCCGGCTTTCTTCAGTGCTTCCTTTAACAGCAGAACCGGAAAACCGCTGTGTTGATCGCGCCGCGTTTCGGCCCTCGGAAACAACAGCTCCTGCGAATGTGACGGCATGCTGGTGAGAAGCAGTGCGGCAATCAGCAAGCTGGCGGATACGCGCACCAGGTGCCCTGTACCGGTAAAATGGTGAAAAATGCATGACCACGCCCGCTGCATTACCGTGTCACCTTCCAATGCGTTCATTACTTAAGTGTAGCCCAGGTGCTCAGATAATCCTTATGGCACATGGAAATGAGGTCGTGTTCAGACGACCTCCGCCATATTCCCCTTGCTCTCCAGCCAGGTTTTGCGATCACCCGCACGTTTTTTCGCCAGCAGCATATCGAGCATCTCCAGCATCGATTCTGCATCATCAATGGTTAACTGCACCAGCCGGCGGGTATTCGGATCCATGGTGGTTTCGCGCAACTGAATCGGGTTCATTTCCCCCAGCCCTTTGAAACGCTGAACATTGATTTTACCGCGCTTTTTCTCGGCTTCGATGCGATCCAGGATCCCCTGTTTTTCCCCCTCATCAAGGGCATAAAACACTTCCTTGCCAACATCGATTCTGAACAGCGGCGGCATGGCAACGTACACATGCCCGCGTTCAACAAGACTGCGGAAGTGTTTCACAAACAGCGCACACAGCAGCGTTGCAATGTGCAGTCCGTCTGAGTCGGCATCCGCCAGAATACAGATTTTGCCATAACGTAAGCCGGACAGATCGTCAGAGTCCGGGTCAATACCCAGCGCCACAGAGATATCGTGAATTTCCTGCGACGCCAGCACCTGTGAAGAGTCAACTTCCCAGCTATTAAGAATCTTTCCGCGCAGCGGCATGATCGCCTGAAATTCACGGTCCCGCGCCTGCTTGGCAGAGCCGCCCGCCGAGTCCCCTTCCACCAGGAATAACTCAGACATAGAAATATCCTGCGACGCACAGTCAGTGAGCTTGCCCGGCAGTGCCGGCCCCTGAGTCACTTTCTTACGCGCCACTTTTTTATTCTGACGCAGACGGCGCTGGGCATTGCTGATACACATTTCAGCCAGGGCCTCAGCGATATCTGTATGCTGGTTCAGCCACAAGCTAAAGGCATCTTTGACGACGCCAGAAACAAACGCGGACGCCTGACGCGACGACAGCCGTTCTTTGGTCTGGCCGGCGAACTGCGGATCCTGCATCTTGGTTGACAGAATATAGGCGCAGCGATCCCAGATATCATCCGGCGTCAGCTTAACACCACGAGGCAGCAGATTACGGAACTCACAGAATTCACGCATCGACTCCAGCAAGCCCTGTCGTAAACCGTTGACGTGGGTTCCGCCCTGTGCGGTAGGGATCAGGTTGACGTAGCTTTCGGTAGTCAGTTCACCGCCTTCCGGCAACCACATAACCGCCCAGTCCGCGGCTTCGTGGTTACCACTGAAAGTGCCGACAAACGGCGTATCCTGTGGCAGGGTTTCAAAGTCTTTAACCGCCTGGTAGAGGTAATCTCGCAGGCCGTCCTCGTAGTACCACTCGGTTGTCTCACCGGAAATCTTATTGTCGAAACGGATCTGCAGTCCCGGACACAGGACCGCCTTGGCGCGCAGATTATGCACCAGACGACTGACGGAGAATTTTGCAGAATCAAAGTATTGCGGGTCTGGCCAGAAGTGAACCCGGGTGCCGGTATTACGCTTGCCACAGGTATCGACAATACGTAACTCCTCTACCTTGTCACCGTTGGCAAAATCAATCTGATAGACATTGCTGTCACGGCGAATTGTCACTTCAACGCGGGTGGACAAGGCGTTAACCACCGAGATCCCTACGCCGTGCAAACCACCGGAAAAGGCATAGTTTTTATTCGAGAACTTACCGCCGGCGTGCAGCTTACTCATGATAAGTTCAACACCGGACATTTTCTCTTCCGGGTGGATATCAACCGGCATCCCCCGACCATCGTCAATCACCTCCAGCGACTGATCCGAGTGCAGAATGACCTTGATATTCGAGGCATGCCCGGCCAGCGCTTCATCCACACTGTTATCGATGACCTCCTGCCCCAGGTGATTAGGACGGGTCGTGTCGGTATACATGCCAGGGCGGCGTTTGACCGGTTCAAGACCGTTTAAGACTTCAATGGCATCGGAGTTATATTGACTGGACATAGTTATGATTATTCTTACTTGCCTGCTACATCAGACTGCATTGCAATCTGCCCGGAATCATTTGATGTTATCAGGGGTTGTATGCCCCGGCAATGGCTTGCTCAATCGCCCAGTAAAAAGCGGGCAATCGCGGGCAAATGCGCCTCATAATTCACGAAACTGTGATCGCCCCCGTCTTCGATAACGAGGTCGGCTCCCTGATACTTTTCCTCCGCCTGCCGGTAATCCAGCGTTTCGTCTCCGGTCTGTAACAGCACCCGGTAACGCGCTGGCAGCGTAATCACCGGCGTATCCAGTGCCTGCAGTGCATGAATATCGTCCTCAACCAGTGTGAAGCGCTCATTCGTATAAGGATTAACATGCTCCCCCAGATACCCTTCTAGCAGCGCATAAGGCCGCACTGCCGGGTTAACCAGTACCGCTTTACCGCCGTAGGTTTCGGCCAGCCAGGTCGACAGATAGCCGCCCATCGAGCTGCCGATTAACCGCAGCCCATGGCTCAGCAGCCCCGGGTTTTCTGCCAGCAGCGTCTCAAGCTGGGTGCGCACCTCGCCCGGGTAATTACTCAGCCGTGGGATATGCAGCGTCACGTCGGGATAATGCTCACGAAAAAATGCTTTGGTCTGCAGGGCTTTCACCGACTTTTCTGAGCTCAGAAAACCGTGCAAATACAGTAGGTGCGTCAATCGACCCTCCTTATCTCTGATTCGATGTGACCGTCATTGTGAAGCGTCAGTATACGGTATCCCGGGGGCGCTGAATCAACCTCAAATGACGGCGTCATTGCGAATTGCCAGCAGGTGGATGGAACACCGAGGATCTGGCAATCGCCCTGTGTCCGGATAAGCGGATAATGCACATGACCGTGAATCACGGTTTTTACGCATGGATGCGCATCCAGCCAGGCCAGAACGTCCGCAGCGTTACTCAGGGGATGGGAATCCATCCAGCTGTCGGCAGGTAAAATATGATGATGCAGCGCCAGCAGGTGGGCATGTTCAGGATAGCTTGCGATGGCGTCGGATGTGGCGGTCAGTTCTGTCTGGTTAACCCATCCGGCTGTCGCAGGCGTTCGGGTGTCCAGCCCGTGTATCAGCCACTTGTCGAGCTGCCATGGCTGGCCGGCGCGTAGTTCATACGCCGCAAGTTGTGTGGCATGCGGGTTGTGATCATGATTGCCAGGCAGGACCCGCCAGTCGCAGCAGGACAAATGGCGCTTCATCAGCGCCAGGAAATGCGCGTAGCTCGCGGCCGAATCATCACCGCTGATATCCCCTGTGACCAGCACCGCATCCGGCGCTTCCCCGGCCAGTTGCGCCAGTACTCGGTCAAGGCTGTGATACGGCCTTATGCCGTTATAGCCTGCCTTGTCCGGAGCAGAGAAAAGATGACAGTCACTTAGCTGTATCAGTCGCATCAGGCCTGTGTCATAGCCCGTGGTTGCTGCTTCAGGCAGAACGCGAGCCACTCAGCCAAAAAAAGATTCACCAGATACTTTTCATTGCGCTGGCGCATACGCTGGTTAGGGTAGGAATAAGAGGCTTCAATTGCACTGGTGTTCTGACTGCTCAGGACTTCCGCCATTCTGGCATCGTGATACAGACGCACCGTCATCGATGGCTTCAGATACGCCGGCGTGCCGGGCGCACACTGCTCAATAGTGACGGTAGTCGTATAAGGCGCAGTTTCAAGAATGCTGATGACATAATGCAGGCCGCGCTTTAATGCAAAACGATAGCACAGATCTTCACTGTCACAGTCTGGCAGCACGCGCAAAAACTGTGTGTAATTAAGTTCACACAGGGCCTGCATCTTGGCCAGATCCGGCACATATTTTCTTGAGGAATACGTCACGATGACTGCCAGCGCTCCAGTAACTGTTGTTTGTGCATAAAGAACCATTGTAGCGCAATAATTGCTGCTGCGTTGTCAATATGGCCATTTTCAAGCCATTCAAGAGCCTGTTTTTCGCCGACGCGATGTACCAGAATATCCTCTGATTCATGCTCAAGGCCATGCACACCGCCAGCCTGCGTCGTGTCTGTTTTAGCAACAAAGATATGCAGTCTCTCGGTGGTACCGCCAGGGCTCGACAAATAACTCAGCGCCTTGGTCAGGTGGGTCAGCGTTATCCCTGCCTCCTCCATGGCCTCACGATGGCAGACCGAGGTCTCCGTTTCCCCTTCATCAATGACACCGGCAATAATTTCTATCAGCCAGGGACTTGAAGATGTTGGCAGCGCCCCAATTCTTACCTGCTCGATCAGAACGAACTCCTCAGTGACCGGATCATAAGGTAAAACCGCAACGGCATGACCGCGCTCGAAAATTTCGCGGGTCACCGTGTCGCTCCAGCCACCGTCGAAGAGTTTGTGCCGGAAAAAGTAGCGGTGCATTTTGAAAAACCCTTCGAAAACGGGCTCAACGCGCTCGATCTCTACGTCTTTTGAGGTAAATGCAGGAATTTGTTTGCTCATTAACAGTCACTTTTCAGGAAATGTCGCGTATTATCATGCTATCTGTTGACCTGCGGCTGATACAAGGAAAAGTCATCTCGTTCATTGCAGCAAACGTGTGCAGACGCATTTTCCGTGTTATGTAACATATTCTGTTACAGTTAAACACGGACTGTTACCACAGCGCACTTCCGGTTCGGGGTCGGTTTTTCATACACTTACACTCACAGCAGTCTCAGGACTACACCTAGTAACTAAGTAGGAAGCGCAAGCATGAAACGAACACTACTGTCGCTGATCATTGGAATTGGCGTATCTTCCAGCGTTATCGCGGATGACCTCTCGCAGGTGTATCAGCAGGCGCTGGCCAACGATCCCCTGGTAAATCAGGCGAAGGCACAGCGTGACGCTGCCTATGAAGGTATCAGTGTCAGCCGGGCGAACCTGTTGCCGCAGATTTCTGCCACCGTGGGCTATTCAGAGTCGACCTTTGAAAGACAGCAAACGTTAGGTAACTCGCAGCAGATTGATATTATTCAGTTTGAAGCCGACAACACCTCGATTGACTACGGTATTTCACTGGATATGTCACTGTTCGACTATGCCAACTGGATTGGTCTGGATCGTGCTGAAAAAGTTGCCGAGCAAAGTGACGCGCAATATGCGGCCAGTATGCAGGATTTGATTGTGCGTACGGTCACCGCGTATTTTGACGTACTGCGCGCCCGCGACAGCGTAGAATTTGTTCGTGCTGAGAAACGCGCCATCGAACGCCAGCTTGAGCAGACCCGCCAGCGTTTTGAGGTCGGCCTCACCGCCATCACCGACGTCCATGAGGCGCAGGCTAACTTCGACAATACCGTAGCCCAGGAAATTCAGGCTGAGAACCAGCTTGAATCTGCCCTCGAAGCCCTGCGTGTAATTACCGGTAAGTACCATGATAAACTGTATGGCCTGGACACAGAGAGCTTCTCTGCCACCCAGCCAACCCCGGTCAACGTCGATGACTGGCTGACCATGGCCGAAGACAAGAACCTGTCATTACTGGTCGACCGCCTGGCGATGGACATTGCCAAAGAAGATATTGAGGCGGCCCGTTCTGGTCATTATCCGACCCTGACGCTGAGTGCTTCGAAGAACCGCAGTAAGAGCGAAACAACCTCTCCGCTGTTTGAAAACAAAACCCCGTTCCTTGACGACCAGTCAATTGGTGTGCGTCTGAACGTACCTATCTTCCAGGGGCTGCGAGTTTCTTCGCAAACGGATCAGGCGAAATACCAGTATATTGCAGCCAGTCAGGTAGCTGAGCAGACCTACCGTCAGACCGTACAGTCGGTTCGCAGCTCATACAATAACGTCAAAGCGTCTATTTCCAGCATTCGCGCGCTGGAGCAGGCAGTGGTATCGGCGCAGAGTGCCCTGAAAGCCACGGAAGCCGGATTTGATGTAGGTACACGTACCATTGTTGATGTACTGGACAGCACGCGTAATCTGTTTGATGCCCGCCGTAACCTGGCCGGTGCACGCTACGACTTCATTCAGGCTGTCATTACCCTGAAGCAGGCTGCCGGCACACTGACCAAAGACGACGTTGAGATGGTCAACCGAGGCCTGAAACCGGTGTCTGAAGAAAACAGCTAAAAAACGTCATACAAAAAAAGCGTGAATGCTGTAAGGCTTCACGCTTTTTTTATGTCTGAATGACTGTTAACGGGAAGGATCGTCCGGTTTGGACTGAAGTGACTCCAGTTCGCGAAGCAGATCCCGCATGTCTGTCCCCAGTTCCCGTGCGCTGTCTGTCGACGTCTCCGGAGAGGAAATATAGCGGGCAATCCCTTCTGCCACCCGGCTGAGCTTTCCCCGCAATCGGGTCAGGTTTCCGTCCATGTCTCACCTCGTCATTGTTAACAAATGCTATTGTACGCCGGTTTATTTACCCGCGACAACCTTCCCCGGATCACTCAGTCAGGTTACCGGCACGCGTCATGTGCCGGTAACCCCGGATAACTTACAGCCCGTACTGTGATTTCAGAGCCTGTACGCGCTCAAGTGATGCCGGACGGGTAAACTCCCGCTCCCGTAAGCGACGTTTGGCCAGGGTGGTTTCCCCCATATCGAGCAACAGCGCTACGTGGTTCAGGTACACCTCTTCATTCGGGATCTCCTGATTCGCCACCGCGGTATACAGTTCCATAGCGTCGTCTTTACGTCCCTGTCTGATTCGAATTTGTGCCAGGGTATCAACTGCATCCGCATTTTTTGGCTGCATCTCAACGGCACGGGCAGCCAGTGTCGCTGCACGATCCAGATTGCCCGCTTCAGTATACAGGTACGCCAGATTATTCAGCGCCACAAAACTGTCGGGGGTGCGCTTGATAATGGCCTCATACATACTGATGGCCTGCCCCTGATCGCGACCAATCACGCGTTCTGCCAACAGCATGGCTGACCGTGTATCATCTGGATGCTGCTCAACATGCTGGCTGATAAAGTCAAAACCCTGCTGTGCTTTGCCTGCCATTTCATAAGCGGCCAGCACCAGAATGGCATTTTGTGAATTACTGCGGCCTTCATAGGCAGCCAGCGCATGCGCTATCGCCTGGTCCGGCTTTTGTTCCTGTAGCAGCAACCTGGCCTCAATACCCTGAACGAAGGGCAGTGACAGGATTGACTCAGGTAGCGGTGCAAGGATATCCCGGGCGGCGCGCACATTGCCTGCGCGGGCGTTAAAATACGCCTGCAGCACCAGCAATTGTCCATCCGGCCGCTTGGACAGGGTTTGAGTGACCAGATCCAGGCCGTCCTGATAGCGTCCCTGTGCATCCATGATCAGCAGCATGCCTTTCACTGCATCCACATTCTGCGGATACAGGGCGGTCCATCGCTGATAGTGTTCATCCGCTGCCTTCGCGTTGTTGGTATTGATCAGCGCCTGTCCGCGCATCGACCAGTACGCCACGGGCGTCGTTTCATCTGGCTCAACCGGTTCAAGCAGTGACAGACCTTTCTCAGTTTGCTGCTCAGCAAAATGCAGGCGGGCTGCAAGTAGCCTCAGCGGCAGGTTGTCAGGCGCTTTTTGCACCTCGGCCATGGCATGGTTAAGTACCTCTGTCGCGCCCTGCTGCTGAGCGGCCAGCGAGTACCACATTACAATGGCGGTGATATCGGCGGGCGACTGCGTGAGCTGCGCCTTTACCAACGACAAGGCCTTGTCATTATCACCGGTGGCGCTGGCCAGTCTTATGCGGGCATAACGCACGGTACCGGCGTCGGCATCAAGGGCAGCCGCGTCATCAATTAATTGTTCAGCGGTGTCATAATCGCCGGTCGTAATCGCAATATTGGCCAGTGAGAGTACAGGTTCCAGCGCCTCAGGCTGCGCGTTACGCCAGTCTGTCGCGACCTCTTTGGCTTTCTCAATCTCGCCGGCTGCGAGGTATGCCCTGATCAGCGTACTTTGTGTCGCCACCGACTCCGGCGCTTTCTTTGCCGCCGCTTCCAGATTTACCAGCCCGTCAATATCATTCAGTGAAAGCTGCAGTACACCGAGTCTGGCGAGTTGTTCCGGCGTTTCGCTCAGCGGCTCGGTTTTCTCGACCATCGTCTGCGCATCGACAATATTACCTTTGCGCAGCAGTTGCAGACCGGCCTGGGTAAACAGGTCGGCATCACTGTCGAGATCGCCTTCAAGACGATTCAGCACAGAAAAGGCGTCATCACTTTTGCCTTCCTGCAACAAACTGTCGGCCAGCATGCGCAGGCCGGGGTGATTGTCAGGCAAGCGGGACGCCACCATGGATAAATGTTTGCGCGCCGACGCAAAATCCTGCAGCTGGTAAGCGCTGTAACCAGCTACCAGACGCACCGCAGGATCGTTATTGCCGTTCTGAATGGCTTTTTCCAGACGCTGCAGCGCCAGCTGATAGTCTTTATCTGCGGCAGCAATAATGCCCCTGAACTGGTTTAACAGCGGGTGATCGTCACTGCGCTCCAGCAGACGGTCAACGTAGGGTCTGGCCTCGTCGAGCCGGCGATTTTCCACCAGCATCGAAATCAGTGCGAACTGACTGGCCACATCTTTCGGATAGGAACTGACGTAGTCTTTATAGACATCAATGGCACCATCGCGGTTACCGGTGGTCAGGTACAGGCGGGCCAGTTGCATCAGCACATCTTTATTCAGCGGTGCACGGTCTCTGAGCGCTTCCGCCTTAATCAGCGCGCCGTCTACGTCTTCATTGAGGATATCGCGATAAACCTCGAGCAGCCCCAGATAAACGGAGTCCGTATCCAGTGTCAGCAGCTCTTCAATCAGTGCCAGAGCCTGGTCTTTTTTATCCAGTTCAAGCAGCGCCTGCACCTTATAAAAGCCCACTTCAGCACGCTGTACTGATGTCATTCCCTGTACAGTATGATCGACGTCAGCAAGCGCATTTTCCGCACCGGTCTGCTGATAGGCAAGCGCCAGCAAGGGCAGCACATCAGCGGCGGAATAACCCAGTTCTTTGGCTTTTGTCAGCTCTTTTTCGGCGCTGTCATAATTTTGTTGCTCAAGATACAGCCTGCCCAGCTCAAAACGGGGCTGTGGGGCTTTAGGATTCTGCTGAATGGCGTTTTTATAGGCGATGATCGCGGCATCTGCGTCGCCCTGCGACACCAGTGTCTGCGCCTCGGCAATATAATCATCCACTGACTTTTTACTACAGCCACCTGTCAAAAGGGCGCCGGAAATGGCTACGGCGACCGCAACCTGCTTGAAGGTATGACGTTTGTTCTTGTCCATTTTTTATTCTGCCTCGCTTGTTTTTCGTCCATTGCGCTACCCGCCGTGTGCGTAATTTACATGGCAACACAGTGTGAAATCACCTATAATGCGGTTTTTTCCAATCCAGCCGACATTTTGTGAATTGTGAACCAGACGCCTCGTTATCGGAATGGCGTAAGTGTTCATCCCGATGTATGTCGCGCCCTCCGTTTTCACCAGGACCCTGAATGACCACAACTGTCGACTTGACATTTAATGATCTCAATCTTCCAAAACCCATACTACAGGCGCTTGAGAAGGTTGGCTATGAGAAACCGTCTCCTATTCAGGCAGAAAGTATCCCGCTCTTAATGGCGGGACATGATCTGCTTGGACAGGCACAGACCGGTACCGGTAAAACCGCCGCATTCGCACTGCCTATGCTGGCAAATATAGACACCAGCGCACGTCATCCGCAACTTTTGGTACTCGCGCCAACGCGCGAACTCGCCATTCAGGTTGCAGAAGCTTTCCAGGTATACGCCAGTTTCAGCGACAATATCAAGGTGCTGCCTATTTATGGCGGCCAGGCGTATGACAACCAGATCCGCCAGCTCAAACGTGGCGTCCAAGTCGTGGTCGGCACACCGGGGCGTATTATCGATCACATCAAGCGTAAAACCCTGGACTTAAGCCAGCTGAAGTTTCTCGTGCTGGACGAAGCAGATGAAATGCTGCGTATGGGCTTCATTGACGATGTTGAGCTTATTCTCAGCCACGCACCTGAGGAGCGTCAGACAGCGTTGTTCTCGGCAACCATGCCTGGCCCGATCAAAAAGATCTCAGAGCGTTATCTGAAGTCACCCAAGCAGGTGAAAATTGCCTCAAAAGTCAGTACCGCCAGCACCATTCGCCAGCGCTACTGCCAGGTTGCACCGCATCATAAACTGGAAGCGCTCACCCGCATTATGGAAGTTGAGCCCTTTGACGGCATGATTATTTTTGTGCGTACCAAAACCGCCACAGTTGAGCTGTCGGACAAACTGGCAGCGCGCGGCTACGATGTCGAGCCATTGAACGGGGATATCCCGCAACAGGGACGGGAACGCACGGTAGAAAAACTCAAACAGGGTAAAATTGATATTCTGGTCGCGACAGACGTGGTTGCCCGTGGTCTGGATGTTGAGCGCGTCAGTCATGTTATTAACTATGACATTCCGTATGACAGTGAGTCCTACGTTCACCGTATTGGTCGTACCGGACGTGCCGGTCGTAGCGGTGAAGCGATTTTGCTGATCTCTCACCGTGAAAAGCGGTTGCTCTATTCTATCGAGAAAACGACCAGACAGCCGATTGAGGCAATGCCGATCCCGTCTATCACCGAACTCAACGAAACCCGATTGTCGCGCTTTAAGCAGTCGGTTGGAGAAGCGCTTGATCAGGATGGCCTTGAGTCACTGGTGCCGGTGGTTGAGATGCTTAAAACAGAAACGGAAGCATCACCGGAAATGCTGATGGCCGCGCTGATTAAGCTGGCGCAGGGTGATGAACCGCTGATGCTTAAGGAAAGTGACCGTCCGGATCTTCACAGTAAGCCGCAGCGCGAGTCGCGTGAACCGCGCGATAAACGGGCAGGCAATAAGCCTGAACGTCGCGGTGCAAAACCTGCAAAAGGCCAGCGTAAACCTGAAGCGGGTATGCAGCGTTATCGTATTGAAGTCGGTCATGTTCACGGTGCCAAACCAGGCAACATTGTGGGTGCTATTGCCAATGAAGCAAACATCAACTCCAAGCATATCGGCGCCATCGAAATTTATGACAATTTCAGTACCGTCGACCTGCCTGAAGGCATGCCGGCCGAGACCCGTCAGGTGTTAACCAACACCCGCGTAGCCGGTCAGCGACTGGGGATCCGTGAATGGTCTGATACGCCGCCAAAACGTCGGGAAGGAAAAAAGCGCCGCGGTAGTTAATAACTTTCCGGTATAACTAACCACAATTTGGTTTTTGTTTACTATAAAGAATGGCGCAAAATAGCGCCATTCTTGTTTTGAGCCACCCGGAGTGTCACGCCATGAAGTATTTTCCGCTGTTTATTGACAGTGATAACCTGCGCTGTCTGATCGTTGGCGCGGGTGAAGTGGCGGCACGTAAGCTGGAGCTGCTGTTAAAAACCCATGCCGAGGTAACCGTGGTTGCCCCCTGGGTGTGTGACACGGTCCGGCAGCTGACTCAACAGCCAGCCTATCAGTCGCGGATCACCCTGATTGAACGGCGGTTCAGTGATGACGACCTGCTGCACAAAGACCTGGTGTTCGTCGCGACCGATGACCCGTCAGTCAATCAGCATGTTCACGATGAAGCGAGAGCACGCAAGGTACTGGTTAACGTGGTCGACAATACCCCACTGTGCCAGTTCATCACGCCGTCTATCGTCGACCGTTCGCCAATACTGATTGCGATGAGCAGTGGTGGCGTTGCGCCGGTACTGCTGCGATACCTGCGCCAGAAACTGGAATCTTTATTACCGGCAAACCTCAGCCGGCTTGGTGCATTTTCAGAGCGTTTTCGCGATACCGTGAAAGCGCGTCTGAAGAGCGTCACCGCGCGGCGCTATTTCTGGGAAGATGTACTCGACGGTGACATTGCAGAACTGATTGAAAAAGGTCAGGACGCACGTGCTGAAACGGCCTTCCATGCAGCTCTGGATGACGCGGCCACCAACAACGACAGCACAGCCACGGGTCAGGTTTACCTGGTTGGTGCTGGCCCAGGCGATCCAGATCTGCTGACGTTCCGAGCATTACGGCTGATGCAAAAGGCCGACGTGGTGGTCTACGACCGGCTGGTGTCACCGGAAATACTCGAGCTGGTGCGCCGCGATGCTGAAAAGATTTATGTCGGCAAAGCCAAAAGTAACCATACCCTGCCACAGGACGACATCAATGCGCTGCTGGTCAGCGAGGCTAAAAAAGGTAATCGGGTCGTCAGATTAAAAGGCGGTGATCCCTTTATTTTCGGACGCGGCGGGGAAGAAATACAGAGCCTGATCGCCCACAACATTGGGTTTCAGGTTGTACCGGGCATCACTGCTGCCAGTGGCGCCGGCAGTTATGCGGGCATTCCCCTTACCCATCGCGATCACGCCCAGTCGGTTGTGTTTACCACAGGCCACCTGAAAGACAATACCGTTGATCTCAACTGGCAGTCTCTGGCACAGCCTGGCCAGACGCTGGTGTTTTATATGGGCCTGTCGGGACTGGCACAGATCTGTGACGGACTGATAGGGCACGGCCTGCCAGAGGACACCCCGATTGCGCTGGTACAGTCAGCCACAACCAGCAAGCAACAGGTAGTTACCGGTACGCTGGCGGATATCACCACCAATCCGGAGGTCGCCTCGCTAACCCCGCCGGTACTGATCATCGTTGGCACTGTCGTATCATTACGCCAGCAATTGCGCTGGTTTGATTAGGCGCTGAGGACGCAGTTGCTATCACGACAAAATCGCACATAATGTAAGCAGGGTTTATTGCGAAGGAGCAACGCCTTATTCGCGCGCTGTTGTTGCTGTTATTGTGTGTTTTTTGCCTGGGCGCTGGCGCACAGCAGCTTGACTTTCGCTATCGTAAACTCGATACCGGCTACCAGTTCGACTACCGCTGGCGGGACGACGCCGGCAACATTCAGACCATTTCCTTTACGCTGCCGGCCGAGGGGTTTGCGTCACTTCCCCAGACACAACCAGAATACAAGCAGGACATTGCCCGCCGGTATGTGGTCGTGGAGATGCTGAAAGCCGCCAGACGGGTCAGTCCACGCGATGCCCGCATCGACATTCATGAGCGCGGCGATAACATACAAATTGCCATTAAAAGCCCCAGTGACCGGCTTGAGAAATCTGTGCGCGACCAGTTAGTCCGGGCACAAAAAGACGCGTTCGATACTTACCTGACCGAGCATTACTACACCGCCTTTACCACGCCCCTGCGCGAAAACGCCGTCAAACCCGATCACCTGCGCTATATCCGTGAATCGGTTATGGCACTGATCCCGCTGTCCCAGGCATTTTATGAAAAAATTGACCAGCGGTCTGACGCCCGTGCCTATTTTAACGTGCTGCTGAACTGGGCCCAGAGTATTCCGTACGACCCACTTGAAGATCGCAGTGACAGCAACGGCGCTGGGTTTGCGCCGCCACTGACGTTGCTGATGTACAATAAGGGAGACTGCGACAGTAAAGCGGTACTCACCGCTGCGGCTGCACGGGCGTTTTTGCCCAATGTCGGAATGATTCTGGTGTTATTGCGTGAACATGCGCTACTGGGTATTGCACTGTCACCACGAAGTCATGAAAGCACACTGAATGTGAAAGGCACAGAGTACGTACTGTTTGACCCAACCGGCCCTGCACTTATGCCGTTCGGTCAGGTCAGTGAGGATACCCGCCGCGAACTCGCGACCGGGCTGTATACCACCGAAGTCATTCAGTAACTCCGGCGTCAGAGCCTGCTATAACGCAGTCTGATAAACCTGGTTATACAGCCCGGTAATATCGAAATGCGGAAACCAGACTTTGTGCGCCTCAAGGTAGGCCTGCTGATGCCGCACATCATCTAAAATAGCGTCGAAGCGCTCGACCATCTGCCGGCCTTCAGGGGTATCTGAGCACATGATGTAGCCTAAGGCGGCCTCGTCCTGACCGGCAAGCGGATACACATAAAGGGCCGTGTTCTCGTCCTGCTCGCTGTAAACATCGTAGACAGACGGGTATTCAATCAGCAGGTCCGCACGTTTGTGGTTAAACAGGCGAATGGCATTTTGCGGTCCGACCCGGGTCTGCATTTCCATCACCATGAGTTTATCGCCCTCAAGCAAGCGCGTGTCAAAGCCGTAGTCGCGGTGAATTTGCAGCGGCAGCACCTGGCGTAGTGACTTCAGGTAATCCAGAGATACCGGCGATTGTGCGAGTGGCTGGTGACTAAAAACGCGTAGCGACGGATACACCACCTGCGGTAAGCGGGTAATTGCGAACTGCGCTTCCCGTGCCTCAGTTTTACGCAGGTCACCACGACACGCCAGCGGCTGTTCATTCAGAAACTGCAGGGCGCGCGCCGTATTGGCTTCGATCACGGTGACCGGTCGCTGCAGATGCGCCCTGAGGACACTGAACGTGGTCATGTTGATCCGTACTGACTGCTCAGTCTCAGGACGCTCAATCCAGACCAGCGGCGTCTCCGGCTGTGCGGCCAGCGGCAACGCTAAAAAACTGACAAGCAATAACAAAATCTTTCGGTACATACTGATCTAAATCGCCCGATGATGACTAATTCTGTTGTTCGTGCTGGTCGCGTGGTGACTGCCACACCGGCTAAATTAAGAGGATATGCACAGCCGCACGCGAGAGCCACTCCTAAGGTAAAATACACTACCGGCATGGTCAACCGACGGTTGCAGAACAACGCTGCACTGACTAGGCTTTGCTTAACAGCATCACACGTTCGCGCTATGGACGCGCTGATTTTTCTGGGGCCGTATTAACATGGGTTTTCGCTTTTTACGTCTTTGCGTCGCGATGGGCGGCAGTTTGCTTCTGGCGGGCTTTACTGTGTCTGCGCCGGCGTCCACGATTACCCTTTATACCGAAATCTTTCCCCCTTACCAGTTACTCAGCAACGATGAAGTACGTGGCATAAACACCGACTTTTTACAGCGCGCCTGCGCCCTGGCGGGCATTGACTGTGCTATTAAAGTCATGGCCTGGAAACGGGCTTACAGTCAGGCGCTTAGCGAGCCGCAAAGTGGTGTATTTTCGACCTTCCGCGGCGATGATCGTGAAGAAAAATTTTTGTGGGTGGGCCCGTTAATTAACAGCAAGGTTAGGTATGTGTATGCGCTTAAAAGCCGCAACGACATTCAGGCAACGTCACTGGCCGGGCTTAACCACCTGACCATCGGCGTAATCAACAGCGACATCGTCGCCAATACGTTGATGGAATATGGCTTTAAGTATCAGAAGAACCTTTACCCGCTGCGCATGCGGAGCGACGATCTGAAACTGTTTTTCAGCGGCAAGCTGGATTTACTGGCCGGCTCACCATTATCTATGCCATACCGCCTGGCGCAGCACTGCTATACCATGGACGATATTCGTGTTGTCGCCGAAATGCCCATGGAAGGAAAGGGCAACTACCTGGCGCTGAACAAAGCCATTGCACCGGACGTACATGCCCGTCTGCAGGACGCGGTATCACGCTTACGCGCGCAGGGAGAAGACATCACGACCATGCAGCCGTATCTGTCCCCGCCGTTGCCTGCGCACTGTCAGACGCACCTCTGACTACAAATGGCGCTCTGCAAACTCGGCAAGGCGCGAACGTACAACACCATCCAGGTTCATCGTGGCACTGCCTGAAAAGTCTTTAAACTTCTCAACCAGATACGTCAGACCTGATGTCACGGCCGACAGGTAGTTACTGTCAATTTGTGCCAGGTTGCCGCCGACAATCAGCTTGGTACCTTCACCACAACGGGTAATGATGGTTTTTAGCTGGGACGCCGTGAGGTTTTGCGATTCATCGAGGATCACAATCGCATTCTGAATGCTGCGTCCGCGCATAAAGTTCACCGACTTGTACTGAATATTGGCTTTTTCCATGATGTAGCTCATTGAGCCTTTCACGTTTTCGTCGTTTTTATGCAGTACTTCCAGTGAGTCTGTAATGGCAGCCAGCCAGGGCAGCATTTTCTCTTCTTCGGTACCAGGCAGAAAACCAATCGACTCGGCAATCTCGGGGGTGCTGCGCGTAACAATAATCTTGTCGTACATGTTGCGCTCCACCACCATTTCCAGTGCCGCCGCAAGCGCCAGCAGCGTCTTACCGCTGCCCGCAGGGCCGGTCAGAATGACCATATCAATATGTGGGTCGAGCAGCGCATGCAAGGCCATGGCCTGACCGATATTTTTTGGCGTGATCCCCCACGCGTGGCGCCCCATGAGTCGCTCATAGCCAAGATCAAGAATTTCCAGCGACTCATCATCCGCCGACTCCACCATACCGGCAAACTGTCGGGTATCATCAATCAGAAATTCATTAACGTACGCCCCGGGCAGCATACTGCGTGGTACCGTATGAATGGTGTCGCGGCCTTCAGAGCGACTGTCGACCTTTTTAACCTGCTCCCAGAAGTTACCTTCGAACTTGTGATAGCCCTTGGACAGGTACTTGATATCGCTGATAAGCTGGTCAGTGCGGTAATCTTCCACATGTGCCAGTCCTGCCCCTTTTGCTTTAAGACGCATATTGAGGTCTTTGGTGACCAGCACCACCTGTTGTGGCGCGAAGGTTTTTTGCAGATGCAGGGCAACATTAATGATGCGGTTATCGTTTTCATCGCTGGTGAACACCTGCTGGGCGTCCATCATGGTCAGGTCAGAAAAAATCGACAGTGAACCGGTCGGGGCATTCTCACCAGCCCCCATGCCCGCCATCGACACACCGGCAAGCATATCTTCCGGCGTGGCATTATGCAGCAGATCTTCCATTGCCCGAATTGAGACCCGCGCATCACGTGCCACATCTTTCTTGCTGTCTTTGATGTAATCGAGCTCTTCGAGCACGGTCATCGGGACAACCACATCATGTTCTTTGAATGAGAGAAAGGCGTGAGGTTCGTGCAGCAGGATATTGGTATCCAGAACGTATATTTTGGTATCGACAGCGCGTTTTCTTGGCATCCTTCGCTCCAGTAGCAGTAACCTTGGCACGTCGTAAGAATGACGTGCACCGTGCCGTTCTGCGAAGGTGTGAGTGTCAGCCGAACCGACCACTTCACGGTATCGCATCGACATGGCAGCGGCGATATTTTTCACCCCTGCCATTCCACCTTAAAGCAGTTTTGTTCTCTTCGCACTGTTTTTCTCAGACTTTTTTTGCCGCTTAATAAGGGCGGCGAATACGCCGTTTTCGTTGAATTCTGTGTGCTACACTCAAAGGCTAAACCGGGCTTAAACGCGCCTGGCAGGAGGGGTGGCGGACAGCTTCTGACGCTTTTTCCAAAAGCGCTGCTTTTCTCTGCCGGTGGCAGTGCGTACAATACCGCCCCTAATTTTTTGCTGGATATGCTATGAGTGCAGATACCCCTTTTGCTGTTGGTCAGCGCTGGTTAAGTAATACCGAATCAGAACTCGGCCTGGGCGCCGTCATCCACGTCGATTTTCGATCGGTGGAAGTGCTGTTTCCTGCCAGCGGCGAAAGCCGTATTTACACCAAAAACGATGCGCCTCTGACCCGCCTTACCTTTGAGGTAGGTGACACAATAACCAGCCAGGACGGCTGGACGTTAACGGTCAGTGACATCGAGGAATCTGCCGGCGCACTGATTTACACCGGCATACGCGAGGATACCAAAGCCCTCGTCAGACTGCCGGAGCCCCAGCTTGACCATCACATTCGTCTTAATCAGCCTGAAAAACGGCTGTTCAGCCACCAGCTGGATCATCCCAAGTGGTTCGATCTGCGCCAGGCCTCGCTGGAACATCAGTTTGATTATTATAAGTCGGACACCATCGGACTGGCCGGAGCCCGCATTTCGCTGGTCCCTCACCAGTTGCATATTGCCTCTGAAGTGGGCAGCCGTCATGCCCCCCGGGTACTGCTGGCCGACGAAGTGGGGCTGGGTAAGACCATTGAAGCCGCACTGATTATTCATCGTCAGATCATGACCGGGCGTGCTGCACGCGTGCTGATTTTACTGCCGGATTCGCTGGTTCATCAGTGGCTGGTAGAAATGTTGCGCCGGGTCAATCTGGCGTTTTCTATCTACGATGAAAGCCGTTGTGAGGCTGCTGATGACAGTGGTGAGAACCCGTTCGAAAATGACCAGCTGGTGCTGTGTAGTCTGGACTTTCTGACGCACAACCCAAAGCGGCAGCAACAGGCCCTGGAGGCGGGCTGGGACCTGCTGATTGTCGATGAAGCACATCATCTTAAGTGGTCTGAGGCCGCGCCATCGGCTGAATACCTGTGTGTAGAAGCGCTGGCTAATCAGACACCGGGGGTGCTGTTGCTGACCGCTACGCCTGACCAGCTGGGTCATGAAAGCCACTTCGCACGGCTGCGTCTGCTTGATCCGGCGCGTTTTCACAATTATGACGTCTTTCTCGAGGAAGAGTCACGCTACAGCGACCTCGCTGACGCCGTTGCTCCGCTGCTGTCAGATGCGCCCGTCAGCGACACGCAGCGCGCCCGTCTGACACACCTTGCACCGGATGTCATGGCACACATTGGGGATCTGGACACTCCGGCACAGCGCAATGCCTGCCTACATCAGCTTATCGACTGTCATGGGACCGGCCGGCTGCTATTCAGAAATCGCCGGGCCAGTATTGACGGCTTCCCAAAACGCGAACTGCATGCCTACCCGCTGCCACTACCCGAGGCCTATCAGGCGGCCATGCGAAGCACCGACCTGACCGACGCGCTGTACCCTGAGCGTCAGGCCAGTCTGGTTGCCAGCTGGCCATCGCTGGACCCGCGCGTGTCCTGGCTGCTCGACTTCCTGGCGGATGTGAAACCTGAAAAAGTGCTGCTGATCTGTGCCAGTGCCGTCACTGCCCAGCAGTTGGGTGAGACCATTCGCCAGCAAACCGGCATTCGTCACAGTGTGTTTCATGAAGGGATGACCATTGTCGAGCGTGATAAAGCAGCGCACTACTTTGCCGATGATGAGGACGGGGCCCAGATTCTGCTGTGCAGTGAAATTGGCAGTGAGGGAAGAAACTTCCAGTTTGCTCACCATCTGGTGCTGTTTGACCTGCCGCTGACGCCAGATTTGCTTGAACAGCGTATCGGACGCCTTGACCGTATTGGCCAGAACAGCGACATTCATATACATGTGCCTTACCTCGAACACTCTGCGCAGCATGTCCTGCTGGACTGGTACCATCAGGGACTCAACGCATTCTGCCAGACCTGCCCGACCGGTCAGCGCGTGTTTGATGACGTAAAAGCCCTGTTGCTTGGCGCGTGCCTGCATCCTGATGATCCTGTTGCCCTGGCTGAACTGATTGACCGCAGCCAGCACCTCAACGGTGAGCTGAGCGCCCAGCTTGAAGCCGGACGCGATCGTCTGCTTGAACTGAACGCGTCCGGCGAGGGCCGCGTCGACAGTCTGCTGGAAAAAATCATTGAACAGGACTCCGACCTGGATCTCTCCCGCTTCATGGGTCGCCTGCTTGATGCTATCGGGGTAAACCAGGAAGAAAAAGGTAACGACTGCTTTATTCTGCGCCCGGGCGAATCGATGGTCAGCCAGTTACCGGGCCTGCCTGCTGATGGCATGACAGTCACCTACAAGCGCCGTGTTGCAATTGCTCTTGAGCATGTGCATTTCCTTAGCTGGGATCATCCGCTGGTGCACCATGCCATGGATATGGTCATGACTGACGTGCTCGGGAAGAGCAGCATGGGCTTTACTGCCGATCCTGATTTACCGAAAGGGGCATACTGGCTGGAAGCGTTGTTTGTACTGGATGCGAATGCGCCACGCGCGCTGCAGCTCCACCGTTTTCTGCCGGCCACGCCGCTGCGGATATGTCTGGATGCCCATGGCAAACCTGTTGCCCAGGAGTTCGATGTACGTCGTCCGATTGGCCGCAATATTGCCAAGCAGTTGCTGGGTGCGCTGCAACAACCATTAACCGCCCATATTGAGAAAGCCCGAACCCTGGCGCATCAGCAGGCGAACCAGCTGCTGCATGATGCACTGGGCGAGGCGCACCGGGTACTGGGACAGGAAGTTCAGCGTTTACGAGACCTGCAGCAGCGTAATCCGGCCATCCGCGACAGTGAAATTGCGTTTGTCGAACGTCAGCTTCAGCAGCTCGACAGTGCGATCCAAAAAGCCGACGTGCAGCTGGACAGCCTGCGCATTGTGGTGAATAACCCCTGATGGTTAACCCGGATTTCGTCTACAATCCGCCATTGTCGCCGCGCCTGACGCTGATCTATCAGGATGACGACATTATGGTCGTGAATAAACCGAGCGGCCTGCTGAGTGTGCCGGGACGCATTGAGGCCCATAAAGACTCGATGATTTCGCGGGCCCAGACGGTGTTTCCCACCGCGACCGTGGTACACAGACTTGATATGGCAACCTCCGGTCTGCTGATTTTTGCCATGCATAAGGCGGCCAACAGCGAACTGTCCCGGCAGTTTCGTGAACGCATACCCCAAAAACGCTACTTTGCCCGGGTGTCCGGCGATGTTGCATCCGACGCAGGTGATATCGACGTGCCGCTGATTGTTGACTGGCCGAACCGGCCGATGCAGAAAGTTGACTGGGAAAACGGTAAGTCTGCCCTCACCCGTTTTGAGGTAGTCGCGCGTGGTAACGATGAATCGCTGGTGGCGCTGTATCCCATCACCGGGCGCTCCCATCAGCTTCGCCTGCATATGCAATGGCTGGGGCACCCGATTCTGGGTGACCGTCTGTACGCAACACCTGAGGCCAAAGCCCGCGCTCCGCGACTACAATTGCATGCCGAAACACTGATTGTTCGCCACCCGCGCGATCAGCGATGGATGCATTTTCACTGTGCCCTGCCATTTGGTGACTATCAGCCGAAGTCAATGCCAGTCCCTCAGGAGTGAAGTTCCGGGTGAACCTGCCGATAACAAACGATAGAAACAAAAACGTATGTTATTCAACAGGCTGACCGGTTTGAACACTTTTCGTACTCTGCTGACGCTGCTGCTGATCCTGCTTCCGGGCGCACACACCCGTGCCGCTGACGCAGAAGACATTGCACGTCAGCTTTACCCCGACGAAGTCACCAGCCTGATGGTCGGTGACGACAGCATGCCGGTGCTTGTTTCTCCGCCTTACACGCCCCTCACCCGCGGTACCGCGGTAGTGTTTTATGAATCGGGGATCACCGCAGGCAACACCGGTCTGACCCTGGATATTGCCAGTCAGCTCACCGGCAGGCTGAACGGTGCCGGCTGGCAAACCGTGCTGGTGCCCTCCATGCTGACGCCCCTGACGACAGCGACCGATACCACCACGCTCCCTGCAGACAGCCCGGTTCATCCGCGTACTGACAGCATGCAGGTGGCCATTGACTATGTTGCTTCACGCAACACCACGATGCTTCAGCTGGCGGCGCTCAACCGGTTCTTACGCAACGCTGACGGCTATCGTATGCTGATTGCCCAGGGGATGACGGCAACGCTGCTGCTTGACAGTGCTGACAACGAAAGCAGTACTCCGCCCGATACCATGGTGGTTCTGTCGCCGTTCTGGCCTGAACGGGAACGTAACCTCACCGTCCCGGAAATGATTGCGCGCACCTCATTTCCGGTACTCGACATTGCCCTCAACGACTTTAATAACTGGGCGCTTGCCACCCGTTTTTTACGTGAACGGGCAGCCACCACGGCGCTCAAACTGCATTACCGCCAGCGCCCGCTGAGCAGCCTGGGCAGCAGCGTCATCAACGCGGGCACAGCCAGCCTGTCAGGCGCGGGCATGCGCACCGATGTCACCGCACAGAACGCCGGCTTTGCTGGCGCATCCCCATTTGCGGTCCGCCTTGCAGGACGCATTTACGGCTGGATCACGTATCTGGGCTGGTAACTTTTTTATCTCACTTTTCAATGGGCTTGTCGTAAACCGCTTCCTGACATAAGCAAAACATCTACCCCACGCTATACTAGGTGTATCGCACTTAACAGCAGTACGGGATCGTGAGAGTCGACGCCTTCATTAATCAAAAAGCGAAACAGCTGTGTTTCTACCTGCGCGCTTTCTGGCAGGGTGACTTACCGTTTTCTGAGCTGGAACTTTTTTTCTGGGATACGCTGGAAGAATGGGGGCAGGTGAAATACCGCCTGGATCATCCGTATTCTGCCAAAGAGCGGGTGTTCTGGCATCTCCTGCATCAGATGCATTTCTGGCATGAAGACAAACTGATGTACGACAATTACCTGATAGAGGAACTGGCCAACTGCATTCATTACCTTGAAGGACGTGGCATCTGTCCGTTCGACTGCATCGGGATCCGCCCCTGATACGCCCGACACCAGAGCCTGCTGACCTTTACTCTATGAATTAGCCGGTCTCGCTGCGCCTCATTCCTGTCTTGCAACTGCTGATTATCCGTGGCTCAATACCGTTTTCTTTAATGGAAACTGGTCGCTTTGGGACGTTCATTCTCAGCATTTTTAGACAGACGACTCATCAGTATTTTTCTGTTCGGTATTTCCAGCGGCTTTCCGTGGGTGATGATTGGCTCGGCATTATCTGCCTGGCTGGCTGACGAAGGGCTATCGCGTAAAGCCATTGGCCTGTTCGGGGCGATTTTCACGGTCTACTCCATTAACTTTCTGTGGTCCCCGCTCCTTGACCGGCTTCGCCCCCTGTTGCTTGGCCAACGGCGTGGCTGGATCCTGATGATGCAATGTGGCATTGCGATCTGCTGTCTGCTGATGTCGCAGTTGAATGCAGGCAGCGACCTTTTCTGGATGGCACTGTGTGGCTTGTTTATTGCCATTTTTTCGGCTACCCAGGACATTGCCATTGATGGCTACCGGATTGATATCATTCACGCCCATGAAAGTGACAAGCTGTCGTCAGGTTCTTCCATGGCAACCGCTGGCTGGTGGACCGGTTATGGCGGACTTGGCGCGATGCCGTTTTTTCTTGTGGACGCCACGGCATTAAGCTGGTCAGGAAGCTACCTTATTCTGGCTGGCGTGATGGGGTGTCTGATGCTGGCCACCCTGTTTGCCAAAGAGCCTGATGTTGACAGAGAGTCAGCACACCAGAAGGCCATGCAGTATTATTATGAGCAGCTTGGTGATCGTCGCCACCGGCGTTTCAGCACCGTGACGGCGTGGCTGTCGGTGACTGTTGCCGAACCTTTTCGCGAATTTTTTCAGCGCAACGGCGTGCGACTTGCGCTCTCGGTACTACTGTTTATTTTTCTGTTTAAAATCGGTGAAGCTTTCCTTGGCCGAATGAGCATTGTCTTTTACAAAGAAATCGGCTTTACCAATGCCGACATCGGCAGTTACTCAAAGCTGCTGAACTGGTGGGTGACGATCGTATTTTCGCTGATTGGGGGCGCGGTGAATATTCGATATGGCATCTATCGCGGCCTGATGATTGCCGGTATCGCGATGGCGTCGTCCAACCTGATGTTTGCCTGGCTAGCCCAGGTTGGGCCGGATACCACACTGCTGGCCACGGCGGTGATTATCGACGGTTTCACGGCATCGTGGAGCACCGTTGCCATGGTCGCCTTTATCTCGCTGTTGTGTAATCGTGCTTTCAGTGCCACACAGTACGCGCTGATGGCGTCACTGTCGGTGGCAGGCAGAACGCTGCTGGCCTCATCGAGCGGCTACATTGTTGACGGCCTGGATGGCAACTGGAGCGCGTTTTTCATTCTCACTGCCCTGATGGTGATCCCCAGCCTGATTTTTCTGTTTCATTTGCGACATCATATTACCCGGCTAGAAGCCCGCTACCGCGATACCGCACCCTGAGCGCGCTCGGGTAATTTGAAAAAAACACAGATAACACCTACTGTTAAACAGTGATGGAAAGTTCGCCAGCCTTCGGGTGCCCATCTGCTGCAGGGCTCCCTGCTCTGGCGTCGCTTACCGGGAAGGGATTCGTAATGATGAAGCAAGGCGCCGTTTACCGAAAACTTTTCAGACACCCCTGGTACAGTCTGGCGCTGATGCTGATTGTCACAGTGATTGCGCTCGCTGGCACCGCCTGGCATGCGACACAAACCTCACGTCTGACAGAACTGGTGAAGCTGGCTGGTCAGCAGCGACTGATCGCCGAACAGGCGTTAAATACTGAAGCCTCTCTTGCTCTCACGGAGTCCGATCAGCATGACAGGCTGATTGCGCGACTCAACGCACAGGCCAGCTCGCTCGCTGATTTGCACGATATTTTATCCGGTAAAACGCCCTATCATGGCGAGAAGGCCGTCTTGTCACCGGCGCTCCATCAAACTTACTTTGACGGACTACTTCCGCTGGATAAACGCCTGCGGCAATTGCTGCCCCAGTGGCAATCGGCCTCTTCAGACGCATTTACACCACTGAACAGTAGTGATAGTGCGTTACTGACTGACCGTCTCGATACGGTTCAGGCGCGTTACTATGCCATGCTGCATACGCAGCAGATGCACCAGATTTACTGGCAGACCGGTAGTCTGATCCTGTTGCTGTTTGCCTCTGTGCTGTGGTTTTTGCTGGTCGGCAGACGGACGCTGAGCAGGATGCTTAACACACTGGATAATACCGAAGACCAACTTTTCCGGGAGCGTCAGCAGCGTGATGCCGACGTGGCGACCTACTCCACCCAGTCACAGTTCCTGATTTCAATGAGTCATGAATTTCGCAGCCCCATCAGTGCTATTATCGGTGCGCTGGAACTGATCCCGAATATGCCGGGCCGGCAGAATGAACTGGTCAGGCAGGCCGAGCAGGCCTCTTTCCGCTTGCTGACCCTGACCAATAATCTGCTGGATATTCTGGGCGCAGATAACCAGTCCGCCACTATCATAAAGGAATCCTTTGATTTGATATCGCTGCTGGACGAAGCCATCTCACCTTACTCGGCGCCGGCACGCGACAAGCAACTGGAATTCAACCTGTCCTGTGACACGCCCCTGCCTCAGTTTGTAGAAGGTTATCCCGGCCCAATGACCAAGGTGATAAGAAACGTCCTCGATAACGCCGTTAAATTTACTAATGAGGGCTTTGTTCGGGTTCGGATTGGCTGTCATGTCGTGGATAAGCACTATTCACTGACGGTGAGTGTGACCGATACCGGGGTCGGGATCCGTGAACAGGAACAGTCGAAGATATTCACGTGTTTCTACCGTATCGACACGCCCGGACATCTTCATCATACCGGGCCAGGGATAGGCCTGACCGTTGCCAAAAACAATGCCGATAAGATTGGCGCCACTATTACGCTATCGAGCCAGCAGGATATTGGCAGTGAGTTTCTGCTTACCTTTCCGCTAAATAAGAGCGTGCGCAGAGAAACACCCACGGTCACCGATAGCGCAATGCGATTTGCCGTGGTTGATGATCTGGAAATCAGCCGGCTGCACGTGAGCAACGTCATTCGTAATGAAGGCTTTATCGCCGACGCCTTTCCTTCTGCCTCTGCATTTCTGGCTAACCGTGATGCTATTCCATCGTATACGGCAATTATTGCTGATTTTTATATGCCGGGTATCAACGGCCTGGAACTGATCACTACCATTCAGGCTATGCACGGAAAGAAAACCCCGCCAGTAATTATGATGTCCGCCACGCCGGACATTGCCAATATTATGGCAAACAGTGATGCGAGTGTATGGCGGGCCTTTGTGAAGCCGGTTGACCGGCTGCGCCTGACAGACTCGCTGCACCAGCTGGCCAGAAATAAAACACAAACCATCAGTGAGGTGCGCGATGCCTGTATCCTGGTGGTGGAGGATGAGCCGGTTAATGCGGAAATCATCTGCCATATGATAGCCTGCATTGGTCATCAGTGTCTGGTTGCACGCACCGGCGAAGATGCCCTGATGCTGCTCAGCGAACACAGTGTGGATGCGGTCTTACTGGATATTAATCTGCCTGATATCAGCGGGCTTGAGGTGGCGTCGATTACGCGGGAGAAATACCCCGGCCTGCCGGTTATCGCACTGACCGCGAATGCGTTTGAAGCCGACCGGGAAGCTTCCCTGGCAGTTGGCATGCGCTACCATCTGGTGAAACCGGTCACGTTTCAGGAGCTGAAAAATACGCTGCGACTGACGCTGGCGCGACTGCAGAGCCAATAACCGGATCAGCCACGAATACGGTAGCAGTTCCTGCCACTCTGTTTGGCGTCATACAGCGCCTGGTCGGCCAGTTCCAGCCACTGCATTGGTGACGACAACGCCGGCGTCAGTTGCGCCAGTCCGAGACTCACCGTAAAGCGAATAACCTCGCCTTCATGTTCAACCACCTGCGACTCTGACAGGGAACGGATCCGCTCTGCTACCGTGGTCGCATTGTCTGCATCGGTGTCAGACAACACCACGGCGAATTCCTCGCCGCCGTACCGCCCCGCTAAATCGGTTTCCCGGACGCCCTGCCGAATGACATCCGCCAGGGTTTTGATCACTTTGTCTCCCGCCTGGTGCCCGTAGGTGTCATTGACCTTCTTAAAGTGATCAATATCCAGCATCATGGCGGTAATGGGCTTTCCCTGACGGCGTGCCAGCTTGAACGCGTAATCAAACCGTTCCTGCCAGTAACGGCGGTTATACAAACCGGTCAGTCCATCCACCCGGCTCATTACTTTCAGCTCTTTATTAAGCTGTTCTACCCGTGTTTTACCCAGTGCCTGGTCAGTCACGTCATACACCAGCATACAAAGCCTGTCGGCCTGCCCGTCGGCGGACGGCAGTGGCAGCATAGTCACATTTTGGTACATGTAGCGGGCGCTGCTTGTCACCGGCCGCGTGGCGTCAAACCGAAACAGGTACTGACGCTGTTCCCAGATCAAAAAGACCGGCGTATTGAGGTCAAACACCGGCTCAGCCTTGGCCCTCAGCCACTTTTCATCAATTTCAGGAAACTGTGAGAACAGGGACTTGCCGCACACCGCGTCGCTGGACAGCGAAGAATGGTTTTCCATAAACCGGTTCCAGACTTCAACGCGCATGGCACGGTCCAGCACCACGATACCCACCTCAATGTCGCTGAACAGTGACTGCATCCAGTCGTGGTTTGCTGGTGTTGTCATGCGCCCTCCTGCCCGACAAACCGCGCGTAAATCTTGTCCATGGCGTCGCCGGGGAACAGCAGCAACAAGTCAAAACTGATGTCTTTGCTTTTGATGGCATAGCCAATCTCGACTGCCATAATTTTTTTCATGCCGCGAATGGAATCTTTCAGCAGCACATCCAGTCCTTTGTGTCTGCCCAGCAGAATAGGATGACTGTGGCTAAAGGTAACCGCAAGCTGTTCTGACAACGCATTCAAACAGGCTCCAATCAGAATGTTCGACACATCCATCAGGGCTTCGAGTTCCAGACGCTGATCATCAAGGCCTTTCTCATACTTCAGTAAATCAACAATATTTGCTGTATTGGTGTCACTGAAAATAACCAGCGCCTCGCCCTGAATACCCGCACTCACGAAGCCTTTGGAAACAGCAGATACGCGCTCACTGTGATTAATTTCTGCCACCGCCATCAGCAGTTCATTGCTTTCCAGCAGGTTGACATTGGGTATCGGCAGGTCGATAAATTCACCCAGCAGCTTAGCGAGGTTTTCACCAGCCCGCCCCATCGCGACGTTGACCAGTTCACGATAGGCATCCAGCCTGATATCGGCACCGGCAGCGGCTGGCGGCGTGGCTTTTGCTGCAGAGCCGGTTGATGCCATATCGCCATTATAGATACCGTACTGCCGCAGCAACTCGCTCAGCTTCTGGTTATCAATGGGTTTACGAATAAAGTCCAGTGCGCCCATTGCCACCATGCGCTCACGGGCCGCAGGCTGCACATCGCCGGAGACGACAATCACCAGGCTCGGCAAATCATTATCACGAATGGCCTGCATGGTTTCATACCCGTCCATCACAGGCATATTCAAATCGAGGAACAGGACATCGCCCTTACCGGCCTTAATCAGCTCAATCGCTTGCTTCCCGTTTTCTGCATACGACACCGACACATCCCAGCCATCCGGGATACTGCGGGCCATTTGCTTGCGGGCAAAGGCAGAGTCGTCACATATCAGCACGGGCGTTGTCATGGAAGTTACCTCAGATGGCCACCGGCGCTTTTATGTGAGGATGGGCCTGATAGTTTTTCAGGGTAAAGTCCTCATAAGTGAAACCGAAAATGTCTTTCACGTCCGGGTTAATTTCCATGGTCGGACGCGGATAAGGCGTACGCGACAACTGCAGGTCAACCTGTTCCAGATGATTACTGTAAAGGTGCGCGTCACCCAGGGTATGAATAAACTCACCCGGTTTAAGATCGCAAACCTGCGCCACCATCATGGTCAGCAAGGCATAGCTGGCAATGTTGAACGGTACCCCTAAGAAGATATCGGCACTGCGCTGATAAAGCTGACAGCTCAGGCGACCATCCTGCACATAAAACTGAAACATGGTGTGGCACGGCGGCAATGCCTGCTTGCCCCGCGCGGCGTTTTCTTTTGGCGAATACTGGGTATCAGGTAACACCGACGGGTTCCACGCGCTGACAATCAACCGGCGCGAATCCGGGTTGGTTTTAATTTGTTCAATCACGTCACTGATCTGGTCAACCGTTGTACCATCGCCACAGTCCCATGAGCGCCACTGATGACCATAGACAGGACCAAGCTCACCGGTCTCGGTTGCCCATTCGTCCCAGATAGATACGCCATTTTCCTTCAGGTAGCCAATGTTGGTATCGCCCTTCAGAAACCACAGAAGTTCATGAATAATCGATTTAAGATGGCATTTTTTGGTCGTTACCAGTGGGAATCCGTCGGCCAGATCAAAGCGCATCTGATAACCAAAGACACTCAGCGTGCCGGTGCCGGTGCGGTCTTCTTTCTTAAATCCGTTGTCACGTACGTGACGCATCAGAGCCAGATATTCTTTCATTTTGTGGTCTCACCCTTACTACCTGTCTGGTTTTTACTGGTATACGCGCTCACCATCAGCCACAGCCCCAGAACCACCATAGGTATACACAGTAATTGCCCCTGACTCAGGCCCATCTGGTACAGACCAATGTGCGCGTCAGGCTCGCGGAAATACTCAACAATAAAACGGAAACTGCCGTAGCCGGTCAGGAATAAACCGCTGACCGCGCCGGCTGGCCTGGGCCGTGCCGAATATAGCCACAGCATAATAAACAGCAGAACCCCTTCGAGCGCAAATTCATAAAGCTGTGAAGGATGCCGTGGCACATTGCCCGCGTCAGGAAAGATAATCGCCCAGGGCACGTCGGCAGGACGTCCCCACAACTCAGCGTTCAGGAAGTTACCAATTCTTCCGGCCCCAAGACCAATCGGTACCAGCGGTGCGACAAAGTCGCCGAGCGCAAGAAAACGGGTTTTCATTCTTTTCGATTGCCAGTAGAGCGCTACCAGTACGCCAAGCAAACCACCATGGAAGGACATGCCGCCCGCCCAGATTTTGAAGAGGTACAGTGGGTTATCGAGGAACATGCCAAATTGGTAAAACAGCACATAACCAATGCGCCCGCCTAGGATCACCCCGACAAAGCCCCAGAACAGTAAGTCACTCAGTTGTTCCCGGCTCCACGACGTGTTCTCCAGTCGCTTTTGCGCCAGCAGATACGCTGCCACGAACCCGACGAGATACATCATGCCGTACCAGCGCACGCTCAGCGGGCCAATGCTGAAAATAATGGGATCGATATCGGGGAACACCAGATAACTGCTTTCAACCATAGTTTATTCAAGTCCTACAATCATACGAATACTCACCACCACCAGCAGAGCAGCAAGGATCTGTTTTAATAATCGTGTATTCACACGCTGGCCCAGTTTGGCGCCAAAATTCGCCGTAAACACAGACGTCGCCACAATGCCCAGGGTCGCCGGAAGGTAAACAAAGCCTATCCCGCCTGCCGGCAGATCGGCCTTATTCCAGCCCGCCACGATAAAACTGAGCGTGCCAAACACCGCTATCACCATACCGCCTACGGCCGCACAACCAATGGCATGGCGGATATTGACCTGAAACCAGACCAGCGCCGGAACCAGCAGTGCACCACCACCGATGCCCATCAGGGCACTGAATATACCGGTTCCGCCGCCAATAACCGAAAGCAGGCGGGGAGTCGCGGCATTCTCTGATGTTCGTGGTTTACCAAAAATCATTTGTAACGCAATCAGAATTACCAGCACTGCAAAAATAATGCGCAGCAGGTGACCGTCGATGTGACTCGCAATCTGGGCGCCAACAATCGCGCCCAGCGCAATACCAGCCCCCGTGTAAAGTACCAGGTGACGGGTCAGGTTCCCCAGACGATAATGGGCATAGGCCGACGAGGCGCCGGTGAAAATAATGGTGGATAACGAGGTGGCTACGGCGACCGGCATCACGGCGTCGGCAGACATGTCGAGCACATGAACCAGCAGATAGGAGAGCACAGGCACAATAATCAGTCCCCCGCCAATGCCCAGCATGCCGGCAAGGGTGCCAACAACCAGTCCAAGCACTGCGCAAGAGATGAAAATTATTATTATGGGATCCATGCTACGTCCTTTTATTTACAGGACGTAGCCTACCACAGATTGTTGCAGAATTGAGCGCTATTTATCAGCGGATAAGTCCCTGAATTGCGGTGACAAGACGGTCCATGCCGTCTCTTGCCTGTTTGACATTTTCAGAGACAGACGCGATAGCCTGCTCGCTGTTTTCGGTATTGTCATAAATCTGTCGGGTCTGTGCATTGATGTCATCGATCAGTACAGCATTGGTGCTGACAACCTCTTCAATTTCCTCTGTGGCACCAGCAGCCCGGCCGGCCAGCGTTCTCACCTCATCGGCAACAACCGCGAAGCCGCGCCCGGCCTCGCCGGCTCTGGCCGCCTCTATGGCCGCATTCAGGGCCAGCAGATTGGTCTGCTCGGCAATACTGCGTATGGTCGAGACAATGTTGCGGATATCACTGGATTGTTTTGACAGTCTGTCACTGCTTTGTGTGGCGCTGTTGACCTGCGCGCGAATTTTTTCAGAAATTAACTCAGCCTCAGCGAGGGATTTCACCGCGCCGTCAGTATGCACGGCAGTTGTTTCGGACGTTTCACTGGCCAGCGCAATCGCATCGCGCGCAGCCTCAACCCGCTCGGTAATGTCAGTCGCAAACTTCAGTACCTTGACCACCTTACCCAGCTCATCAAATACCGGGTTATAGGTGGCTTCCAGCCATACCGTATTGCCCTTGCTGTCGAGGCGTTTAAAGCGACCTGCTTCAAAATCACCGTTGGCGAGTGTTTGCCAGAAACGCGGATTCTCTTTGTAGAACGCTTCTTCACAGAACATGCGATGATGCTTACCCTGAATATCGCTCAGGCTCACTTTCATGGTATTCAGAAAGTTTTTGTTTGCAGTGACAATCGTACCGTCAGGTGTAAACTCGATAACAGCAGTGGATCTGTCCAGTGCCGCCAGCTTTGCCAGGTTATCCATCAGCTCATGCTGTTTTTTGGTAACATCGGTGGCCAGTTTAAGAATGCGTACTACCTGCCCCTGTTCGTTTTTAACCGGGAAATAGGTCGCTTCCACCCAGATACAGCGGCCACCTTTGGCCTGACGCAGAAAACTGCCTTTCTTATATTCCCCGCGCGCCAGTTCCTGCCAGAAAGTGCGATAGTCGGCCGACTGTGCAACCGAGTCAGGGCAAAGCATACGGTGGTGTTTGCCCACCAGCTCGTCGGCGCGATAGCCGACGACATCAAGAAACAGGCTGTTGGCGTCAAGGATTGTGCCGTCGGGCTTAAAGGATATCATGCCGACATGCTGCTTAATGGCATCGCACGCCGCACTGTCCTCGGTTGCCGGCAACGGTGTCACCTGCGGATCTTCAACCACCTTTTTTCGGAAAAGCATAGTATTCCCTCAATGTCCTTAACACGCAGACAGGTCTGCCCTGATTCAACGATGGCTGACGATGACGGTTTCGTCTATTCAACAAAAGTAGAGCGTGACAGCAGAACGGTTATGCGCCGGCGCGGATCAAACCACCCAGGCCTTTGGTTTCGAGATAGTCGTTCAGATAAGTGAATACGTCGCTGTGGGTTGAACAGGTCAGTGCCTGAGCCAGTAATTTTTTGCACTCAGCCAGACTGACGTTGCGGATAAGCCAGTTTATTTTACGCAGGTTAAAGGCGTTCATACTCAGACGACGGTAGCCCATCCCCATAAGCAGCAGTGCCCCACCCGGTTCACCGGCAATTTCACCACACACGGTTACCGGCACCTGACACGTATTGGCCTGCACCACAATATCGTACAGCGCGGCCAGCACCGCCGGGTGATAGGAGTTGTACAGTGAGGCCACCCGCGTGTTATTGCGGTCAACGGCGAGCAGGTACTGGGTCAGGTCATTACTGCCGACCGAGAAAAAGTCGACATGTTTTGCCAGCTGCGGCAGCTGATAAAGAACCGAAGGCACCTCCAGCATAATGCCGGTCAGTGGCCGGTGAAGCACGTGCCCGGTGCCGCGAATTTCGTCACTGATTTCAAAAAACGCCTGGTCAATCAGGCGGCGGGCTTCCTGCACCTCGCTGACCGAAGAGATCATCGGCAGCATGATCTGCAGATTACGCATACCCAGACTGGCGCGCAGCATCGCGCGCACCTGCACCAGGAAAATTTCCGGATGGTCCAGCGTCAGTCGCACGCCGCGCCAGCCGAGAAACGGGTTTTCCTCATTGATCGGGAAATACGGTAAGGGTTTATCGCCCCCGACATCGAGGGTACGCATGGTGATAGGCAGTTCAGGCGTAGCGGCCAGCACCTTGCGGTAAATGTCCACCTGCTCTGACTCTGACGGGAATCGCTCGCGCAGCATAAACGGAATTTCTGTCCGGAACAGCCCGATCCCCGCGCCGGCGTGATTCGCACCGGTCTCAATTTCGGCCGACAGCCCTGCATTGATGAACAGCGACATCCGACAGCCATCCTGACTTTCACAGGGTTTACCGGCTTCCTCATCAATGCGCTGTGAAATTGCAGCTTCTTCTTCAATCAGCTGAATAAATTCATTGCGGATGTTGCGCTCGGGCGAGATGATGACTTCGCCCGAATAACCGTCAAGCAGAATGTCTTTATCTTCAAGCAGGCCTGGTGACACACTCTGACACCCCATGACTGCAGGTACGCCCATCGCCCGGGCAAGGATGGCTGCATGTGAGTTGGCTGAGCCACGAATAGAAATAATGCCTTTCAGCTTGTCACGGGGGAATTCCGCAAGCATGGTCGCCGACACTTCATCGGCCACCAGAATGCTGTCATCTTCAGGGACTTTCTCAACCACGTTTTTGCCGCGCGAGGCAATCAGGATATTGGTCAGGATCCGGTTTGAGAGGTCGACAATATCAATCGCCCGCTCCTGCATGTAGGGATCATCCATCGCCTGAAAGCGGGCGGCATAGTTGTCTACCACGAGTTTCAGTGATGAGCCGGCATCCCAGCCTTCACGGATTTTCTCTTCCACTTCGCGGCCCAGACTGTTGGCGTCCAGCAGGTGATGATAAAGCTGGAAAATCGATTTCACATCATCCGGTATTCCCTCGTCCAGCCTGGACGACAGACGATCAACCTCGGTGCGGGTGACCTCTACTCCCTGACGGTATGCCTGAATTTCATTCTGCGGCGCGTGCGTGCGCCGCATCACCCATTTTTTCAGGCTGAAGGTTCTGTCGGGTGAAAAGCCTTTGCCCACCGCAAGACCGGGCGAGCCTGCAATACCAACCACATTTTTCTGATGGGGAATATGATCGACGCTGGTCAGACTCAGCGCACCGCGGATCTCGGCATTGGTGATTTCCAGCGCCAGTTGTGTCGCCAGGGTGACCAGAAAGGCTTCTTCATCCTCGCTGAAGCGGCGCATTTTCTCCTGCTGCAGGGTAATCACCCCCAGCACTTTACGCTGATGAATAATCGGCGTGCCGAGAAACGCGTTGTAGTTTTCTTCTTTGACTTCGTCGTAGTGTTTGAAGCGCGGGTGCTGGTGCGCGTTTTCGATGTTGAGCGGCTCTTCGCGCTGGCCAACCAGGCCAATCAGCCCCTCAGAGAAACCAATCCTGACCTGATCGACCGCGTCAGGGTGCAGGCCATCAGTGGCTTTGAGCACAAAGACCTGGTTGTCGTAGTCCGCCAGGTACACCGAGCAGGAGTCAACATCAACGGTTTGCTTTACCCGCGACGTCAGACGGAATAAGGCCTTTCCCAGCTCAGGAGTCTGGTTCATTTCCTGAACAATGCCCTTGAGCGTTGTCAGCATATTGCCCCGTTTTCCAGACTGGTTCACCTGTTACTCCTATCCTCGTCGGCGTTTACGGCCTCGCTTGTGCTGTGGTTGCGGCTGGCGTGGTTGCGGGTTCATGACAATAGGGCTGAATTCCTTCATGACACGCCGGTATACATCGCGTTTAAACGACACTACATTGCGGATCGGATACCAGTAGCTTACCCAACGCCAGTCATCAAATTCGGGATGACCGGTTTTCAGGACATCCACGTCTTTTTCCGCACACTCAAGCTGCAGCAGAAACCATTTTTGCTTCTGACCGATACACACCGGATTACTGCCCTGACGAATCAGCCGTTTTGGCAATTTATACCGGTGCCAGTTTCGGGTAACACCTAATACAGAAACATCTTTTGGTGTCAGCCCGACTTCTTCGTGCAACTCCCTGTACATCGCTTGTTCTGCAGTTTCCCCTTCATCAATTCCGCCTTGTGGAAACTGCCATGAATGTTGACCATAACGTCTTGCCCAAAATACCTGACCCATTTTGTTGCAAATCACTATGCCCACATTCGCACGGAATCCATCGGCATCTATCACATAGACTCCCGGGCATGATAAACTTTTCAATGGTTTCATTCTTCCACAAACCATAGCCCATTCAAAGCATTAATCGCGTCATAAGGATAACCAGGCAGAAACCTATGCAACCACCAGGTACTCCACCCGCTACCACCGACGAGCTGCTTTCACGCTGTCAGTCTATTGCCGGCCTGTCTCTGGGTGAGCTCGCGCAGCTGGCCGGCGTTGCGATGCCTGAAGATCTGACCCGCCACAAGGGCTGGCCCGGCATGCTGATTGAACACTGGCTGGGCGCATCGGCTGGCTCTAAACCACAACAGGACTTTCCGGAGCTCGGTGTTGAACTGAAAACCGTACCGATTGATGCGCATTTCCAGCCACTGGAAACCACTTACGTCTGCTACGCACCACTCATCAGTCAGCCTGGCGTGGTCTGGGAAACCAGCAATGTGCGCAATAAATTGCAGCAGGTACTGTGGCTGCCACTGGAAGGTGACCGTCGTATTCCCCTGGCAGAACGCCGGGTTGCCACGGCGTTTATGTGGACACCCACACAGTCAGAGGATGCGGTGTTACGCGCCGACTGGGAAGAACTTACCGAGCAGATTTTATTAGGCCGGGTTGAACACATTACCGCTCGCCAGGGCAACGCCCTGCACATTCGCCCCAAAGCCGCCAACGGCAGCGTGCTGACTGACGCCTTTAATGAAGAAGGGGAACGCATCAAAACCCGGCCTCGCGGCTTTTATCTGCGTAAAACGTTTACCGCCTCGCTACTCAACCACGCCTTTGCTTGATTCACGTCAACCCGCCTGACCGGGTTTACCGCTACAGTGTCATCATGTTGATCAGAAGGAGACAACGCATGGCACTGATGATTACCGAAGAATGCATTAACTGTCAGCTTTGCGAGGATGAATGCCCGAATCAGGCTATCTCACAACACGATGATATTTATGTGATTAATCCAGCCAGCTGCACTGAATGTGTTGGCCATTACGATAATCCTAGCTGCGTGGCAGTATGTCCGGTTGACTGCATTGTGCAGGATCCAAAACACCGCGAGTCGCTGGCGGAACTGGCCGACAAGTACGCCGCCCTTCACGCCTGAACACCCCCGCGACAAAGGTGGGACGGGAATCGTCCCGCCGGTCCGTCCTGCACGTGGCGTATTGATGTCGCTTCGCCGCGCGGCGGTTTACAGCTTACTCAGGTAGTTTGGCAGTACGCCGCTTAAGAATTTTTCCGAGTCCAGTCCAAGTCGCCTGGCGACACGCGCAATACTTGCATCGCTGCGCAGCAGTACCTTCTTCGCATATTCCAGACGGTAATGATAGATAAACCCGCGGAAACTTTTGTACTTGCTGAGCTTAAGCGTAATGGCCAGCAGGGTGGGATCAAGTTCATTGTCACGGCAAAAAGCACAGAGGGTCTGGCCTTTATGTTTGTAGGCTTTGGTATGGATGACCGCCTGCTCGGCTTTTGCCAGCGCATTACGCATCTCGGCCTGTGACTCGGCGCACGCTTCCAGGCGCTGATAATCCACCGGGCATGGTGAGGTACGCTGCGGCATAATCAGCACCGCCAGCATAAACAGACAGACCAGTGCCATCAACAAATGATACAGGCTTTGCCAAAAGGTAATCTGCAGAAACCCAAACGCAGCGGCGCTGACCAACAGGATGCTGGCGAACGCCAGTCCCACCGTCATTCCTGCCACGCCGCCCAGTTTTTTGATGCGAAAGGTGGCGGTGTCAGCCACCTGTTCGGGCAGATAATGGTGATAACGCTGAACGCACTCAGCAATCAGGATCCCGAACAGCAAGACAGCAAAACCGGTCGCCAGAGGGGCCAGATAGGCCGGCCACAGCGCCAGAGGCTGACCAACCGGCGACTGGCTGAACCACTGAATTTTGGTGTCTGACGGCAAAAATATCATTGCGCTCTGTGCCAGCAGGCACACCCCTGCGGGCAGCCACTGTCGTGCGGATGACGACGGCGCCTGATGCACCAGCATGCCGGTGGCTTTATAACTGAATGTCAGCAGCAGCGCTGGCATGACATCAAACAGACCGAGTACCGGCGACACCCCCTCCAGTGCAAACAGCTTGAGCCACTCATCAACCACCAGCAGAGGCCACATGGCAAGTGCCATCGTGATCCAGCGACGACCAGGCAGGCGTCCTGCGGAAGAAATAAAACGGAACACAATCACTACATACAGCAGTGACATGGCAAACAGGGCATACTGATAAATTAAACCGCTTGAGGTCATGTCAATAGTCGCCGAATGTCGTTCAAAAGCAGAGTAAGAAGATTACCAGTATACATCACGTTGCATGGCTACCTGACGCGTTCTTTCCATGACATTGATCAGTCGCGCCATTTTCTCTGTTGTCCATTGCGCCATCTCATCATCGTGTGACAGATCGGCATCATTCAGGGCATGTTTAAGCGTCAGCAGCGCTTTGAGCTCATCAATCCCGGTCAGCAAATCAAGCCACGGCGCACGAAAGTTGCCGCGCTCTTCAACAAATAAATCCCCCAGCAAAAAGCCGTTCCACAATGACTGACGCAACAGCATTTCCACCGCGGTGTAATTGGCGGCGCCCATATGACGGCTGGCCGGCATACTTTGCTGCACCGTTTGCCAGCCCTGGGACAGCCAGCCTTTGGCATGCTCCATCACCGGCATATCGAACCCTTTGGCGTGCTCACGCCAGGGTTTATCCTGCAGTAATGCCGAGGCATTCAGCTTGATATCGCTGGCAGACTGACGATACAACAGGCTCTCAGGATCATACTGTTTTAACAGGCCGGCTACGCGCCCCTGAAGGTAGCTGACCAGCTCCGGAGAACGACCCAGCATTTTGGCAAACAGGCTCTTTTTCGACAGCAGATAACGCAGGCTACGCAAATCATCATGCCAGAGCCAGTCCTGGGCATAACTGATAAGCTGTTTATGCAGTTGCAGCATCTGCGGGCACTGTAATACCGGCAAATAAAGCGACACGCTCTGCATCAGCAGGCGGATAGCGTCGACCACCTCTGTCAGCGGTTTGACCGACCCGGTCTGCATGTACAAGTGTTCATGATGCTGCCAGTGACGGATGGCCACGGCCACAGCCTGGGCAAACGCATCTTCGGTGGTACAGCCCTGCGTCAGCGGTAAAAACGGCGGCAACGGCGTATTTTTCGCATGTAATCCGTGCAGCAGCTGGTATCCCTGCGCGGCCTTAGAAACATCACTTAGCCGGACTTCCAGCGTACTGCACAGGATCCCCGCGAGAGTATACAGGGCGCCAACGTCACCCTCTTTAAGTTCCAGTTCAATTTCATTGATGGGCGAAGACGCTTTCGTGGTTGAGGCGACGCCTTCATCCAGCACAATCTCAACCACCGAATCACCGACCCGGGCATCATACGCGGTACGGGTAAAATGCGTACTGAACTGCTGTTCAAGCTGGCCGTTCAGCTTGTCGGCACTCAACCCCTCCGGCCAGACGCTGGCATCAAACAGCGTGAGATCCGGCTCGGGTGCCGACAGGCTGACATTATATTCCTCGCGACTATGCAGGCCGCCACGGATTTTCCCGTTGGTTTTCAGCGTTTGTTCAAACGCACCATTATTTCCGCGTACCCGAAAGCCAATTTTATGCTGCTGAAAGTCATGCTGTGGAGTGTCGTAATAGTCGTTCCGCAACTGCATTTCACGCGCTGCAGACACCGTCACGCCACGGGCTTTCAACGCGGGCAACGCGTTATCGTTAAAGGGCTGTCTGACGCTATGGCGGGCAACAAATTTCAGTTCAATTTCAGCCATGCTGGAAGAGGTCGGCGAAAAACATGCCGCTACCTTATAATTTTTCGGTCTGGTTTGGCAATCATCTCACAATGCAGGATTCATCGCCGCGTTTAATTCCATTTCATTATCAGAGGGTTGCCTTTACCCCGCGCAAGCCCTACCATCGAAGTGTTTTTTTCAGACTATTGGGTTTCATAATAATGCGCACCTGGTTAGCCCTCGCTATTCTTCTTTTGCCATTACCGGCACTCTCCGTGCAGGACACCGCGGCCCCTGCCGATGAGCCGTCTCACTTTGTTCGTGACGATTTATTTATTTTCATGCACGCGGGGCCCTCGCGTGAATACCGTATTCTGGGTTCGGTAAATGCCGGCACCCCGCTTAACGTGCAGGAACGCGATGGTGACTTCACCAAAGTGGTTGCGGATGGGCGCACAGGCTGGGTGGAAACCCGGTTTATCAGCACAACGCTGCCGGTGTCGTTACAACTGCCTGAAATTAACCAGCAGCTGGCAGACCGGGAGGTTGCACTGCAGCAGGCCAGTAACAGTAACGCGCAGCTTCGCCAGCAGCTCAACGACGCCCGTCAGCAGATTGCCGAGCTGACCAGCCAGGCCGAAACGCAGCAACAAACCATTGCTACCCTTCAGCAGCAGGTAAAGCGGGAAGATAAGGACGAGTTGTTTACCTGGTTTACACGCGGTGGCATGGTTGCCGGTGGCGGTGTCGTGCTGGGGCTGCTGCTTTCATTTTTACCGCGCAAGCGCCGCCGTGGCGGTGAGTGGATGTAAGTCCCCTCACCTGGCATAGCATTGCAGACAAAAAAAGACCGGCCCGGGGCTCTCCCCTGAGCTGGTCTTTTTATTGACGGGTATTACTCGTCGTCTTCGACCATCGTCATCAGCGAGGTATTCCCGCCTGACGCGGTGGTATCAATGCTGATGGTCTTTTCGGTCATCAGACGCTGGATCAGCTTGTCGGTATATTCCGCGGTTACCACCGGCAGGATTGCACCTTCACGTGACGACAGCATGGCAGCGATACGGGCGGTACGCTCAGTATTTGAGTCAACCACTACACCGGCCAGGTTTTTATCCATCAGCAGCGTGTCGAAATGCGACAGGCGCGCCACCTGGAATACCCCTTTCGGTGCACCCGACGCCTCGAACTGCGCCTGAAACTCCAGTGCTTCTTCATAGAACACTTCCGACACCACCGAGACCACCACGTTACCGGTCGCCAGCGCCGTCACAATAGACAGTGTCCAGTACTCGAAGGTTACCCCTTTGTCGGCAAAACAGACCAGTACGCCACGCGGCTCCAGATACAGCTTATTCGACTCACCGGTTGGTCCCGGCAGCTCGGTTGGTTTCGCCAGTTTGCGCTCAATGCTGGTCAGTTGCTGACGCGCGGTTGCGAGCGTACGGTTAAGGTCATCAGCGAGCTCTTCAACAATGTCGACCTTGGCGATTTTCGCCAGCAGTTGACGAACCGCTGAAATGCGATCGTTGAGCGGAGTATGACGCCACTGTGCCTCCACAGACGTGGCGGTGTCCATCATCGCCGTCGCCTGTTCAACCGCGCGTTCGTCACCTACCAGCGCCTGGTCTGTCGAGTCAACATCGTCCAGCGTTGATGGCTTCGGCGTTGCTCTTTCCATCATCAGACGTGACAGGTAGTTAGGTCCACCGGCTTTTGGCCCCGTGCCTGACAACCCGCGGCCACCGAACGGCTGCACGCCAACAATCGCACCAATCATGTTACGGTTAACGTACACGTTACCGCAGCGGCTTTTGGCTGCCAGTTCATTGGCACGTTCATCAATACGTGAGTGCACGCCCATCGTCAGGCCGAATCCGGTGCTGTTGATTTGCTCAATCACATTATCCAGCTCTTTACCCTTGAAGCGGACCACGTGCACGACCGGACCGAACACTTCGCGTTTAAGCACATCAATGCTTTCAATCTGATACAGCGTTGGCGGGAAGTAGGTGCCGTTATCGGCTTCAGCCGGCAGATCAGCACGATACAGCAGTTTGCCACGGTCGTTTTCTTCCATGTACTGCTGGTGCTGCGTCAGGCTGTCCAGTGCTTTCTTATCAATGACCGGACCAATGTCGGTATTCAGAAACGCAGGATCGCCCACATTCAGCTCTTTCATTGCGCCGGTCAGCATGGTGATCAGCTTGTCGGCAATTTCTTCCTGTACAAACAGCACACGCAGCGCAGAACAGCGCTGACCGGCACTCTGGAAGCCTGAATGGATCACGTCATCGACCACCTGTTCAGGCAGCGCAGTGGAATCCACAATCATACAGTTCTGACCGCCGGTTTCGGCAATCAGCGGCACCTGCTCGCCACCGCGGTTCGCCAGCGTCTGGGAAATCAGGGTGCCGGTCTGGGTTGAGCCGGTAAACATAACGGCCTTAATGCGCTCATCCGGCAGCAGGGTCTCACCCACGCCTTTACCCGGACAAATCAGCATTTGCAGCGCGTCTTCAGGCAGACCCACAGAATGCATAATTTCAATCGCACGTTTGGCAATCATGCTGGTCTGCTCGGCGGGCTTGGCAATTACCGTGTTGCCGGTTACCAGCGCCGCGGCCAGCTGACCCATAAAAATTGCCAGCGGGAAGTTCCACGGGCTGATACACAGCACCACGCCGCGTGGCAGTAAGCGCTGATCCTCATCCAGTTCACGCGCGCGCACGGCGTAGTAGCGGCAGAAGTCAACCGCTTCACGCACTTCGTCAATGCTGTCCTGCGCCACCTTACCGGCTTCACGCACACACAGCGCAATCAGCTCAGACATATGGCGTTCCAGCGCATCGGCAGTGCGCTCAAGAATTTCGGCACGCTCTTCAACCGGGCGTTTTGACCAGGCCTGGAAACCGGCCTCGGTGACATCCAGTGCGTGCAGCATGTCGTCTTTGGTGGCGTAAAAATGGTAGCCGACCACGTCGTTGTGATCCTGCGGACAGCGCACCGCCACGGCGCCTTCGGGCACATCAGCTTCGCTCACACTGTAGTGTTCTGTCCAGCGTGCCAGTTCGTGCTGCAGCGCATTGACCGCATTGACGTCAGTCAGGTCCAGCCCTTTTGAGTTGTCACGCTCCGGCGCGTACAAATCACGCGGCTTTTTAATCAGCTTGTTGTAGCGGGTTTTAAGGCGCTGGGTTTTCTCTACCGGATCTTCAAGCAGTGACTCTACCGGCTTGCTGTCGTCCACAATGGCATTAACAAATGACGAGTTAGCGCCGTTTTCCAGCAGACGACGCACCAGATAGGCCAGCAGGTCCTCGTGCTCACCAACCGGCGCATACACCCGGCACTGAATTTTGTCGTCAGACACCACCTGATCATACAGGGTGTCGCCCATGCCATGCAGACACTGGAACTCAAAACCTTCTTTATCATCGCCGGCCAGTTCGATGATCACTGACGCGGTATAGGCGTTGTGTGTTGCAAACTGCGGATAGATGGTGTCACGGTACTCGAGCAGGCGGTTCGCACAGGCATGATACGACACGTCGGTTGACGATTTACGCGTAAACACCGGAAACTCTTCCACGCCAGCCTGCTGGGTGAGCTTGATTTCGGTATCCCAGTACGCGCCTTTGACCAGACGAACCATCATCTGACGTCCAACCCTGACGGTCAGCTCCCGCAGATACTCAATCACGTGGATTGCGCGTTTCTGGTAAGCCTGAACAGCAATACCAAAGCCTTCCCAGCCGTCCAGGTCAGCGTCGCTGAACACCGCTTCAATGATATCCAGTGACAATTCCAGGCGGTCTGCCTCTTCGGCATCCACGGTCAGGCCGATATCATAGTCTTTGGCCATCAGGCACAGTGCTTTCAGGCGCGGCGGAATTTCGGCCATGGCACGCTCGCGCTTGAGGAACTCAAAACGCGGATGAATGGCAGACAGCTTCACCGAAATCCCCGGCGAGCGCTTCGGCCCACGACCGTTGGCGGCTTTACCAATGACCTTAATCGCTTTCACATACGCGTTGTAGTAACGGTCGGCATCCTGCATGGTGCGGGCACCTTCCCCCAGCATGTCGTAGGAATACACGTACCCTTTTTTCTCTTTATCTTTGGCGCGCTCTACTGCATCTTCAATGGTTTCGCCCATCACGAACTGACGGCCCATTACGCGCATGGCAATGTTCATGGCACGGCGGATCACCGGTTCGCCGAGACGACCCAGGGTTTTCTTGAGCAGGCCAAAATGTTCTTTTTTGCGCTTATCAGCATAGTTGACCATATTACCGGTCAGCAGCAGGCCCCAGGCAGACGCATTCACAAACAACGACTCAGAGTTACCCAGGTGCGGCGTCCACTGACCTTTTGACAGTTTGTCACGGATCAGCTCATCCTGTGTGTCGCGGTCAGGCACGCGCAGCAAAGCCTCTGCCAGACACATCAGTACCACACCTTCGGCGGTCGACAGGGAATACTCGTGAAGCAGCGCATCAACACCACCGTGACCTTCCTGATCCCGTCGGATCTTCAGCACCATTTTTCGGGCGCGCTCCCAGGCACGGCTTCGGGCGCGTGGATTGACCTCTGCGATCGGCAGAATCTGGTCAATCGCAACCGATTCATCGATACGATAATAATCGCGGATACGCTGACGTAGGGGTGTAGTTGTATAGAGATCGTCGTTAGTGAGCATTGCAACCCTTTTCGTTGAGTTATCTGATTAACAAAATGACGTCGGCACTACCCGACCATATCATGTAATGGTGCCGCACGTGACCATGTCGCAATCACCGTGGAACAACTCGTCGTCCCCTTTCATACCGACACAGGGCTGTGAGTAGATCACGATATCGCCAGAATCGCGCGGATACTAGCACACTCCGCGACGAGGAAAACTGCTCTCAATCAACTTTTTTTGCCGGTATGACCAGCCACTGTTCTGCCTGCGCTACAATGCGCCTTGCAATATTTCATTTACATGCATTTTTTTGGTCTACACTTCGGTAGTTAAGACTTTAAAAATGCACAAAAAAACGTGTCGTCATGCACAGAAAAGGTGGTTGTTTATGTGGTTACGTCAACTGAGTTTGCTTCAGCGTCTGAGTATTATCGGGGTGGTCGTTATCGTGGCGTTATTGGTGCTGGCTATGGTCGCACTGAACCGTCACCACTCGACCATGGAAGAAAATGCCTATGAGCAAACGCAGCACCTGGTAGAAACCGCACACAGTATTTTGCAGCATTACGCAAGTCGCACGGATCTCACTGATGAGCAGGCCCGCACCGCGGCGCTCGATGTCATCCGCGCGTTGCGCTATGACAATAACAACTATTTCTGGATCAACGACGGCACCCCGAAAATGGTGATGCACCCGATGAAGCCCGAACTGGAGGGCCGGGATCTCTCGAATACCACAGACTCATCAGGTAAACGCTTTTTCGTCGAAATGGCCCGGGTCGTCAAACAGGACGGACAAGGGTTTGTCAGCTATGAGTGGCCGCTGCCCGGCGAGGACGTGCCGGTCGACAAGATTTCATTCGTCAAAGGCTTTCCCAAATGGGACCTTATCATCGGATCCGGAATTTATCTGACTCATCTGGAAGCGTCCTTCGCCAGTATGCGTAATCAGTTGATTGTGGCGAGTCTGATCAGTATTGCCGTGGTTGTCGGCCTGATTTACGCCATTGGCAGCAGCATCATCAGCCCCGTACGGCAAGTGACTGACGGCATGCGCGATATTGCTCAGGGCGAAGGCGATCTCACCCGTCAGCTGCCGGTCAGCGGGCAAGACGAGATTACCCGTCTGGCACGTTACTTTAATGACTTTACCAGCAAAATTCGTGATTCCCTGATTGCCGTGCGCGAAAGCACTGTCGCGCTCAATAATGAGGCCAACCAGGTTGACCGCGCCAGTCAGCACAGCCGTGAGCAGGCGCAGGAGCAAAACGAAAATATGCTGCAGGTTGCCGCGGCCATGGAAGAGATGACCACGCAAATTCACGATGTCAGTCAGCACGCAGAAACCGCGGATGCCAATACCGTAGAAGCCAAAAACCGCGTACAGGACGGCTCCCGGCTGCTGGACAATACAGTCACCGACATTCGCAGCCTGACCAGCGACATCGAGTCGGTCAGTCACACCGTCAGTCAGCTTGCCGAACGTACAGAAAATATCGGTTCCGTGCTGGATGTCATTCGCAGTATTGCGGAACAGACCAATTTACTGGCGCTGAATGCCGCCATTGAATCGGCCCGTGCGGGTGAACAGGGACGAGGGTTTGCTGTGGTTGCCGATGAAGTACGCACACTGGCAAGCCGCACCGAGCAAAGTACCAACGACATTCAGGCGATGATTGAAAAACTGCAGAGCGAAGCCGGTAACGCGGTGGGCGCGGTAAAAACCAGCAGTGATATGGCCGCCCGTACAGTTGAAAAGGCCATGGAAGCCAACGACAACCTGAAGGCCGCGGTTGGTGTCATGGACGAGATTGCGGGCATGAACAGCGACATCGCCCGCACCACAGAGCAACAATCGCTGGCCGCCAGCGAGGCCAATCAACGCATTAATGCCCTGTCAGGCGCAACCGATGATGCGCTGGCAACAGCGGATAACCTGGCCGGTGCCAGTGAAAAACTCAAACAGCAGTGCAGTGCATTGAAAGTCACTGTCGATCATTTCAAACTGTAAGCGACGCGGGGATAACCCCGTGTGCTTTCACGCAAAACCGAACTCTGTGCTATAACGTAAGCAGTAATCTTTTTCGTGGATTGTTAACTGCCCGTCAGGGTCAGCATTAACTACAAGGAGTCAGCCCTATGCCGTCCAGTGGCCTGCGTCGCCGTTACTATTTTATTGGTGCTCTGGCACTGATTATTGTGTTGTACCTGTTGTTTGCCAACACCCTCATTAAAACTGTGGCAGAAGCCAAAATGGGTGAAGCCTACGGGGCCGAAGTGAATATCGGATCGGTCAGCCATTCGTTGTACCCCACCACGGTCACCCTTAAACAGATTGAACTGACGAACCCGACCAAACCGACGCATAATCAGGTACTCATTGGCACCGCGTCAGCCGACGTGGCGCTGATGCCCCTGCTGTCAAACCGCGTTGTGGTTAATCAGTTGTCTGTGCTTGAGGTGCAGTTTGATCAGCCCCGCACCTCGCCTGGTGAGGTATACCGCGTACCGGAGCGCTCGCTGACGTTCGACGAGATGAAGCAAAAAGTGCAGGAGGACATTCCGAGCGTGGATGAGCTGCTGGCACGTAATCCTCTGAAGACCTCGGCAGCCGTTGAGCAGGCGCAGGACACTTACGCCCAGTATGAGGCGTCACTGAAAGAAAGCTATCAGACGCTGCCGGATAAGGCCCGCCTGGATTACTACAAAAGCCAGATTGAGGGACTGAAGGAGACCAAATACAGCGATCCACAGGCACTGTTGCAGGCGAAAAATGCCCTGTCTGAGCTCAAAGAACAAATGAAAGCGGATCGTGAAAAAATCAGTACCTTCAGTGAGCAGGCCAAAACGGCGCGCAGCGACCTGAAGGCCACCATTGCTGCGCTGAAAGACGCGCCAAAACAGGATTATGCACTGCTACAGGGGCTGATTGCCGGCGATCAGGCCGCGCTGTCACAGGTCACCCAGTTTGTATTTGGCGACAAAGCGGCTGAATATACGCAGTATCTGACGTCGGCGCTACAGGTGGTCCTGCCGCTCATCAACGGCCAGGAAACCACCAGCGACAGCAGCGCGGAAGTCCCCTCTGTGCTGGTAAAGCAGGCTGACGTATCGGTGCTGTGGCAAAACGAAACTATCACCAGTAACTGGCAGAACATCACCAATACCCACGCGCTGATTGGTTCCCCTACCACGTTTACCATTAAAGGACTCGGTGAAAAGCTAAAATCCTTCCAGTCGTCGGGGCAGTTCTGGATTGACGATGACGGCGTTGATGCCAGCCAGCAATGGGATATCAGCGACATTAATCTGGCCAATATTCCGCTAAGCAGCAACGAAAAGCTTAACGCCATGCTGACCAGTGCCCTGCTGAAATCCGCCGGATCGCTGACCGTGGAGAACAACCAGTTGTCGGGTCAGGGCGAAGTGGACCTGCTGTCGCTGGCGATGCAGGCGACAGGCGAAAATAAGGTGTCTACTGCCATCGCATCAGCACTGGAATCGCTGACCAGTCTGTCGATGTCGATGCTGTTTAACGGCAGCATCGATAACCCCGGCTTTTCAGTGAAATCAGACCTGGACAACAAACTGGCGAAAGCCGCACTGTCGCAGCTTACTGACTCACAGAAAGGCAAACTGGATGAGCTGAACCAGAAGCTTAATGACATGGTCAGCAATCAGTTATCGGCGACCAACGAGCAGCTTGTCTCGGTGAATGGCCTGCTTGAGGCAGCCCAGGGTAACAGTGACATGCTCTCCGGCTTGATGGACACGCAGTTGTCTGGTCTGGTTGACGAGCAAAAGAATAAATTGCTGGATAAACTGAAGGGCAAGTTCGGGCAGGGTTAACCCGCCTGCCGCGCGTGCCTTTTCCCTTTGCAAGCGCACACTATCACGGCATAATGGCACCAAGACAGGATACGAATCAGCGTATCCGTCCGGTGTATACCGGTGTACAGCAATAACAATAACGTCCGGGTGAATTAGTGTCGCAATCGGTTCGGCAACCTTACTGGCTCTCAGTATGGCGGGACAACTGGCTGGCAGTACTGCTGATAGTACTGTTGGGTCTCCTGCAGCATCGCCTGTGGTTTGGAAAAAACAGTATTCCTGACTATATGGCGGCCAAAAAGGACGTCGAACGGCAGTCTCTGCAGAATGCCAATCTTGCCCAGCGAAACGCGCTGTTAAAAGCAGATATCAATGATCTCACCATTGGCCTTGAAGCCATCGAAGAGCGTGCGCGTAACGAACTCGGACTGATTAAGGAAGGCGAAACGTTCTACCGGATCCTGCCGGCCGAACCGAATTCACCATGACACAGACCGCATCTATTGTCGCCGTTGTGCCTGCCGCGGGGGTGGGCAGTCGTATGCAGGCCTCACAGCCAAAGCAATACCTGACCCTGGGTCAGCGCACCATTCTCGAACATACATTATCTGTGCTGGCAACGCATCCGGCCATCTCCCGGGTGGTGGTGGCCATCAGCGCCGATGACAGCTGGTTTTCTGCTTTGCCTGTTGCCACTGCCCCCTGGCTAACCACCGTGACGGGTGGGGCTGAGCGGGCTGACTCCGTACTCAGTGCCCTGGCAACCCTGGATGACAATGACTGGGCGCTGGTGCATGACGCCGCCCGTCCCTGCCTGTCTCATGCAGATATCAACGAAGTACTTAACGTTATAAATCGTGATGATGTCACAGGCGGCATTCTGGCTACGCCAGTGCGAGATACCATGAAACGTGCCACCGATAACGGGGCGGCACCGCGTATTGCCCACACGGAAAGCCGCGAAAACCTGTGGCACGCACTGACCCCGCAGTTGTTTCCGGCGGGTCTGTTGCGCCAGACCCTCAATGATGCGCTCAGGGCAGGCGTGCAGGTGACCGACGAAGCCTCGGCCATGGAGTGGGCAGGACACACCGTGGCACTCATCGATGGCAATCCGGCAAACATTAAAATTACCCGGCCAGCAGACCTGCCGCTGGCCGAATTCTACCTTCAGCAACGGGATAACGCATGCGAATAGGACAAGGCTTTGACGTTCACAAGTTTGGCGGTCAGGGGCCGATCATGATAGGTGGCGTCAGCATCGACCATCCACAGGGACTTCTCGCCCACTCAGACGGCGACGTCCTGCTTCACGCGCTGTGTGACGCGCTGCTTGGCGCCATTGGTCTGGGTGACATTGGCCATCATTTTCCGGATACCGATCCAGCCTTCGCGGGTGCAGACAGCCGTGTATTACTGCGCGAGGTCATGCAACAGGTTACCCAGCGCGGCTACAGGGTCGGTAACGCCGACATGACCATCATTGCCCAGGCGCCCAAAATGGCACCGCATATTGATGCCATGCGTCGTACCATCGCAGAATATTGTGGCTGCGATGCTGCAGATATCAACGTCAAGGCAACCACCACCGAAAAACTCGGGTTTACCGGTCGGAAAGAAGGCATTGCTGCGCAGGCAGTGGTGTTACTGGTGCCACGATGAGCGCAACCCTGTCTACCGACCATTGGGCCTACCAGTTTGGCAGACCGGTTTCGACCGGCCTGTTTAAGTTTCAGGCAGAAGATTTTCAGGTTGAGGAAGATCTGGGTTACCAGCCTGCCGGTGAGGGTGAACACCAGTTTATCTTCGTAGAGAAAACCAATACCAACACCGCCTTTGTCGCCGAGCAACTTGCCCGCTTTACCGGCCTGCCGCTGCGACAGGTAACCTATGCCGGACGAAAAGATAAGTATGCCGTTACCCGTCAGTGGTTTGGCATTCATGCGCCGGGCAAAGATCTGTTCGATTTCAGCCAGTTTGCGTTAGAGGGCGTGCGGGTGCTGAAGCACACCCGTCACAACAAAAAACTGCGCACCGGACAGCTCAGGGGCAACCGCTTTGCTATCGTGCTCAGGCAGATAAGCCACCCCGAGGCACTGGAGGAACGCCTTGCAATGATTGCCGAGCACGGCGTACCAAATTATTACGGCGAGCAGCGCTTTGGCGTGATGCGAATCAATGAACTGGGTGAGCAACAGCTGGGTGGTAATCTGGCGATGGCCCAGCGCATGATTAACGGTGAAACCATACGCCACCGGAATAAGCGTTCCATGGCGTTATCGGCACTTCGCAGCTGGCTGTTCAATGAGGTGCTGTCGCAGCGTCTTGAGCAGGGGTGTTTTGACACCATACTGCGGGGTGATGCCGTTATGCTGACCGGCTCGAACAGCTTTTTTATCCATCGTGACGACGACCCGGCAGTGCAGCATCGTTATCAGCAAAAAGATCTCTGCCCTACTGCACCGCTGTGGGGACAAGGCCCCCTGATTACCGAATCTGAGGCGAAAGCCCTGGAGCAGGCTGTTGCCGATGGCTGTGAGGATGTCAGCCGCTTTCTGACTACTGCGGGCTTTGATCAGGAACGCCGGGCAATCAAAATCTGGCCTCAGCAGCTTGAATGGTCGGTGAAGGGTGATACATTAACGCTTTCCTTTTCGCTCCCCAGCGGCTGTTTCGCCACGTCCGTGTTACGGGAGTGCATTGAGACCATTGCACCAACCAACAGTATCTAGCGGGGAACGCATGCGTATTTTAATGAGTAACGATGACGGGGTATTCGCTGAAGGCCTGCGCGTGTTGCACGCCACCATTGCGCAGCAACACGATGTTACCGTGATTGCCCCTGACCGCAATTGCAGCGGCGCGAGTAATGCCCTGTCGCTGCATCAGCCCCTGCGCATTCAGCAAATGGAAAGCGGATTTTATTCGGTGAACGGCACACCATCAGACTGCGTTCACCTGGGCATCAATAAGTTTCTCGACGACGATCCGCAACTGGTGGTCTCCGGCATCAATCACGGTGCCAATCTGGGCGATGATGTTATTTATTCCGGTACCGTCGCCGCCGCCACTGAAGGACGCTACATGGGCCTGCCGGCCATTGCGGTGTCACTGGTAGGGCATAAGGCGACCCATTTTGAGACCGCAGCCCGGGTGGTGGCCGACATCATTGATAAGCTGGCACAACATCCTTTGCCGGCGAATCAGATCCTGAACGTGAATGTGCCGGACGTGCCTTATGATGCACTGAAAGGCATTAAGGTCACCCGTCAGGGCCGTCGTCACCGCGCCGAAGGCATGGTCAGAGCCGAGGATGCGTTCGGCAGAACCATTTACTGGTATGGTCCGGCCGGGGCTGAGCAGGATGCCGGAGAAGGGACGGATTTCCACGCCATTGCAAATGGCTATTGTTCGGTGACACCACTGAGTGTGGATATGACGGCATATCAAAGCCTGGATGACATGAAGGACTGGCTGGCCAAGTAAATGCCGGCTGAGGTCTGCGCAAAACAAGGATAATAAGAACAATGAGATCGACACGCAAAGGTGATTCACTGGCAGAACTGCTGTATGCCGAAGGAATTCGTGATCAGCGCGTGCTCAATGCAATAGCGGCAACACCCCGGGAACGTTTTCTGCCTGATGCACTGAAACACAAGGCATATCAGAATACCGCGTTACCCATTGGACAGGGACAGACGATTTCTCAGCCGTACATCGTCGCCAAAATGACAGAGTTGCTGCTGGGTTCGCCCAACCCGCCGGAAAAAGTACTCGAGATAGGCACCGGATCCGGCTACCAGACTGCGATCCTCGCGCAATTATTCAGGCAGGTTTACAGCGTAGAACGTATTAAGTCGCTGCAGTTTCAGGCTAAACGTCGCATGAATCAGCTTGATTTGCACAACATAGCCATGAAGCACGGTGATGGCTGGCAGGGCTGGCCGTCAAAGGGCCCGTTTGATGCGATTATTGTTACCGCCGCGGCCGCGACCTTACCCGAAGCCCTGTGCGATCAGCTTAAAGAAGGTGGCCGGCTGATTATTCCGGTCGGTGAAGAGCAGCAGGCACTGCTGTGCGTTGACCGGATTGACGGTGAACTGCAAACCCAGACCATTGAGGCGGTTCGTTTTGTTCCCTTAGTGGCAGGAGATCTGCTTTGAAAATTTTCCAGCCGCTGTACGACCTCGCCCTTCGTTGGGCCCGTCATCCGCAGGCATCCCGCTATCTGGCCGGATTGAGCTTTGCCGAGTCGGTATTTTTCCCTATCCCGCCGGATGTGATGCTAGCTCCCATGTCGCTATCACAGCCCTCGCGGGCGTGGCACTTTGCGCTTATCGCGACAATAGCCTCAACCATAGGAGGCATTGCCGGTTATCTGCTGGGGTATTTTGCCTTTGACGCCTGGTTATCACCCATTATCGAAGCCGCAGGCTACGGACCCCAGCTCGAGCGTACCATTGACTGGTTCAAGGACTATGGCGTGTGGGTGGTATTTTTGGCCGGCTTCTCCCCTATTCCCTATAAGCTTTTCACGCTTAGCGCAGGCTTCCTGAACATGGCATTTGTGCCCTTTCTTGTTGCTTCTGTAGTAGGCAGGGGAACCCGGTTTTTCCTGGTGGCCGGCCTGATGAAAATGGGCGGTGCCGCGATGGAAGAAAAACTCAGGCAGTACATTGAATGGCTCGGCTGGGCAGTGGTACTGCTGGCGGTGGCGGCCTATCTGATACTGAGGTAACACCATGTTCAGGCGCCATGCGGTCTCTGTCACAATTGTCGCCTGCCTGACGACTACGTTCATCAGCGGGTGCACGTCCCGCCATACCCCTGCCCCGGTTGTGTTACTGAATAGTCAGCCAGAAGAGGAGTCCGGGGGTTTTACCGATGATACCTACACGGTTGCAAAAGGCGACACCCTGTTCGCCATTGCCTGGTATACCGGTAATGACTACCGCGACATCGCCCGTTATAACAAGCTGAGCGCCCCGTACAATATCTATCCCGGCCAGGTGCTGCGGGTGACCCCACCCAAAACTGTTCAAAAAAGAAGCAACTCTCAAGCCAGATCGTCCAGATCCCCCAGTGGTACGACCACATCATCCTTAGCTAAAAGTAGTGTTGACCGGCCTACCGGGCAGGCGTATGGTGAAAGTGAAAAAGTTGTTAACAACCAGTCGGTTAAACCGGACTCGTCCAACAAAAAACGGAAACCGAACTCCTTTCCAGCCCGCGTAAACCGCTGGGTGTGGCCTGCAAAAGGAAAATTGGTTGAGCAATTTAGCCAGGCGGAATCGGGCAACAAAGGCATCGATATCGCCGCCGCCAGAGGCAGTGCAGTGCTGGCAGCCGCAGACGGCAAAGTTGTCTATGCGGGCGATGCACTCAGAGGTTACGGTAACCTGATCATTATTAAACATACCGACACCTTCCTGAGCGCTTATGCACACAACGACACCATCAACGTCAAAGAACAACAATGGGTGTCAGCAGGCCAGAAAATTGCCACTATGGGGAACAGCGGTACAGATTCGGTAAAGCTTCATTTTGAAGTGAGATATCGTGGCAAGTCATTAGATCCACAGCGGTATCTGCCAACAACACGACCATAACAATAAACAATAATAAGAATGAAAAAGGAGAAACTATCCGGTAACCAGTAACCAGGAGATGCAGTTGTGGGTCAAACTAAAAACACTGTGATCGAACCGAAAGCTCAAGACGACAATGACGTTATTGAGATGTCTGAAAAAATGAAGGATGAAGCTTTAAGCGACGATCTGGAAAACGATGAAGATATCGTTCTCAGTCAGGAAGAGCTCCCCAAAAACCTCGACGCCACCCAGCTTTATTTAGGCGAAATTGGCTACTCCCCCTTATTAACCGCTGAAGAAGAAGTGTACTTTGCCCGTCGTGCCCTGAAAGGCTGCGAAGCCTCACGCAAGCGCATGATTGTCAGTAACCTTCGTCTGGTGGTGAAAATTGCAAGACGCTATAACAACCGTGGACTGGCACTGCTCGACCTTATTGAGGAAGGCAATCTGGGTCTGATCCGTGCGGTTGAAAAGTTCGATCCCGAACGCGGATTCCGCTTTTCAACCTACGCCACCTGGTGGATCCGTCAGACCATTGAACGTGCCATCATGAATCAGACGCGCACCATTCGTCTGCCTATTCACGTGGTCAAAGAGCTGAATGTTTACCTGCGCGCAGCGCGCGAGTTATCGCAGAAGCTCGACCATGAGCCGACCGCAGAAGAAATTGCCACCGCGCTGGAAAAGCCTGTCGACGAAGTCAGCAAAATGCTGCGTCTGAACGAACGCATTACTTCGGTGGACATTCCGATTGGTGGCGAACATGACAAAGCCCTGCTGGACATTCTGGCCGACGAGAAAGAATTCGGTCCGGAAGAGAACCTGCAGGACGCCGACATCAAAAGCAACATTGTAAAATGGCTGAAAGATCTGAACCCCAAACAGCGAGAGGTGCTGGCGCGCCGCTTTGGTCTGATGGGTTATGAGCCTTCAACGCTGGAAGATGTGGGTGCTGAGATTGGCCTGACCCGTGAGCGTGTTCGTCAGATTCAGGTAGAAGCCCTTCGACGCCTGCGCGATATGCTGGGACATCAGGGCCTCACTCTGGAAAACCTGTTTAACCAGATGAACGAGTAAGACCGTCTTCTGAAAAGTTCAGGCGAAAGGGGCACCGGGACGAATACGCCCTTTTCGCCGCCCTCTCTGGTTAACCGGGTTGCCGCTGCAGCGTGACGAACCGACAGGCATACGGATTTTTATCGTCCGCGTCACGCTGTTCGCTGCTCACTTCCTGCCATTGTGCAACCGTGGTGTAGTCTGGAAACTGCGTATCGCCGTCGATGGTGGCATCGATAAAGGTGAGATAAAGCCGTTCGGCACGGTTTAACATGGCCTGATAAATTGCCCCGCCACCAATGACCATAATCTCGTCTGCGTCACTGCAATGCTGCTGTGCGAAAATAAGCGCCTCATCCGGCGACGCGACAATGTGCGCATCTGCCGGCCTGAAGTCAGTGCTGCGGGAAATAACAATATTGGTGCGTCCTGGCAATGCCTTGCCAATCGACTCGTACGTCTTGCGCCCCATGATCACCGGCTTACCTAAGGTAACCTGTTTAAAGTGCTTCAGATCGGCCGGTAAATGCCACGGCATACCGTTGTCCTTTCCAATCACCCGGTTGTCTGCCATGGCGGCAATCATTGCGATTTTCATCAGGCGTCCTTAACGGCGGTATTCCACTTCCACGTCGTAATCGTCGTCGTCCCAGTCGTCATCGTCCAGATCGTCGTCATGGGCAAGGTCCATCGCCTCGTTGTGGTCTGTGTCCCACTTAAACTCTACGTTTTCTGCTTCCAGCGGCTCTTCACTCGGGGCAGGCAGGGTTTCAATGAAATCCATGATATCTTTACACAACGGCTCCAGTCCCAGTTTCTGGAAAGCAGAAATCTGATAGACCGGACCATCCCATTCCAGCGCGTCGGCAATTTTCTTGCATAGTTCATCTGCTTCTTCTTCAAGCATCAGATCAACTTTGTTGAAAATCAGCCAGCGCGGCTTTTCAGCCAGTTTCGGACTGTAGTTTTCCAGTTCGCGAATGATGGTTTTCGCATTTTCCACCGGATCGCTCTGATCGGCTGGCATCAGATCGACCAGGTGCAACAGTACGCGGCAGCGCTCAAGGTGTCGCAGGAAGCGGATCCCAAGACCTGCGCCATCGGCTGCACCTTCAATCAGACCCGGGATATCGGCCACGACGAAGCTGCGCTGTGAATCCTGACGCACTACGCCGAGGTTCGGCACCAGCGTGGTAAACGGATAATCTGCCACTTTCGGTTTGGCCGCCGAGACCGAACGGATAAACGTAGACTTACCGGCGTTGGGCATGCCCAGCAGACCCACATCCGCCAGCAGCATCAGTTCCAGTTTCAGATTACGAATTTCACCCGGTGTACCATTGGTTTTCTGACGTGGAACACGGTTAACAGAGCTTTTAAAACGCGCATTACCCAGGCCATGGAAGCCACCCTGGGCGACTTTCAGTTTCTGACCATGCTTGGTCAGATCACCCAGCACTTCAAGGGTTTCCGTGTCGGTTGCACGGGTGCCCACCGGCACTTTCAAAAACAGATCTGCACCACCACGACCGGTACAGTTACTACCCTGGCCATTCTGTCCACGCTCCGCACGATGAAAGCGCTCAAAGCGGTAATCAATCAGCGTATTTAAGTTTTCGTCGGCCACCAGATAGACGCTGCCGCCATCCCCGCCGTCGCCCCCATCCGGGCCACCTTTAGGGATGTACTTTTCACGCCGAAAGCCAATCACGCCGTTACCGCCGTCACCCGCTTCAACACGAATTTCCGCTTCATCTACAAATTTCATTTCTCTCTCCGGTCATATCGACCAACGTAAACCTAACTGACTTATCTAGTATAACAACAAGCAATAAATATCGCGCCGTATGATTAACCGTCTGTTGCCTGCAGGCTGCCAGCGGGGGCGCGCTGAAGACGCAAACCACGCATCGCCGGGGCAGGGAACGTGATTATGGACACGCCGTAAACCCATCCATGGGGGCTCCACCACGGCATCCATGCCGTGGAGGGTCCAGAATCACGTTCCCTGCCCCAGCACTGCTCGATTACATCTTCAGCGCCCGCTTTTCGATTGCAGATAACAAAAAACCCCGCTTGCGCGGGGTTTTTTCTAAGCCTTTCGGCCGAAAGCGTTCGCGCTTATTCAGCTACGATGCTTACAAACTTACGGTTTTTAGGACCTTTCACTTCGAACTGGACCTTACCGTCTTTCAGTGCAAACAACGTGTGGTCTTTACCGATACCCATGTTGTCACCAGCGTGGAAACGCGTACCACGTTGACGAACAATGATGTTACCAGCAAGAACTGATTCACCACCGAAGCGTTTTACACCAAGGCGTTTACTTTCGGAATCGCGACCGTTTTTGGTACTACCACCAGCTTTTTTGTGTGCCATGTGATTTCGCTCCTATTATGCGCTGATGCCAGTGATCTTCACTTCAGTGAACCACTGACGATGACCCATTTGCTTACGTGAATGCTTACGACGACGGAACTTGACGATTTTTACTTTATCGCCACGACCGTGAGTGATTACTTCAGCAGTCACTTTACCACCAGCAACTAACGGCGTGCCGATCTTAACGTCGTCGCCGTTGCTTACCATCAAAACTTTGTCGAATTCAACCGATTCGCCTGGTGCGACTTCGATTTTTTCAAGACGAACGGTTTGGCCTTCGGCCACACGGTGTTGTTTACCGCCACTTTGGAAAACCGCGTACATAGTTAACTCCGCTCTGCGTGTTCTTACGCTTTAATTCAAAAAACAGGGCGCGAATTGTACGTGATAGCCATTTAAATCACAAGAGCGATTCCAAGAAAAATTGACTATTTTTCCTACACGACGTCAATTTGCCCCTTTGGTCAGTATTTTACCCACTCTTATGTGTTCAGAGAAGTCGCTAAACGCCTTTTATGCAGCGGCATTCAGCCTGAATTTACCTGGCAGACCTGTTGGCCGATTCCGCCAGCCGATCACTGCGATCGCGGTCGGATCGTCAGTCATCACTGTCCGAACTCTGTCCGTCAGCCCGGAAAAACAGCCAGTCACAGGCTTTTTGTGATGAGTGGCTGGATAGTCAGGGACTTTCAGGTACAATCGCCATGTCAAAATTGGTAGTAACAGGTAACAGTCAGCTATGGCGATGGATCTCGAACAAATCAAAGTGCTAACCCAGGACGACATGCAGGCGGTCAATGCCCTGATCCAACAGCAGGTCGATTCTGATGTGGCCCTGATTAACCAGCTCGGGTTCTATATTGTAAACAGTGGTGGTAAACGCCTGCGTCCGCTGCTGACCGTGCTTGCCGCCCGCGCACTGAATATCACCACAACCGATCACCATACCCTGGCAGCCATTGTAGAATTTATTCATACCGCGACCCTGCTGCACGATGATGTGGTTGATGAGTCAACACTGCGACGCGGGCGCGAAACTGCCAATGCCATTTTCGGCAACCAGGCCTCGGTACTGGTGGGTGACTTCCTGTATACCCGCTCTTTTCAGATGATGGTCAGCCTTAACCGTATGCGGGTGATGGCGATACTGTCTGAGGCGACCAACCAGATTGCCGAAGGCGAAGTATTGCAGCTGATGAACTGTAACGACCCGGATACCACCGAGCAGCGTTATTTTGACGTAATTTACGGCAAAACCGCACGTCTGTTTGAAGCTGCAACACAACTGGCGGCAGTGCTGACTGACCAGCCTGAACACATTGAACGTGCAATGCAGGACTACGGCAAGCACCTGGGCACCGCTTTCCAGCTGGCTGACGACATTCTGGATTATATGGCTGACAGTGACGATATGGGGAAAAATGCCGGAGACGATCTGGCAGAAGGCAAACCCACACTGCCGCTGCTGTACGCCATGTGGCATGCCCCCAGTGACGCTGATCGCACGCTTATCCACGATGCGATTAAAAATGCCGACGGTCTGGCTCACCTGACACGTATCCAGGGCATTATGCAGGACACCGGCGCACTGGACTATACCCGTCAGCGTGCGCATGAGGAAGTGCAAAAGGCGATAGACAGTCTGTCTGTGCTGCCGGCGTCTGATTACAAAGACGCGCTGATTGCGCTGGCCCATCTGTCGGTTGAACGCACCAGCTAATCCCTGATTTCCATCAAAATATTTTATCTGCACGGGCAAATAATCTCGTGCGGATGTTGCTAGGTGCGCAGCAAAATCAGGCGCATAATCGGCCCGATTTTTCTCTGGCTGAACCTGCTATGACATTTTGTAATGACCGTGTGTCGGTGTATTCCCTGCCCGACGCAGACACCGTATTTGAATCTCCCCCTGAAATGGGTACCCGTTACCGCGACGCGATGCTGCTGGCACTGCCGGGTGGCGAAGCATGGCTGTTTGATTATGGTGTGGTGGTCTTCTGGGGGATTGACGAAGACGAGCGTTTATCACTACTGCACCGTTTAAAACTGGGCGCAGACGTACTGGCCGGCGACCATCAGGAACACTTCCGGTTTGCCACGGCATGCGGCGAACTCAAATTACAGAAGGATCTCATTTCCCTGGCGAAAGACGATCCGCTGGAACGCCTTGCGGTCAGCCACGCGCTGGCGCAGTCGATCAAACTGAATGACTATGAGCAACGTGCGCTGGATACCATTGCGCTGTACGCGCACCTGCCCAAAACGCTGGAAACCACCGGTAAGATAAACCTTAGCCGCCGTCAGATTGCCAGTATCCGTGGCCACCTGTTCAGTACCAAAAGCGATATTTTTCTGCACTATGGTTTGCTCGATACGCCGGAGTTCTTCTGGGAATATCCCGACTATGAGGGGGCCTACAATGCCACCGCCCGCTACCTGGATATTCGCTCACGCGTTGAACTGCTGTCGAATAAACTGAATGTCATTCACGAACTGTTCGACATGCTGGCCGATGAGCTGAAACACAAACATTCGTCGTTTCTCGAGTGGATCATTATTATTCTGATTGCCTTTGAAATTGTGATGTTTGGTGCGCAGGAACTGACTGCACTGCTAACCAGAGTAAACTAAACGTTCAGCGTGGCTGACAATTCCGACACATCATTTTGATTTTTTTTTAGACAGATCGCATTGGCAGGTCTATGTTTGTATGCGCGTACATTACGCACAAACCATCATGGAGAAAAACCAATGTTAAAAACAATAATCAGAGGAGTCGTATTTTGTGCTTTTAGTCTTTTAACTATTCAAAATGCAGCAGCAGACAATCACGAGCCGCCCTTTATTGGCGGAAACTACTGGGAAGTCACAGGCATTAAACTGGCTGACGGAGCAGGCCTGAAATACGCGAACTGGCTGGCCAGCGAGTGGCGTAAAAATATGGATTATGCGGTGTCACAAGGGTGGCTGATAAGCTACGAAGTACTGAGTAATGTGCACCCTCGCGCCGATGAGCCGGATCTGTATCTTATCCGGGTATTCAAACACATGGCCACGGTAGAAGAAGACGAGAAGCGCCGGAAAATGTTTCTCGACTGGGCAAAGAAAAGCATGGAAAAAATGCAGGCTGAAAGCGGTAACCGCGCTGAATATCGCACGGTGATGAGCACGGCTCTGATGCAGGACATGAATTTCCGAAACTAATCCCTTTCAGGGCGACGCCGTCGCCCTGCTGTACACGCTAATTTACATATCGCACAACTGTGGCGTAATGATCTCGGCAACATCACCTGACGTAATTACAACATCCTTGGTTGCAGTAGGGTCTTTTATGTTCGGTCGTATTATTTATCGCAGTAAAATGTCGTCGATGATTACCAAAGATGACATCGGCGCGATTGAGTCACATTCACAAAAAGCCAATCATTTGCGGGGTATCACCGGTGCACTGATTGCCTTTGATGGCCGTTTTATCCAGATCCTTGAAGGCGAGCAGGATCAGATCACGGCACTGACCGATATTATCCGCGACGACCCCCGCCATTACGAGTTTGAAGTGTTACAGCACGTGGCGGTGCCCGAACCTCGCTTCTCTGGCTGGGACATGAAGATGATCAGTGCGCCATCCCCTGATTTAAGACACTGTCTGACACAGTTGCATCAGGTGTTTGACGATGAACTGAGTAACATAGAATTGCGTGCCCGTTTGTGTGAGGGACTGATTTATATAATTGCCGGTCAGGTTGAATACCCCGGTATGACCGCCTGAGCGATCACAGATTACCGGCTGCCCCGCCATCGCGGGGCAGCGTCTCCCGATTACTCCAAATCCAGATCGCGGGTCATGTTTTCGTTGGCTTCGCGATGCACAATAATATTATCTTCAATACGGATCCCGCCGAACGGCCTGAATTCGTCTACCTTGTCCCAGTTTATGTATTTTGACTGCGGCGACGATTTCAGATCAGCCAGCAGACTGTCGATGAAGTACAGCCCGGGCTCAATAGTAAATACCTGACGCGGCTCAACAATGCGGGTACAGCGCAAAAACGGATGGTCTTCCGGTGCAGGCTTTGGCGTGCCGCGATCGTCATTAACCAGACCGCCCACATCATGCACCTGTAAGCCCAGGAAGTGGCCGATACCATGCGGGAAGAACGTACGGGTAATGCCTTGCTCGACAATGTCGGGCGCCGTTAAGTTCACAATGCCAAAGTCACTTAAGATTTGCGCAATGCCATCGTGGGCTAACAGGTGAATGTCGGTGTAAGCCACGTTCGGCTTAAGCGAGTCCACCAGGGTCAGGGTTACCTTGTCTACCGCTTTGATAAGGTCACGAAAGGCGTTGTCGTCACGGCTGTAGGTACGGGTGATGTCTGCGGCGTAGCCGTGACAGGTTGCCCCCGCGTCAATCAGAAACGAGCGCGAGTCTTTTGGCGCCTCGGTGTCACACTGCATGTAGTGCAAAATAGAGGCATGCTCGTTGAGTGCGACAATACCCGTGTACGGGACATCGTTGTCGCCGTGTCGCGACGCTTTCAGGTAGGCAAGGTTAATATCAAACTCACTCTCTCCGTTCAGGAACGCCGCTTTCGCCGCTTTGTGCCCGGCCACCGCCAGCGCATTGGCCTTCCGCATGCAGTCCAGTTCATAATCGGTTTTGTAGGCGCGATGATAGTGCAGATAATGCAGCACACGGTCGGGATTCACATTGTCAAAACCCAGCGCGCGCGCCACCTCAATATACTCGCCTACGTAGGCATAGCCTTTTTTGTCGTAAGGCAGGTGCTTTTCTACCGCGTCCGCCTGCTTCAGCATCACAATATCGAAACTGTCAGTCCAGAAATCATTCGGCTCTGGCGGTACCTTATGCCAGAAGTCTACCGGACGGTAAAAGATAAGCTTGGGTTTGTCGTGTCCGTTCACCACCAGCCAGCAGTTCGGGTTATCTACAACCGGCAACCAGGCTTTAAACTGCGGGTTCACCTTAAACGGATAGTGATTGTCATCCAGAAACAGGCGCTTGCCCTGCCCCGAATGAATCACCAGCCCTTCCAGCCCTTCCCGCTGAAGCGCCTCGCGCGTGCGCGCCTGCAGTACACTGATATGTTCCTGATAGCTTGCCTGTTGTTGCGACATAAGACCTCTGTTTGTGATCGAGTTAGCAAAGCAGCAAGAGAGGCGTGAAAAACAAAACACGCCGTGAACCCGACCGTGGGCGCTCGCCAACCGCATCCCTGCGGTTGGACGGTTTTGTTTTTCACGCCTCTCTCGCTACTCTGCACTCAGGTTCATTCCAAAGTGATGTGGAGATTGTAACATGGAACGATAGAGGTTAAAGACGAGCGATTATGTCGCAGACAACATGTCGAAAAATAAGCAGGCTGCGCTTTTACTCAGGCGCAAGTTGCTGACGGGAGGCGGTGGTTTGCTGTTGCAGCATGCCGGACGGCGGAATGATGGCGTCGGTCAGCGACTCAAACAGGTTGGTGGGCTGTCCCAGCTGCGTTTCGTAAATATAGCGATAGGCCAGTACCGCTTTCACATAGTCACGGGTTTCGCGATACGGGATAGTTTCAATCCAGATGTCGGTGGGGATGGGTGACTGCTGTGGCAGCCAGTCAACCACGCGCTGCCAGCCTGCGTTGTATGACGCCGATACCAGCACGGGATCGTCATTCATTTTGTCCATCAGGTAGCGCAGATACCGCACGCCCAGCTGCACATTTTGCTGTGGTTCGAACAGGGTCTGACGGCTGACCCGGCGCTCGGCCAGATAGGCCGCCGTGTTTGGCATTAATTGCATCAGGCCGGTTGCCCCTGCCGGCGATACCGCATCGGGCATAAACGAGCTTTCCCGCCGCGCGATGGCCATGGCAAATGCCTGGGGCACAGAATATTGCTGGGAAATACGGTTAAATTCGTTGGTAAACGCCAGCGGGAAGCGCCGCTCAACGTCGTTCCAGTAGCCGCTTTGCGCAAACCCCATAATGGCCTGATCGTGCCAGCCCCACTCACTGGCCAGTACGGCAAGGTATTTCACGTCATCGCTGTTAAGGGTGTTCATCAGGTAACGCCATTCGCGGCGCGCCTCAAGAAAACGTTCCATCTGATAAAATTCATACGCGCGCCGGGCTGCGGGCTGCGCCGCCACCTGTTGCAGCGCCAGCTGGTCAACCGGCACGGGGGTATGCGCCAGCGACGGCACACGCTTGAGCCGGGCGCTGGCCAGAAATCCATAATAGTGGCGCTGACCGGCAAGGGTATCAAACAAGGCACTGGCCTGTTCTTCCATGCCCAGCTCGCTGTATGCCCGCGCCTGCCAGTACAGAAATGCCTCATCGTTCTGACGCGCCGCGTCGACGCTGGCAATGACCTGCAGTACCGCCTGCCACTGCTCGTGGCGCAGTAAATGGGCAACATGCCAGCGCGCCACATCGTCGTCGGCCCCCGGCACGTTGGCACGCTGTAGCCAGGTCAGTGCCTCAGGTGCATCATCAATAGCCAGGCTAAGCGCAATTGCGCGGTGAATCTGCATTAACTGCGCTGCGGTAAAATTCAGCTTTTTCTGCCAGCGATAATAGGCATCGATAGTTTTAGGCGCATCACGCCAGGCCAGCCGCTCCATACCCCAGCTGATCATTGCCGCTTCCTGCTGCGGGTAGCGCAGCGGAAAACGCGAGTAGCGGGTGATAGCTGCCGGATTACGACGAATATCGCGCCAGCGGTCTGCCAGATATTGCATGTCATCCGGCAATTTGCGTTTCAGGTAACTGACTAGCTTGACGCTACCGCCGGTCGCCGCTTTTTCGATGCGCCCGAGTACTTTTTCCGGCGTCATCATGCCCTTTTTCTGCCAGGTACTGAACAGCGGATCGCAGGCCTTTGGCTGTGACTGCCCGTTTAGCCATAACGAATCAACACGGGCCAGCACCAGGTCTGGCTGAGTAGCCTGGTTAAGTTCATAACGCAGTTTCTGGCAGGTCAGCCGGGTAGACAGATTGTCACGGTAACTGGCCATAAACGCGTCGTACTGATTGTGCGTCGCCAGATAATTCAGCCACTGTTCGCGCAGCCCGTACACCACTGGCCTGCCTTCATGCTGTTTCAGAAAACTTTCTATCTCGTCGCGGTTAGACAACAGGAACGTGCGCTCCAGCACCATGCGTTGTAAATAAGGATACAGGGGGTAGTCTGAGAGCGATTCGATTTTCGCCAGCAGGGCGTCGGACGGGGTGCCCCAGATGCCGGCCAGGGCTTTTTCGGTTTCAAGAAATCGCCCGCGCTGGTCTGAAAGCCGTGTATCTGAGGGTGCTGTGCTGCCGTGAGTGTCAGTCAGCGTGTCGGCCACAGACAACCAGCTACAGGCTGAACAAAGCCCCGCCATCAGCACCCTGCGTGCCTGGCGTGTTGCCCGTTTAAACACTGCCCGTGTCATTCTCATACGGCCATCCTGTGAAACATTCACCCAACCGGTCCTGCATCCTGACTGACCGGCACGCTGCTGCCATTGCCAACGTACTGAACGGCGTTTTCTGTGCGCCTACCGTTACAGTATAACCAGCATTATTAGGGATTATTATTTTTCTGGATTGGCGTTGAACACCATTCGCTACCATTATACGTATTCAACGCGGGAATTCGAGCTTGAAAAACCGTGGTGGCAACACCACTTTCCCTTAATTGAAACACGTGTTTGAATTTTTCATTGAAATTTGTCGTGGCTTTGTAAAGAATCTAGCCACCCTATGCACGCGTGACAATACACCGTTGTAGTTATTACGTGTAAAACACGTCAGGTAGCACGGTACTGTGATACCTGGCATCCTGGCCAACGCCAAAGGAGACAACAATGATATACACAGGCAAAAGTCTGACCGTCAGCCTGTTAGATGACGGCTTTGCTGAGCTGGTATTCGATGCACAAGGCTCGGTAAACAAGTTTGACCGCCAGACCGTCAGCGAACTGGATGAAGCCACCCAGGCCCTGAAAGCCAAAGGTGATGTAAAAGGTGTTCTGGTTCGCAGCGCCAAGCCAACGTTCATCGTCGGTGCCGACATTACCGAATTTACCGATCTGTTCTCAAAAGATGACGCTGAAGTTCTGGAATGGGTAGGCAAGACTTCTCAGGTATTCGATCGTTTTGAAGATCTGCCTTTCCCTACCATTGCCGCAATTAACGGCTTCGCCCTTGGCGGCGGCTGCGAGATGGCACTGGCCTGTGACATGCGTGTTGCCGACACCACGGCATCCATTGGTCTGCCGGAAGTCAAACTGGGTCTGATGCCGGGCTTCGGTGGAACCGTGCGTCTGCCGCGTCTGATTGGTTCAGACAACGCCCTGGAATGGATGACCACCGGTAAAGATCGCAAGGGGCAGAAAGCCCTGAGCGAAGGTGCGGTTGATGCCGTTGTTGCCCCTGACGCCCTGCGCGATGCGGCCCTGTCGATGCTGAAAGACGCCGCGGCCGGCAAGTTCAACTGGGAAAAGCGCCGTGCCCAGAAAAAAGCACCACTTTCGTTAAACAAAAACGAAGCCACGATGAGCTTCTCTACCGCGCAGGCCATGGTTGCCGCGCAGGCAGGCAAGCACTATCCGGCCCCGCACATGATGGTAGAAACCGTGATGAAAGCCGCGGGCATGGACCGCGACGGTGCGCTGAAGCTGGAAAACGAAGGCTTTGTGAAGCTGGCGAAAACTGACGCAGCGAAAGCACAAATTGGCATCTTCCTGGCCGACCAGCTGGTTAAAGGTAAAGGAAAGAAACAGGCCAAAGCAGCCACTAAGTCACACAAACTCACGGCCGTGCTGGGCGCTGGCATCATGGGTGGCGGTATTGCCTATCAGTCTGCCGTGAAAGGCATGCCGGTAGTGATGAAAGACATCAATACCGACGCACTGGATCTGGGCTTAAAAGAAGCCGCGAAGATCCTCGGCAAGGGTATGCAGCGTGGCAAAGTAGACGCCGCGAAAATGGCAGAAACCCTTAACAGGATCACGCCAACCCTTGACTACAACGCAATGAAAGACGCCGACCTGGTGATTGAGGCCGTTGTAGAAAACCCGAAAGTGAAAGGCATTGTGCTGAAGGAAACCGAGGAAGTGGTAGCGGATGACGCGATCATCTGTTCAAACACCTCGACCATTTCTATTAACCAGTTGGCGAAGAACCTGAAAAACCCGGAACGCTTCTGTGGTATGCACTTCTTCAACCCGGTACACCGTATGCCACTGGTGGAAATCATTCGTGGTGAGCACACCTCAGATGACACCATCAACGCCGTGGTAGCCGCTGCCCTGAAAATGGGTAAAACCCCGATTGTGGTAAACGACTGCCCGGGCTTTATGGTAAACCGCGTGCTGTTCCCTTATTTCGCGGGCTTCAGCAAGCTGTTGCTTGACGGTGCCGACTTTGTTGCCGTGGACAAGGTAATGGAGAAACAGTTCGGCTGGCCAATGGGCCCGGCTTACCTGCTGGATGTTGTTGGCATGGATACGTCTGATCACGCTGCCGGTGTGATGTCTGACGGCTTCCCTGAGCGCATGCAGAAAATGGACAACGACCCTATCAGCCTGCAGTACCAGGCTAATCGTCTGGGTCAGAAAAACGGTAAAGGCTTCTACGACTATGGCGTAGACAAGCGCGGCAGACCCAGCAAGACCCCGTCTGAAGACAGCTATGCGCTGATGAAAGGCGTGGTTGCCGAGCGTAAAGACTTCGACCAGGACGAAATCATTGCGCGTCTGATGGTACCGATGGCCAACGAAGCCATTCGCTGCCTGGAAGAAGGCATTGTAGACAGCGCAGCAGAAGCCGATATGGCGCTACTGTACGGACTGGGCTTCCCTCCGTTCCGCGGCGGTATCTTCCGCTGGATTGAAACCATTGGGTTAGCGAACTTTGTTGAGATGGCTGACAAGTACGCCCACCTCGGACCGATTTACCAGGTAACAGATGGCGTTCGCCAGATGGCCGCCGACGGTAAATCTTACTTCGCGTAAACCCAAAGGAGACGCATCATGAAAGAAGTCGTAGTAATCGATTGTATTCGTACCCCCATGGGCCGCTCCAAGGGTGGTGTATTTCGTAATGTGCGCGCAGAGACCCTGTCGGCGCACCTGATGACCGCGCTGCTTGAGCGCAACCCAAACCTGGATCCGTCTGAAGTAGAAGACATTATCTGGGGCTGTGTACAGCAAACCAAAGAGCAGGGCTTTAACATTGCCCGTAACGCCCAGCTGCTGACCGACATTCCGCGCTCTACCAGCGCGGTGACGGTTAACCGTCTGTGTGGCTCGTCGATGCAGGCACTGCATGACGCCGCCAAGGGCATCATGACCGGCAACGGTGATGTGTTCATGATTGGTGGTGTTGAGCACATGGGTCACGTACCCATGAACTTTAACCTGGACTTCCACCCGGGACTGGCTAAGTACACGGCGAAAGCGTCGGGCAACATGGGCATGACCGCCGAGCTGCTGGGCCGCCAGAATGGCATTACCCGTGAAATGCAGGACGCCTTCGGTGCCCGCTCGCACCAGCGCGCGCACGCGGCTACGCTGGAAGGCCGCTGGGCTAACGAGATTGTGCCCATTGAAGGCCACGACGAAAATGGCGTGCTGAAGCTGATTGATTATGATGAAGTAATTCGTCCGGACAGCACCGTAGAAACCATGGCGAGCCTTCGCCCTGTGTTTGACCCAGTGAACGGCACCGTGACGGCAGGTACCTCGTCAGCTATCTCTGACGGTGCGTCAGCCATGCTGCTGATGTCAGCCGACAAAGCCAAGGCCCTTGGCCTTACGCCGCGTGCGAAAATTCGCGCCATGGGCGTAGCAGGCTGTGACGCTGCGATTATGGGTTACGGTCCGGTACCGGCTACCCAGAAAGCGCTGAAACGTGCCGGCATGACCATGGACGACATTGAGCTGGCCGAGTTTAACGAAGCCTTTGCCGCACAGGCACTGTCGTGCATTAAACAGCTGGGCTGGCTGGACACCTACGATGAGAAGGTGAACCTGAACGGCGGCGCGATTGCGCTGGGTCACCCGTTGGGCTGTTCGGGTGCACGTATCAGCACCACGCTGCTGAACCTGATGGAAGCGAACGACAAGTCTGTTGGCCTGGCCACCATGTGTATTGGTCTGGGTCAGGGTATTGCCACCATCTTCGAGCGTGTGTAACGCGAACCGTTATTAATAATGTAAAAAGGGCCTGCGGGCCCTTTTTTGTTACCTGAAAAAGGAACCCAGGTTGCGAAAAAGACATCATTAACCAGGCTTTAAAGCTGATCACATTAGTAATGCCGAAAGCGGGCTTACGACACCGTGAGCCCCTTGTTGCAGTATGTGCGTATAAATTTGGGTTGTGCGCACATCTGCATGCCCTAACTGGTCCTGTACCGTTCGAATATCCGCGCCCGATTGCAGAAGATGCGTAGCAAACGAGTGCCGTAGCGTATGTGGCGTAACATGTTTGATGATGCCTGCGTCGAACGCGGCTGTCTTCACCGCGCGCTGTATTTGCTTTTCATCAATATGGTGACGCCGTAACAACTTACTTTCAGGATCTATGCTCAGCCTGGCAGCCGGAAACAGGTATTGCCACTCCAGTGTTTTATTACGGCTTTGGTATTTTTTCCGTAGCCCCTGTGGCACCCATGCGCCCGCAAATTCCGGTACCGCCAGGTCACGGCGAAGCAGCGCCTCGCTTTTTCTAATATGCTCTTCCAAACCAGGCAATAGCGATTCTGACAGGGTCGCAATACGATGTTTACCGCCCTTTCCAAACCAGATACGAACACACTTAAAGTCAAAATCGATATCACCTGCACGCAAACGCACACACTCCATCAGTCGAAGACCACTACCATAAAGCATGGCCACAGCCAGATAATGTTGATGCGGCACCCGCCTCAGTAACGCTTTCACTTCATTCTGGGTCAGCACTACCGGCAGTTTTCGTTCGCGACCACTGTTTAAAAACGTCATTTCTGTTGGTAGCGGCTTATCCAGGTACTTCCCATACATAAATACCAATGCATTTAGCGCCGTTGCCTGCGTTGACTGCGAGACTTTCCGCTTGGTGGCCAGATAGGTCAGATACGCTTCTACATGGGTTTCGTCTAACGAGGTTGGATGGGCAAATTTGTGAAAGCGAATATAGTCAGCAATCCAGCTAAGGTAAGTCTCGATGGTGCGCTTAGCATAGCGTTTAAGCATCATGAATTCGTATATTGCGCGTAAAAAAGGGGATTTCATAGCAGCCCGAAAAATAAAAAAAGACTATGAAAAACGGCAAATTTTTGTAACTGATCGAAAGGACGTAATGAAAGTCTGCATGAAATGCCCCATTTCCACCTAACAGCCGATTTGGTGTTTTTTCACGTAGCACTTTTTGCCCGTACAATAAACGGCTTTCGCTTCAGACGCTTATGGCATACTCTGTAACCAACGAAAAACAAATACGGGTTCTACCCCGTTTTCACGGACGGTTTAATAAAGACGTAAACTTTTTGTCTTGATTAGCAAGTCTACGTCGCATTCTTGGATTATGGAACCGTTCAACGTAATCGAATATATCTGCT
>NZ_JBFNPK010000010.1:0-130265 GCF_040812025.1 Alteromonas nitratireducens
GTCTGTCGCGATTTATAATGAGAAAAGGCCGCATCTGGCCCTAAAATACAAAACGCCCGATGAAGTTCACCGGGCGCTTTAAACTGAAATAAGTGTCAACTTATATCAGGACTAGTCACAGTGTGATATCCGGCACCGACCGTGTCGGTGCTGATGCTCAGCGCGTTGCGATTCGCCTCTGGGCACCAACACAAACAAGGCCTTGCAGAAATGCAGGGCCTTTTTTTTCTGCCACCGACAAGTCGGTGCCAGTGCCTGGCGCGTTACAATTCCGCCTCTGGGCACCATTCTTAAAAGCCTCGCATCTGCGGGGCTTTTTTGATTCCAGTGTGATATCCGGCACCGACCGTGTCGGTGCTGATGCTCAGCGCGTTGCGATTCGCCTCTGGGCACCATTCTTAACAGCCTCGCACTTGTGGGGATTTTTGGATTCCGATGTGCTACCCCAATGCACAGGCTGTAATTACCGCCTTTAACAACCATTTGTAGCGGGAAATGTTGTCAAAAACCTTGCCCGGTTTGTAGGAATTATGCTCAACTGTTCGTTGCATTACAGGAGCCATAGGGAGCGTGCATTTTGCTATCGTTGTACCGGCTGAGCGCGGTTTCTTCCCGCGCTTCAGCGCTAATCACTGCAATATTTTCTCTGTTTTCTTTTACCGGCATGGCGGAAACGGCCGATATTGCGGTATTCGATGATCACGAAAAGTATGTCGAAGCGGCGTCAGGCTATGGCGTGTCATGGCAGCTTCTGGCGCTGGCAGCTAAACAGCAGGGGATTGAGCTGCAGACACAGCCGTCCAGTTGGGATGCGGCACTAAAGCGCGTAAAGGCAAAAAAGACAGACCTGGTGTTTGCCGCATTCAAAACGGCCGACCGTGCCGTATGGGCTGCGTTTAGTCTGCCGCTCTACAAAGAAGGCTCTGCTATATTCGCGCGACCGGATAACCCGGTGCAGCGTATTGAAGACATTGATGTACAAACCAGCACAATTGGTGTGTCGTCCGCATCGGTACAGGAAATGCTGGCACAGGAACTCGGCTTTAAGAATATTTATGGCTCGCGCGCCAGAATGCGCCTGTACACCCTGCTACAAAACGAGCGTCTGGACTACCTGCTGTTCGGACAGTCCATTCTGAGCTATTACTGTCTTAACTATACCAAAGAGAAAAACCGTCATTGCATGAAGCAGATTGGCGAGCCTCTCCAGTCGGCCAGAATTCATGTGCTGACCGATAAAACCAATCAGCGTGCGACGCAGTTGCTGGTGCGGTTAAACGCCGGACTGCAGGCCATCAAAAACACGCCTGAGGCGCGTGCTGTGTTTGAACAGTATGGTTTGGATGCGTCTGAACACCAGCAGTGGATAGCCGCACTGGGCGAATAAACCAAAACACAGCAGACCTGTTGCCTGTGATTAGGAGTGTTATCAGGCTGGCAGACACGCTAGACTTGCCTGAAGATTTCTCACTATCATCGTATTTCAGGACAGACCATGGGACAAAGCAGTTGGGTTAACCAGGCCATTAAGAAGATTGAAGCTGACTATAATCGCTCTGCAGACACCCATCTTATTCCTGTCATGTTGCCCGGCACACCGGATATCCAGCTTTACCTGAAAGATGAGTCCACCCATCCGACCGGCAGCCTGAAACATCGTCTGGCCCGTTCACTATTTCTGTACGCACTGTGTAACGGCAATATCCAGCAGGATACCCCGATTATCGAGGCGTCATCAGGCAGTACCGCCATTTCTGAAGCGTATTTTGCTAAGCTGCTGGGACTGCGGTTTATTGCGGTGATCCCACAGGGTACATCGCAGCAAAAGATTGATCAGATCGGGTTTTATGGCGGCGAATGTCACTTCGTTGAAAATGGCAGTATTTATGAGGAAGCCAGTCAGCTGGCGGCAAGTCTGAACGGCCATTATATGGACCAGTTTACGTTTGCTGAGCGGGCCACCGACTGGCGCGGCAACAATAATATTGCCGAGTCCATTTTCATGCAGATGGAAAAAGAGCCTAACCCAGAGCCGGCCTGGATTGTGACCAGCGCAGGCACCGGCGGCACCTCCGCCACGCTGGGACGCTATATCAATTTTAAAGGCTACGCGACAAAGTTGTGTGTTGCCGATCCCTCGCATTCGGTTTTTTACGACTACTATCAGAGCGGCGATAAGTCACTCACTATCAGCACGCCGTCAGCAATAGAAGGTATTGGTCGCCCCAGGGTCGAGCCGTCGTTTGTGCGTTCGGTTATCGATCACATGATGCGGGTGCCGGACGAAGCGGCATTTGCGACCATTGATTTTCTCCAGTCAATCCTTAACCGTAAATGCGGGCCGTCAACCGGCACCAATGTATTCGCCGCGCTGCAGCTGATATCACAAATGCAGGTTGCGGGAGAAACCGGCAGCGTGGTGACGATGATTTGCGATGCCGGTGAGCGCTATCGCGACACCTGTTATAACCCGCAATGGCTGGCCCGTCACCATGACTGTGACGCCATCAGGCAATACCGCGAGCAGCTCTTAGCGTTTTATCAGACAGGCCGGTTTGGTTAAGCCGGCGGGCAGAGGGGTTTACCCCACCAGGTTGCGCCTTCAACAGCTTTGATCACGCTGCCATTGTTAATAAGCAGGGCATCATGACGAAATCCCGTATAACGACCAAACATATTCTGGGTGTTCACAGTTGTACACACCAGATAGCCGTAGTAGATACCATCCAGTTCATTACCTAACCAGTAGCGTGTTGGTTTGTGAATGGCATTGTACTGTGTGGCGTCTTTCTTGCCGGTACTGTCGTCATAAAACGCTTTGACAATCTGTTCGTAGTTTTCCGGGTACGGGCCGTAATCGGCCTGATCAATCTGCTCATTAGTGGGCAGGGTGGTGCAGGCGGTCAGTGCCATCGCCAACACAAAGAACATTACGCGGGTCAGTGACAAATCAAGGCTCCTCTTTTTTGCTGTCTCGCCGGGTACGCCAGATTACGTATCCGGGATTCATTCGTGAGTATAAATCACGGCAACGTAAAATCCCTGTCAGCCTGCTATTCTGATCTTATGCACTGGTGCTTTGTTACAATCATCAGGTGCACGGACAGTCAGAGGTAGCACTATGAAATTCAGAATTTTACTTGCTCTTGTCGGCACCGTACTGCTTTCTCCGGTGCATGCCAATGAGGGATTTTCTCCCACAGCTGCGGGGTGTAAAGGCGTTGCGAAAGAGCTCAAGCGGGTATCTGACGAGATGAGCGCAACCAAATCAAGCATTCAGCGCGAGTGGCTGAAGCGCCAGCATGATGCCCTGAAATCGAAAAGGGATACCTGCCGGGCAAGCGGATTATCTGTCGATTAAGTGATTTGCCAGTGCCGTCAGGCTCGTGACCGACAGTGTTGGCGCGGGCCCGAGCGGATAAGGCATTTTTCCCTCGCGTTCGACAAACGCGGTTAGCATACCCACGGCTGCCGCACCGCACAAATCCCACCCATGTGCCGCTACCATCATTGCGGCTGATGCGTCAGTCTGGTGTTTATTCAACACCCATTGATAGGCTTCAGGAAACGGTTTGAAGAAGCCCGTTTGTTCTACGCTGACTACATCATCAAAATAATCAGTGAGCTTTGCATTACTCAGTTGCAGGCGCAACCCGCTAGCCGACGAGTTGGAGAACGCAATTAGCCTGAAACCTGCTGCTCGTAATGCGCGTAATGCATCAGGGACATCCGGGTGTGGCGGCAAAGACGTCATGGGACCGCTCAACACATCCCTGGCCTGTGCCTCAGATATCGCAACACCCTGTGCATGTGCCACCATTTGAAGCGCGGCTACGCCAATCGTCAAAAAATCATGTTGCTGGTGAGTCACGGTATCGACCATAGAGTGATGGAGCAGCGTTGAAAACCATAGCGGCACCTGTTTTTCATCACCGTTCAGTACACTGGCAATATGCGGTGTCAGGGCGCCAATATCCAGTAGCGTCTCATTAATATCAAAAACAAGGACTTGCGGTACTTTTTTTATCATAGGGGCTGGTCTGACAAACGAACACGTAATGAGTATCGGTGGCGGGGCTGAAATGGATCAGGTTGGCGGATCACTCGGATCAAAGATCCAGATAACACTTAACAACGCAATTTTAGACGTTATACTACGCCCCCGACCTGAGCCCCCTCGCTCGTCCGTGTTTCAGACACGTCAAAATACAAGCTAAAAATTTACCAGACGGAGAAAACCCATGAGCCGAACGTCGCACTTCATGCGATTCGCTGTACCTGCACGCCTGTCTGCGCTAAGCGCAACAATCGCTGCGTTGATGATGCCCGCAGTCACATTCGCCCAGGCCCCTGCAGATGAAGATGCAGCGACGAAAGATGTCGAAAAAGTGCTGGTGACTGCACGTAAGCGCACAGAAAGCATTTATGAAACGCCTACCGCGGTATCTTCTATTGGTGAAGGCCTGATTGAAGACACCAACGTGACTAACCTGGACGATGTAGGCAAATACGTGCCTAACCTAAACATCAGCCGTTACGGCGTGGGTAATACGGGTCATGCCTCTGTTTTCATTCGTGGTATTGGTCTGCAGGACCACATCATTACCACTGATCCCGGTGTCGGTGTGTATCTGGACGGTGTTTATCTGGGCCGTCAGATGGGCGCTAACATGTCGCTGCCAAATATACAGCGCGTAGAAGTACTGCGTGGCCCACAGGGAACGCTGTATGGCCGTAATACCCTGGGTGGTGCGGTTAACATCATCACTAAGCAGCCTGGCGATCAGGATATAGCAACGGTATCAGCTAAAGCCGGTACCCGTGGCCGTCTGGCGACCGATTTGTACGTCAACAGTGACGTCACCGACGACTTCAGCGTTTCTGCATCTGGTTCATTCAAACGCCGTGATGGTGTGGGTGAAGCGGTTAATCTTGAAAACCCTGAAAAAGAAATTGGTGAAGAGCGCGAATACAGCGGCCGTGTTGCCATGAAATATCAGGCGCGCGACGACCTGTCTTTCACTTTCGCGGCAGACTTCGTCGATAACGAGTCAGGCCAGTCACCTTATACCATCGAGTTCACGCCGAATGGTCCGACCGAATTCAGCATTGATAACGGTGAGTTCTATCTGCTGACGCCTGACCTGATTCCTGCTGATCCTGACGATCTTGGCACAACCGTGGCCGGTATTGAGTCAACCTCGTACTCAGGCTGGGGCGCTGCGTTTACAGCACTGTGGTCAGCAAACCGCAATATTGACGTGAAATTCATTGCCAGCAAGCGTTCAAGCGAATACGAAGGTGGCCTGGATGATGATGCGTCTCCGCTGAATCTGTCAGAGTTCCCGGAAACCGGTGAAGCTGACCAGACATCGTATGAGCTGCAGATCAACGGGACCTATGACAAGGTAGATTTTGTTTCTGGTCTGTATTACTTCAATGAAGACGGCAGCACCAATTCAGGTCCGTGGGTATTCAGTCCGTTTAACACCGCAGGTGGCTTCCTGAACGATGGTGTGACGCCAGTGACTGACGTATGTGGCTTCTGTGGCAGCTATGGCTATTTCGACCTGAATCAGGAAACCGATGCCTATGCAATTTACGGTAACCTGTCTTACGCACTGACTGATCGCTTAAATGTGGGCGGTGGCCTGCGTTATTCTCGTGATGAGAAAAAAGCAGATGCGCTGTTCCCGTCATTTGGTGGCGAACGTGCCTACCGCGAGGCAGAATTCAGTGAAGTGACCTGGGATGTGAATGCTGCCTACAAACTGGATAACGACCTTAACGTGTATGCCAGCGTGCAGAAGGGTTATCAGACTGGTGGCTTCCCTCCGCGTCCGTTTGGTGGTGCTGCGCAGTTTGTGTCATTTGACGAAACCACGGCAATTAACTACGAACTGGGTCTGAAAGGCCAGCTGGGCGACCGCGTGTCGTTCATGGCGGCGCTGTTCCATACCCGCTACACCGATCTGGCTCTGCCGTATTCTAACCCGCAGGCGGGTGGCGGCTTCGTGACCATCGTTGAAAACGCAGGTGAATCACGTGCGCAGGGTATTGAGCTGGAAAGCACCATTAACGTGACCGACAACTTTGTGGTCCGTTCTGCGTTTGGTTACCTGGATGCGGAAATCACCGACGTCGATGAGAACGTGGTAGGTATTGGTGAAGGCGATTCACCGGCGCTGACGCCAGAGTGGACCGTGATGATTGCACCAACCTACTACGTAGAACTGTCAAATGGCGGACTGATGTCATTCAGCGCAGACTACTCATACCGCAGTGAAATGCAGGGGCAGTCAACGTACAACCCATACGAGATGATTGACTCACGTGAACTGTTTGGCTTCAACATTTCCTATGAGCCAGCGGCGGGCGACTGGTCGCTGAGCCTGTACGGTAAGAACGTGCTGAACGAAATCTATGATCAGGGCCGTCTGGCTCAGAACGGTTACGTGGGTATTGTTCGCAGTAACGACCGTAGCGAATTTGGCCTGCGCTACACCAAAACCTTCGACCTGTATTAATCTAACGGGTTGATAATAAACAAAAACGGAGGCTATATGCCTCCGTTTTTTTTTGTTTTGATCAGTCTCAAACCGGTGAGATTACTCCCACGAGAACGGGCCGTAATCCGGAAATGTCACGTCCTCACCCCCAAAGAGCATGGCAGTACGAAGCTGGTGAATATCTTTTTGTAACTGCGTTCTGAAGCCTTTCACTTCTTTCCAGGTGTCAATAAACGGGCCCTCGCGCTCGCCGGCTTCGTAGGCTGCCAGCATCGGACCAAGATGCGCATAGCCTGCGTGCAGCCGCGTTATCTGCTTTTCGGTGAAGGCATCAAGTGGTGCGAGCGCCTGGCGTTGCGCTTCACTCAGCGCTTCACCGTGCTTGTCAGCGTGCGCCGTGAAATACGCGGTATAGTCTGTCAGCGGAATGCTGTCAGCACTTCCCCACCTGGCAATACTGTCATAATTTACCAGCGTACCGGTGTCAGGGTCGACAATCAGTACAGTAGGCGTCGCAAAATACGTGGGGTAGCCGAAGCGCGTGGTGACATCGCGGCGATCTTCCAGATAAGCCACATCAACAAACAGGGTCTCATAGTGCGCATTAAGCACGGTTTGCATCGCGGGGGAGGCAAATTTCTCTGCCAGTCCGGTACTGTCATGACACCAGTTTGCGCCAAGCACAATCATGGCGTGGTGGTTGTTCGCCTTCGCGGTGTCCAGCAGGGCATCAATATCCTGCTGCACGGTTGCGCTCGGCTCATAAGATGCGGGCTCAGCAGGCGCAGCTGTTGTGTGCGTGGCGGTACAGCCGGTGATCGACACCAGGGTAATAAAAATCAGAGGCAGAAGCTGTGAAACGTAAACGTTATTTCTCATGAATGGTCAGTGCTATTGTAAGGATAGTCGCCTTACCTTAGCGAAGATGTGCGGCAATTTCACCAGGAAGCTGTAAAATTGCGCACTGACTACTGTGGAATATAAAACTGCCCTAACATACGCTTCAGTTCCCCCGAGGCGCGCATTGTCATCAGCGCCTGGTTTATCTTGTTAAAGGCGCCTTGGTAGTCGGCGTGGCAGGTCACCGCATCTTTTATTGTTAACAAATCCCATTGTTCGTCATAGTTGTGTACCGGTGAGCCCGCTTTCTCATAAGCCAGCAGCGCATCAGGCAGGTAGATAATGGCATGGGTCGCATGGTGGTTCATCACCGCCCTCAGGTTTTCCACTTCACTTTTCACACGGATCACCCCGGCAGCGCGTGCCAGGATGTGTTTGATTTCCTGATTTTCAGGCACACCGCTGACAATGCTGATAGCAAAGTCAGGCTTTACCTCATCTGCGCTGGTTAATACCGGCATTCCCTGTGCTGAAACCAGTTTGGCTTTTGCCACATTAATAGGCACGGACGTCAGCAGGTCATAACGGCTTTCTACTTCGTCAGGAAAGTCGAACGTGTCGATACCCGGGGCATAACAGGCATAGGTTTTGTTCAGAAAACCTCGCTTCGCCCTGCGCATGGGGATCACAAGTAGTTCGAATTCGTCCTGCAGGCCGGTGTCATCAATGACTTTGGACAGAATGTCATAGTAAGCGCCGAAGGATGTCGGAAAATTTTTTTCATCAATCGGGATGGTGTGAAACAGTGAGGTCAGCTCTGCCGCTGCAATCACGTGTTTAGCCGCATGGCCTGGCAGCGCGGTAAACACCATTAAGGTTGTAAGCAGCAGGCTTTTGTAAAACGTCATAGTGTCGTGTGCGAAACGTTATCGTGTCTGTTAACCCTAGCACAGGAATTGAACGCGTTGGGACAAACAGAAATAAAAACGCCCGGCAAAGCCGGGCGACAACACAGGGGTAGTGTGTTTAATAGAACAGGTACGACACGCTCAGTTTCATGCTGCGAGGCATAATATAACGACCGTTTGGTGCATCAGGGTTACGCGGGTCGCCCTCGGTAATACCTTGCTCGTCGGTCACGTTATCTACTGAGAACTGCAGACGCAGTGCATCGGTAGGCTCAACGGTCAGACCGAGGTCGAGCTTCTCGTAGCCCGGCAGTACCACCGTATTTTCGTTGTTCCCAAAACGGTCATCGACGGCAGAGAAGGTCGCGTACACGGTTGAGTACATGCCGCCAGCCATTTCAAATGAATAGCTTGGCGTCATCCGCACCTGCCAGCCTGGCTGACGCTGTGCTTCGTTACCTTCATTCGTCGGGCTTTCGGTAATTTCTGTTTCCTGCAGTGTGGCATTGACCGACAACGAGAAGCCTGAGTCGTGGTCATAACGACCATCCAGCTCAATACCATAGGCTTCGTTAGTCAGGATCTCGGCCGGTGCGCCGGGACGACGAACAAACGTGTCACCTTTAACCTCATTGGTAAATGCGGTAGCAAAGAACTGAATACCGTCATTCATGTATTTATAACCCAGCTCGCCCTGCGTGACTTCTTTGATCAGCGAATTGCCACCGGTGTACGCACCGAAGTTGTCGCGGAAGTCATCAAAGTAAGGCATTTTGTAGCCGCGGTTCATGCGCACGAACACACCACTGTAATCATCCAGTGCGTAGTTCGCCCCCAGCGTCCATGATGTTTTGGTCTCGTCGTAATCAACCGCTTTGGTGATGTTGCCATCGAGGCCTTCATCAACGGTGTAGGTAACTTCATGGTTTTCACGGCGAAGACCCGCGTCAATGCTGAGATCGTCCGTGGCATACCAGGTCGCGGTGGTATAAAGCGCCGTAGTCTGTGCGTCGCCAACCGAGTTGATATCATAGTTCCAGGTACAGCTGTCGGCGTTATCGTTACAATCGATGCCGGTCAGCGCCTCGCCACCCTGCTGCAGAACGTGATACGCCTGGTTACCGATACTCCACCAGTCTTCGGCTTTGGTGGATGCGGTATACAGACCGAATGACACATCGAAGGTATCAAAGCGCTTCGATACCGCAAGGTCATTGGTAAATGACTCAATGTCTTTTAACACTACCCAGCGACCAATTTGCTGAACAGGCGTATTGGCGTCGTACTCTGTGCCGGTGACTGAACCAGTCGCCGTCAGGCCGTTATCTGCTACAGCACCTACGGTAGTCGCGGCCCCTTCCGGTACCAGACCGAAGGTATTGGCTTCACCCTTGGTCAGGTTGAAGCGGTCAATCAGTTTCCAGTCATCGGCCAGGTCCAGCTTCAGGCTACCGCCGCTGACGTGGCCATCCCAGCCACGGCCATTGCCAAAGTCGAAGCTTTCTGTTGTACCGTCCGGGCCATAGGCAATGCTGGCCTGACGGTTCAGCGGACCAATCTGAGTAAAGTTGGCGTCAACACCTTCCACGTTCAGCGGTGTCGGCAGATACCAGGTACCGTGATCATCGGTCTGGCGGGTGTACAGGTTCAGCTCACCACGGTCGAAAATCTTGGTGATATTGACAGTAAACTGGTTACCTTCTTCCGAGTTGAAGCCGGCTTCACGAATACCCTCAGAACTTTTGATGTAGCCACCAACCATGTAATACAAATCATCAGCCAGGGCACCACTTAGCACAAGGTCGACCCGGTTAAGCCCGTAGTCTGACACGGTGTACTTGGCTAGTGCTTCGGTAGACTCACCACCACGCTTCAGGCGGAAGTTGGTTGTCAGGCCTGGTTGGCCGTTACTGACAATCGGGTTTGGACCGCCACGCAGACCTTCTACCATTTCGATGGTTTCATCGATGCGGAACATTTGCGAGTTTTCCAGGAACGACAGAGTGGGGGCCGGATAGATGGGTGAGCCTTCCAGTGAGATGGTCAGAAACGGCGCATCACCACCGCCCGGGAAACCCCGCACAAATACGTTGGCGCCAGACTCACCACCTGAGCTTTCTACCCAGACACCCGGAATGGCTTTAAACAGGTCGGCCGTTGACTTAGGGGCCAGTTTCTCAATGTCGCTGGCATCAATGTTGGTTACCGCAAAGCTGGCGTCGATTTTACGGATGCCCGCGCCGCCCGGGGTACCACTGACAATAATGACTTCCGCGTTTTCGGCCGCTTTTTGCTTGGCAGCCGTGTCGTCATCCTGTGCAACGACATTTCCGGCCAGTGCCATCGACACCGCCGTAGCAAGTAAACCTCTTGAGAACAACGTATTCATGGTGTGCTCCTGACTAAGTTAGGGTTTCGTTGTTAACAGGATGAGCGGTATTGGTTAATTTTTTGTCACTCATCCAGGGAGTGGGAGCAAAAATAGATCGGCTTGCAATCGATTGCAAGGATAAAATGCAATCGATTGCAAAATTTTTATTTCAATCTGTTAATGAGCATTTACAATTGAACAGGCGCGCCGGAATAACCGGACATAATGCACGCGACGATAGGAACCACGCCGCGAAGCAGATATAGTGAAAAGAAAAAGACGATGGCATTACCATGGCAAATAACGAATCCCGGCTGACGCTGGCAAAGCTGGCCGAACTGGCTGGTGTATCGGCCTCGACCGCCTCCCGGGCACTGAAGGATAACCCGCTGATCAAGCAGGAAACCCGTGACCGTGTACAGGCACTGGCACGACAGCATAACTTCAGTATTAACGCTGCAGCCAGCCGGCTGCGCACACGCAAAACACACGTGATTGCAGTTATCCTGAATCTGATCGAGCACACCGAGCAGAGCATTACCGATCCGTTTTTATTAAAAATTGTGGGCGATCTGAACAAAGCCCTCAACGCCCGCGGTTATGAATTGTTGCTATCAAATTCCTTTATGGCCACTGACGACTGGGCAAACTACTTTATCAGCAGTCAGCGAGCTGACGGCATGATTGTGGTGGGGCAGGGCAAGTCGACCGAAAAAATAGATGCTGCAGCCGACGCCGGCGTGCCGCTGGTGGTCTGGGGCGAACCCAAAACGCCGGCCCGTTACCCTATTATTGGCGGCGACAACCTGTTTGGCGGCCACGAAAGTACCTGGTATCTGCTCAATCATGGCTGCAAAAACATTCTCTTTCTGGGCGACCCAGAACATGCTGAGATGCGTCAGCGCCATCAGGGCTACTGCAATGCGCTGAAAGAAAAGGGCATTACCCCTGATCCGTCGCTCACCGCCTCTATCGATATCACCTCAAAAGCCGCATACGACTATATCAACCAGCACATTCGCGAACATGGCCTGAACTTCGACGGTATTGTCTGCGTGAGTGACATGGTGGCGCTGGGCGCCCTGAAGGCGCTAAAAGAGCGCTATGTTGGCATTCCTCAGGATGTCAGCATTATCGGCTATGACGACATTGCGCTGGCCGAACTGATGCATCCGTCACTCACTACCGTGCGCCAGAATACCCAGCAGGCGGCAGAAATGATGGTGAACGAGCTCATCAAACAACTGGATGGCCAGAGCGGCGCCTCGCAGGTTGTCGATACTCAGCTGATTGTTCGCCGTTCAACTGCCGAATAGTACACCGCTGGCGAAATTAACTTTTTCGGCGCTTGACCAGACGAAGCGGAGGTGTGTGGATCCAGGGGACGCCGTGAACCCCTCCATGGGGGCTCCGCCGCCGCATACATGCGGCGGAGGCCCCTGGATCCACACACCTCCACTCCGTCTGGTCGCCCGATAACCTTTAATTGATATTTTGCAAACGATTGCATTTGCTCTGGTTGGTGGCTAGACTCAGCGCATTAGGTTAACGGAGTGTTATAAAGCGCATGTCCAGATTGCTGATTATTGGTGCCATTGCGGCCAGTTATTTTGTGTTTGCCATACTGCTTAACAGTGTGGGCACGGTTATTTTGCAATCCATTACCAGTTTTGAGGTAACCAAGCCGCAGGCCAGTACGCTGGAGGGCTTTAAAGATCTGTCGATTGCGCTGGTGTCATTTCTGGTGGCTTCCTTCATACCGCGTGTCGGGTACAAACTGGCCATGCTCAGCGGGCTGGCGCTGGTTGGCGTGCTGTGTGCGGTTACACCGGGCATTGGTGCATTCTGGACAATGAAACTGCTGTTTGCCGGTGTAGGCACTGCCTTTGCACTGGTTAAAGTCTCGGTGTACGCCATCATTGGTCAGCTTTCTCACGACACACGTTCCCACTCCTCACTGATGAACATCATCGAAGGTATTTTTATGGTCGGCGTGCTGTCCGGCTACTGGGTGTTTGCCGCCTTTATCGATGAAAACAACGCGGCTTCTCTGACCTGGCTGAATGTGTACTACCTGCTGGCCGCGCTGGTCGGCGTGACCTTTCTGCTGGTGTTAGCCGCACCGGTTGATAAACCTGTACGTGCCAAAGGGCAGGCTTCCGGCGAATTCATGGCCATGCTGAAACTGGCGTACCAGCCGCTGGTGCTCATCTTTATTTTGTCGGTGTTTATGTACGTGCTGATCGAACAGGGCATTGGCTCGTGGCTGCCCACCTTTAACCGCGAGGTGCTGGGATTACCGGTCAATGTCAGTATTCAGATGACCAGTATTTTCGCGGTCTCGCTGGCGGTCGGGCGTCTGGCGGCAGGCGGAATTCTGGCGCGCATGCACTGGTATCCGTTTCTGATGATTTGTCTGACGATGATGGCGGCGGTCATCCTGCTAAGCTTACCTTTGGCCGAAAATGTCGAAGGCCAGGCAATTACCTCCTGGCTGGATGCGCCACTGGCCGCTTTCCTGATTCCGCTAATCGGACTGATGATGGCACCGATTTACCCGGTCATTAATTCTGTGATGCTCAGTGCCTTACCAAAAATACAGCATGCGCCAATGACCGGACTGATTGTGGTGTTTTCGGCGCTGGGTGGCACGACCGGCTCTATCATTACCGGCTTTGTGTTTGACGCCATGGGCGGACAGCGGGCGTTTTACCTTTCGCTGCTCCCGATTGCGCTGATTATGGTGACGTTATTTTTCTTTAAACGCACTGCGGCAACAGTGCGCCAACAGGAGGCAGTGTAATGGCGAGGACCACGCAGTCAACGTGGCAGGATGTGCTGGCGTTTTTTGAAAGCAGACTGTTTCGTGATGTGCAGATGGCGAACCTGTTTCCTGACAGTAAAACCTTTGCGGACGCAATTGCCAGCGCACCGTTTGATGTTCTGTGTCAGCGTTATGAGGCGCAGGCCGATGAGCCGGGCTTTTCATTGCAGGCGTTTGTTGATGAATACTTTTCTCTGCCTGCACCGGCAGAAGCCACATCACCGGTAAAGGCTGCCAGTGTTGATGACTATATTCGGGAGATGTGGGACGTGTTACGGCGCGAACCCGACGTACCGCAGTACGACAGTCTGATCCCGCTGCAACACCCGTATCTGGTGCCGGGCGGACGCTTTCGCGAAATTTATTACTGGGACAGCTATTTTACCGCCACCGGTCTGATAGCCGACGGCCACAGCGATGTGGTTATTAGCCTGTTTGAGAACTTTCTCGATATTCAGGCGCAGGTAGGCTGTATCCCCAACGGAAACCGCGCGTACTACCATACCCGCAGTCAGCCGCCGGTGTTGGTGCTGATGTTCGAGCTTATCCGTGACCAGTTAACTGACGCGCAGCGTCAGCGTGCTATAGCAGGGCTCAAAGCAGAGCATGCGTTCTGGATGGATGGCGCGGACAGCACCTCGCATCAGCACCCGGCGGCGCAGCGCGTAGTCAGATTACCCGACGGCAGCCTGTTAAATCGCTACTACGATACCGACCCAACGCCACGGCCTGAATCTTACCGTGAGGATGTGCATGAAATGCAGGGGCTGTCTGACGAGGCGGCACAGCAAAGACTGACTGACATTCGTGCTGCCTGTGAGTCGGGCTGGGATTTCAGCTCGCGCTGGCTGGCCGACCCTCAGATGCTGTCATCCATCCGTACCACGGCACTGGTGCCGGTTGACTTAAACTGCCTGCTTTATCACCTTGAAGTGCGCCTTAGCGAATTAAGTGACGATGCCCGTGAGCGTGACCGTTACCATCACGCTGCGCAGGCTCGTCTGCGTGCCATTAACCATTATCTTTATGACGCCAAACACGGTTTCTATTTTGATTATCATTATCCGAGTGCGTCGCAGACACCTGTTTGGTCGCTGGCTGCGGTAGTGCCGTTATTTACCGGTCTGGCAGATCAGCAGCAGGCTGATGCCGTGGCGGAGCATATCGAAACAAAATTCTTGCAGCCCGGCGGACTGGTAACCACGCTGAATACCACCTCGCAGCAGTGGGATTCACCCAATGGCTGGGCGCCCCTGCAGTGGTTCGCAGCAAAAGGTCTCTCCCGCTATGGTCAGGCGTCACTGGCGAACACCATTGCAACGCGCTGGGTTAATCAGGTTAACGACTATTACACGGCGCACGGTGTGGTGCTGGAAAAATACAATGTGTGCGATCGTCTGGCGCGCGCTGGCGGCGGCGAATATGAAGTACAGCTTGGCTTTGGGTGGACGAACGGGGTATATCGCGCGTTCAGGCAGGGCTTAGCAGCGGTGTAGAAAAGTACGGTCGCAGCAGCGTGGCTGCGACCGGTCAGGTTTACTTGGCTTTACCCTGGTTGGCCACGGCTTCCATCATGGCTTTAATTTTTTCCGGGTCGCCAAGGTACTCCTTGGAGATGGGACGTAAGTCTTTGTCCAGTTCATACACCAGCGGCACGCCGGTTGGAATATTCAGGCTCAGCACTTCGTCTTCAGACATGCCGTCGAGGTATTTCACCAGTGCGCGCAGGCTGTTGCCGTGCGCGGCAATGATAATCTGCTTGCCACTCTGAATGTTCGGGCGGATCACGTCATGCCAGTATGGCAATACCCGTTCAATGGTCAGTTTCAGGCTCTCACCACGCGGCAGAATGGCCGGATCAACGTGGCTGTAGCGAGGGTCGTGGCCCGGGAAGTGTTCCGAGTCTTCGTCTACGAACGGTGGCGGTACGTCAAAGCTACGGCGCCAGATTTTTACCTGCTCATCACCGTGCTTGGCGGCGGTTTCGGCCTTATCCAGCCCGGTCAGGCCACCATAGTGACGCTCGTTCAGACGCCAGTGACGCTCTACCGGCAGATAATGCTGACCCATTTCTTCCAACGCGATGTTCAGGGTTTTAATAGCGCGCAGCAACACTGACGTATACGCCATATCAAACGAGAAGCCTGCCTCTTTTAACAGTTCTCCGGCCATTTTTGCCTGGGCAATGCCCGTCTCTGTTAAATCAACGTCATGCCAGCCGGTGAAGCGGTTTTCTTTATTCCACTGGCTCTCTCCGTGACGAATGAGTACAAGTTTATACATAGTTAAATACCTGTTGGCGTTGGTTAAAGTACAGCGGCTGTTACCGCCGATGAAATCAAGGCAGGTATCATCCTTGATCCTTAGCTAAAAATCCAGCAGCGAAGCCGGTTTACATGCGCTGTTAAACGCCCCTCTCAGACGGCAACTGTGTGAAATTTGAGTGTTTTGTCGGTGTACACTGTTTAGCCAAAGATGAACTTTTTTTCAGTTTTGCGCCGTATAACCCTTACGAACCTGTGGGCAACGCCGTAAGTTCCATCGCCCATGGCAATGACTAACAGCAAAACCAAAGGTGAGCGCGTGAAATATCAATCATTTTCAGAGCTTAACGTCGGTAACAAGGTCTATAAAGCCATTAGTTTCGACACTGTCAGCGGCACTTACCCGCTCGACAGACTGCCTTTCTGTATCAAAATTCTGCTTGAAAACCTGCTTCGTCATGAGCACGAAGAATTTGTCAGCAGCGACGACATAGAGCACATCGCCCGCTGGGATACCAGCGACGACAGTCAGCACGAAATTTCATTCGTGCCTGCCCGGGTTATTCTGCAGGACTTTACCGGTGTCCCGGCCATTGTCGATTTGGCGGCCATGCGTGATGCGGTTAATGCCCTCGGCGGTGACGCCCAGGCGATCAATCCGCTTAATCCCGTAGAACTGGTGATTGACCACTCAGTGATGGTGGATTACTTCGGTGAGGATGACTCGTTTGAGAAAAATACTGATGTAGAAATTGAGCGGAATAAAGAGCGTTATCAGTTTCTTAAGTGGGGGCAATCGAGCTTCGATAACTTTAAAGTGGTGCCGCCAGGTCGCGGTATTGTTCACCAGGTTAACCTGGAGTACCTGGCCCGCTGTGCCTTCACCAAACAGGAAGACGACGGCACCTACGTTTACCCCGATACGCTGGTAGGTACCGATTCTCATACCACCATGATTAATGGTCTGGGGATCCTCGGCTGGGGTGTGGGTGGTATTGAAGCCGAAGCCGCCATGCTTGGCCAGCCTGTGACTATGCTGCTGCCAAAAGTAGTGGGTTTCCGCCTGTCCGGCGAACTGCCTGCCGGAGTAACCGCAACCGACATGGTACTGACCATCACGGAACAACTGCGCAAACACGGCGTGGTGGGTAAGTTTGTTGAATTTTATGGGCCGGGTCTGAAACACCTGACAACAGCAGACCGTGCCACCATTGCCAATATGGCGCCAGAATACGGTGCAACCTGCGGTATCTTCCCGATTGATGACGTAGCACTGGATTATCTGAAACTCACAGGTCGCAGTGATGAGCAGATTGCGCTGGTGGAAGCCTATGCCAAACAGGCCAGCCTGTGGCATGACGATACCTGCAAAGATGCCGAGTATCATGAAACCCTGGAACTCGATCTAAGTAATGTGGTGCCTTCACTGGCCGGACCCAAGCGTCCGCAGGACCGCATTGCCCTTGACCGTGCGGCCGCGGCTTTCAATGAATGGCACAGTTCACAAATTGATGTGACGGTGCTTGATGAAGAAACCAAATTTGTTGCCGAAGGCGGACCGATGCCAGAGGTAAACGAAACCCACGAGTCGTTTGTGGAATTTCAGGGTGAGAAATTTAACCTGAAAGATGGCGCCATTGTGATCGCCGCCATTACCAGTTGTACCAATACCTCGAACCCCTCGGTGCTGGTCGGCGCGGGGCTGGTCGCGAAAAAAGCCGTAGAACTTGGACTTGCACGTAAGCCGTGGGTAAAAACTTCGCTGGCGCCCGGTTCACAGGTGGTCACTCAGTATCTGGAAGACGCCGGTCTGATGGAACCGCTGAAAAAGCTGGGCTTTAATCTGGTGGGGTATGGCTGTACTACCTGTATTGGTAATTCAGGCCCGCTGCCGGATGAGATCAGTGACGCGATTCGCAAAGCGAAGCTGACGGTGACCTCGGTGTTGTCAGGTAACCGCAACTTTGAAGGGCGAATTCATCCGGACGTTGCCGCCAACTACCTGGCGTCTCCGCCACTGGTGGTCGCCTATGCGCTGGCGGGCAACATGAAAGTAGACATTACCAAAGATCCTATCGGCACCGGCAAAGACGGTAACCCGGTCTACTTAAAAGACATCTGGCCGACTGAGGAAGAAATTCAGTCACTGGTGCAGGAATTTGTTTCAGGCGACCTGTTTAAAGAGAAGTATGCCGATGTGTTTAAAGGTAACGATATCTGGAACGCACTGGATGTCAGCGCAACATCGGTATATGACTGGCCATCGTCTACCTACATCAAACATCCGCCGTTCTTTAAGGATATGGGCAAAACGCCTGACCCGGTCGCGGCAATTGAAAACGCGCGCTGTCTGGTGAAGGTGGGCGACTCTATTACCACTGACCACATTTCACCGGCAGGTGCCATTGCCAAAGACAGTCCGGCTGGCGAATACCTGCAGGAGCAGGGCGTGGCACCCGCAGATTTCAACTCGTACGGCTCACGCCGGGGTAACCATGAAGTGATGATGCGGGGCACCTTTGCCAATGTGCGTCTGCAAAACCAGCTCGCACCCGGCACCAAGGGCAGCGCGACAACACATTTCCCCAGCGGGGACAGCATGTCTATTTACCATGCGGCCATGCGCTATAAGGAAGAAGGTGTGCCGGCAGTGGTGATAGGGGGTAAGGAATACGGTACCGGTTCAAGCCGCGACTGGGCAGCAAAAGGCCCTGCGCTAATGGGCGTGCGCGCGGTCATGGCCGAAAGCTATGAGCGTATTCACCGCAGTAACCTGATAGGCATGGGCATTTTGCCATTGCAGTTTAAAGACGGTGACAGCGCTGAGTCGCTCGGCATAAAAGGGGATGAAACCTTTTCCATTGATAAAATTGAGAAGGGACAGAAGGAGGTCGATGTGACGATTACGTCTGATGACGGCAAATCGCAGTCGGTTAGCATGGACATCCGTATCGACACCGCCAACGAGTTTACCTACTTTGAACACGGCGGCATCCTGCATTATGTGGTACGTGAGTACCTCAAAAAAGGCTGATGCGGACTTAAGTACTGACGTAAAGGGGGAGTCGCTCCCCCTTTTCATTCCCCGCCATCCCCTTATTTACACTGCCTGCACGGACAGGTTTTGTTTTTGAAACAAAAAATCGCTACAACAAATCGCGCGGTCTCCTTATAGTAGGAAAAACATGGGCACGTCTGTTCTGTTTGCACTCATTGTTTTGATGCGGACAAAGGCGCAGGCGTCGTTGCTACTGTATATATAAGGGAATGTGTTAATGGAAATAAATCAACTGCTCGATTACCTCCTGTCTTTTCAGACTATCCTGCTGATATTAATCATTATTGGCATTAAGTCGTCGGTAAAATTTGTGCCGCAAAACCGCGCCTGGCTGGTTGAGCGATTCGGTAAGTACACCCGAACGCTGGAGGCGGGGATTAATTTTATTGTGCCGTTTATCGACCGCGTCGCCGCCGATCGTTCACTAAAAGAGCAGGCCGGCGATGTGCCGGAGCAGTCGGTTATCACCAAAGACAACATTACCCTGCTGGTGGACGGCGTACTGTATTTCCGCGTCATTGACCCTTACAAAGCGACCTACGGTGTAGAAGACTATATTTTTGCCGTCACGCAGCTTGCGCAAACCACCATGCGTAGTGAACTGGGTAAAATAGACCTGGATAAAACCTTTGAAGAGCGCGATTCGCTGAATGCCAGTATTGTCAATTCGCTGAATGAAGCTGCAACGCCCTGGGGTGTGCAGGTACTGCGTTACGAGCTCAAAGATATTAAGCCACCGGTCAGCGTACTGGACGCGATGGAACAGCAAATGAAGGCCGAGCGTCTTAAGCGTGCGCAGATCCTGGAGTCTGAAGGTGATAAGCAATCCGCCATTAACCGTGCCGAGGGTGACAAACAAGCGCGCGTGCTGTCGGCCGAAGCGCAGAAACAGGAACAAATTTTAAAAGCCGAGGGTGAGGCGCAGGCCATTACCCGTGTTGCAGAAGCCGAGGCTACGGCACTGGAAACCGTTGGCCGCGCGGCTGCTTCAGCGGAAGGCCAGAAAGCGGTGCAGTTTGATCTGGCTAAAGGTGCTATTGAAGCCAAGCAAAATATTGCCAAAGAATCGTCGGTCGTACTGCTGCCTGACGGTGCCACAGAAATTGGTAATGTGGTTGCCCAGGCCATGACAATCGCAAACACCATTGGAGGTAAGGCAAGCTGATGGAAAATATGCTGAATAGCCTGCCTCACATGATTTTAGGGGTGGGGCTGATCCTGCTGATCATAGAGTTGTTGCTGGGTTTTACCACCATTGTGCTGCTGACACTGGGCTTGTCCTGTTTGATTACGTCAGGGTTAATGTATGCCGGTTTTCTGGACGAAGAATTACTCCACGCCTTTTTGTCGGTGGCTATTCTCGACACCATTCTGATGGTAGTGCTATGGCGACCAATGAAAAACCTGCAGACCGACCGAGCGCCCAATGAAGTAAAATCTGACTGGATAGGCACTACGTTTGATTTGGACGAGGCCGTTGCGCCGGGTCAGCCCGGATCCACCAAGTTCTCAGGCGTTACCTGGAAGGTGAAAGCCAGCACGCCTATCGCGGCCGGTGAAACGGTGTGCATCACCAAGGTGGAAGTAGGCATTCTGCACGTAGAAAAGGCTGGATAAAAGGTCAATTATGCCGGGTTATGCGAAGCTGCCGCCTCAGAGATCGACAATGAATAAAAAGGTGCAGCAGACTAATGTTTGAATTTTACGCGTCACTTATGTCATGCCTGCACAGGTATCGTTTATAGTTAAAAGACCCACTCTTCTTGATGGATGTTGTAAGAGGTAAGGACACTATGAAGCTGTTGTTTTTGGATTGGCTGAGTATCTTATTTTTCTGGGGAACAGCTTTCTTTTTTTGTTTTGTCGGCTCAGAAGTTGGCCTGAAGTATTGGAAAAGAAAGCTGATTATTGGAACGCCATTCTTTGCCTTGTTTGTTTTTTTAGTGCAGGCGTTTGGCGTGCCCCGCTATTTTGTGTATGACCACATTAAACCACTGCCTCTGAATGGTGAGTTGCACTACCCTGCAGTAAAAAATCATATCATTTTCCAGGGTGCGTCATTTAAGGAATATGGTGTCATTAGCAAAGACTTAAAAGATTTCAAAAGTAATGAAAAATATTTTTCTGCGTTTAATGTTGCTCCGTTAGATGAATACCCATCAGTAATTGGCATCAAGAGCTGGGTAAATGAAATTATTCTCGTCAGCTTTTTTGTTTTGTGGTTGATTTTTCTGAACAAGTTACACAACGCAAGTGCAGCCAGTGAACTATACAGGGAAGCACGCAAAAACAGTAGAATCGCGTCCTATCAAAGCTACCTTAATGCGTCCCAACCCATTCGGTTTTTACAGCCAATCAAACGGCGACATGCTAAGCGTGAGTTATTTAAGATCCGACAAATATATTTGCAGTCAATGCAAAGCGTTATCAATATGCTTTTCAGACGTGCAGATGAACTTTCTAAGCCTCTGTTGGCGTATTTGGCCCAACATCTGAATAATCCAAGCACTTACCAGCCAGCACTTGCGGTACAAGCAAAAGTTAGTGACGTAACCACTCAAGAGGAAAAGGAAACCTACCAAAAAAATGTTGATTACGGGCCGGATTACTTTATGCCTGATGACCGTGAAATGAGTGTGGCTTTGACGCAGCGTCTGGTTAAAACTCTGAATCAATTTTTGCCGGAAACGTTCTTTATCGAGGGAACCTCCGCTACAAATACCCCGTTAATCGAGCTGACATGTAATTTAGCATGCAGAAGTTACTCAACCCTTAAAACAGAAGATGGAGAAACAGGTTCACTGTTTCTGTGGTTTGTTAAAGCTGAACCAATACCTAAAAATAATCACTTAATACTTCGGAACCCTACACGCTCTTTTCCTCCTAACGTGGCAAAGGGTAAACAAGACCGGAGCCGGATTTATTGTTCCGCAAAATTGGCGCAGTTGGTGTTGAACGATACGTTGTTTGGCCAAGTCGCCAAAAAAGAGAATGATGAGGTGACCGCGGCGAGCTTTGAAACAAAACTAGCGGAGTTAAAACAACGCCAGAATAACATCTTCGATACCATTATTGACGAATGTAAGTCAGTAGCAAGAGACACGGTATTGGCTGAAGGCGTGAATATGGCAATTAAAAAAAATGAAGTACTGTTTGATAGTTTAATGGCAGATATGCATGTACTGATTGCTGAGCACGCCGACATTTATGCGTCTTTAGTAGCCCAGGAGGCGATCGGAGGCTTATTAGAAAGTGTCGCGGAGGTTGCAGGTGAATAAACTGAAAACACTTGTTATACCGTGTATCGCACTGCTGTTACTTTCTTCATGTTCTAAAAGCGCCAAACTATTTGAAGCGGTAAAAGAGGAGGGTGTGACAACGACTACTGGATGGGGCCTCGACTCATTGCTTCAGCGAATAGATTTTGACTATCTGTTTTCTTTTATGGAAGAAAACCGCGTCCACAGTGTCAGATCGGGCAAGGGAATACAGCTAGAGGTAAAGCAATGGCAAAGTAAAATGACACTGTATATCGAGCCTGTTGATGGCCCGGGTACCAAGCGCCGTGTTTATGAAAAAATTCATATTTTGCCAGGAAACTATGTCATAACCGCAAACATTGGCACAGCATCGTTGCCTGTGTCACTGCAAAAAAATTCCACACTGAATTACTTTAGTCTCGCTGGCGTATTAAAAGCGGATGCGAGCAAAGGCGTGGGACGACTTTCCCTGAACATTAATCCTCATGATGCGCATATCACTATTTACGGGACGCCGCACAAATACCACAAGGGGATGAGGCTGCCTGAAGGCGAATATCGCATAAAAGCAAGTAAGCCAGGGTTTGAGGATATTGTTACCTCGGCGGTTATCACTAAAGATTCACTTACAATGAAAACACTTTCCCTGAGAAAGCGCGAGACTAGTCTGGAAAGGACAGAGCAAGTTACAGATAGTAACAAGGAAGTCATTACGGTCGTTGGTAGTAAAAGTAACCAGAAATTACCTCAGCACACTACAAAGATGGGACAATTGATTATCACTCCAATGCGTGACGATGTCGTGTATGAAGTTGTTGATGAAAAGGGAAAAGTCGTTACATATTCAACCGATCTAGAGTTGCCCGCCGGGACTTATCAGGTTTTTGCGCGGCGGGGTGATGGCGGTTTGATTATAGAAGAAAGTTCGGTTGAGATTATTGAAGGACAAGCACAACGTGTCAGTTTTGATCTCCAGCCTTTGCCATACCAGACTGAACTCGATGTGACTCTAATTTTTAATTTTGATGAGCTGTATAGGGAGCGTGTAGAAATTATATTTACGCCCGAAGACGGTGAAGCTGTCTCTTTTACAGACCGCATGGGAAGACGGGGAATCAAGATAGAGACGACGTTGCTTAATGGAAACTATAAAGGGGAGTTAGTGAGTAGGGCTTATAAGTTCGATTTGGGAACCATTACTGTATCAGAAGGAAAAGCTAATAATTTCGAATTCGTGCCTCGGTAGAGTCTGTTGAGCTTTGTTGTGCACTTTTGCCGCAGCTTTTTACTATTTAGACAAGGCAACGGTTTGCTGATCAAGAGATCAACATTCGTACACTAAGGTCCAGTGGCCTTTACAGTTCAGTGGATACTGATTGGTAAGTAACCTGGATAACAAAGGGGCATGGATTTGCGACGGTGACATTTTTCTTAACTGAACCACATTCCCGTCAAATATACCGTCGCTGCTCAGCCAGCAGCCCTAGCAGCAAAAACGCACTGATAAAGCCCAGACCCTGATACTGCCAGGGAAGAAACGCGATGATGTGGCGAATAAACGGTGCACCGTACAGGGTCATCATTCCGTAGCCAAACGCGCACAGCAGCACAAACAAGGAAACGCGGAGAATAAAATGGCAGGGGGCCAGCACGTTTTTAATGTATTTGTTGATCACATCGCCGTATACCACCAGCAGGGTGGCCATCAGCATCAGGCTCATTTCGCTGTAATACGGCGATAAAATACGGGAAAGTTCGGCAATCACTGAGGTCATGATGAAAACGTCCTACATCAAACGGTGTGGCTGCATCATAACCGCAAAGCCAGGCAGGTCAAAGCTGCGCAATATCACGAGCCAATAAGATAGCTTTGAAAATGCTTATTAATCAGTCTGTTGTATTAATTTTAGCGCGCCGTCCACGTGCACATCACGCTGCGGGAAGGCAATCACAATGCCGGCCTCACGGAACATATCGTCAATCGCGAAGCGCACATTGCTGCGAATGACCCGCAGGTCGCGCTCGGCTGAGGCATTCACCCAGAAGTACACCTCAAAAATCAGCGCATTGTCGCCAAAGTCGTCAAAAATCACCAGAGGCTCAGGGGTGTCCAGAATATCGTCCTGGCTTTTCGCCGCGCGGGTGATCAATTCGGCGACGTTTTTGCAGGGTGAGCCATACGCCACCCCCACTTTTACCGAGGTACGAATTGTTCTGTCGATCAGCGTCCAGTTAATCACAGTGTTTTCCAGCAGTTTGCTGTTTGGAATAAGCATGCTGACACCATCTACGCGCCGAATGCGGGTAGAGCGGGTATTAATAGTTTCAACTGTGCCGCGGTACGATTCCACTTCCAAAAAGTCGCCAATGCGAATAGGCCGTTCCCACATCAGGATCCAGCCCGAAATAAAGTTATTGATAATATTCTGTGCGCCAAAGCCCACACCAATGGCGATGGCACCCGACAGAAACGCAAACGCGGTCAGCGGCACATTCAGCAGGTCAAGCAGTGTGAAAGCCAGAATGGCAAACGCAATAATATAGAAAATGCGTTTAAACAGGTGCACTGTGTCGGCACTGGCACCAGAGCTGCGCAGCCGCTTTGTGGCAAGGTGAGCCAGTTTAATAATGAGCCACCAGCCTGCCAGCAATGCTGCCGGAACGAGCAGGATCTGGCCCAGCGTGAAGTTATGCTCAAACAGGCGAAACAGCGTTTGCGAGAGCACCTCATTAACACTGGCTATCCATTCTGACACGATGATGTTCCTTGGAGGGTTGGTGACATGTTGTCATGATTGATGAAAACGGCGTCGGCATCAACCCTTAATCCGCTTGCCTGAAAAGGCGCTTGCTGGCTACACTAGCGCGCTGTTCGCTTCATCATCAATCGCTTTTTTCAGAAGGAAATGCGTTATTTATGGGTATTCTGGCTGCGCTGGGAACGGCGTTATGCTGGGCCATAGCGGCCCGCTTGTTTCGTGGTACCGGACAGGTTTTTACGCCGCTGGCGATGAATTTCTGGAAAGGCGTTATGTCTATCGCGCTGCTCGTCGTTGTGACGCAGCTGTTTTTACCGGTATTGTCGGTTGAAACCGAAACCCTGTTATGGCTGTTACTCAGTGGCGTGATTGGTATAGGTATTGGCGATACGCTGTTCTTTAAAGCGCTGAATACAATTGGTGACAGTCAGGCAGTACTGGTAACGGAAACGCTCGCACCTATTTTCACGGCACTGCTTGCCATGATTTGGATTGCTGAGTGGATCACCTGGCAGCAATGGATAGGTGTCGCGATCATTCTTTTCTCTGTCGACATGGTGGTAAAAATTCGTAAACGCAGTGCCAGTCATATTGCTGCCTCAACGGGCTATTTGTATGGTGTGGGTGCAGCGGTTTGTCAGGCTGTTGGTGCGGTGATCAGTCGCGATATTTTGTCGGCCGGCCAGGTGGATGCCGCCAATGCTGCGATGTGGCGTTTAATTGGCGGGCTTGCTCTGGTGGCGCTAATCATGCTGGTAACCGGTACCCGCGTTTTGCCGCGCGCGACCGTACCGATAAACAATAAATCGCTGTGGCTTACCTTCACGCTGGCTACCCTGCTTGGCACAACGGCGGCGATTTATCTGCAAATGCTGGCCTTTGCCAATGCTAAGGCGGCCGTAGTACAAACCTTAATTGCTACCAGTGCCATCATGTCGCTTGGCGTGGCCTGGATCATGGGCGAAAAAGCCGGCTGGAAAACCCTATTCTGGTCACTTGCCGCACTTGGCGGTGTCGCCGTGCTGGTGTCAATGGGATCACCGGTGGTTTAACCCGACAAGCAATAAACAGACAATACAATCAGGAGTACATCATGGAAGAACAACAACAGAAGGAGCTGTGGCTTGCTGGTTTTTGGCGCAGGGTCGGAGCGTTTATTCTCGATCTGCTGGTACTGGCGGGCGCTGGGCTTGTGCTTGGCTTCGCGCTTGGCGACGTGTTCGCCGATATGGGCAACTGGGCTAAACTGATTGGTTTTGTCATCTTCCTGGCTTACTTTGGACTGGCAAACAGCCACACGGGAAACGGACAGACCTTCGGTAAAAAAGTACTGAAAATTCAGGTGGTGGACAAACACAATGCCACAATACCTGTGTCCCGTGCCGTTGGCCGCGCCAGTGTGATTGCCGTGCCCTATTTTCTGAACGGACTTCAGGTGCCGAACCTGCCTGATGCGATGGGTAATGTGCTGTCAGTGATCGTCTTTGGCGGGTTACTTTCGATTTTCTATCTGGCCGCATTTAACCGCCGCACGCGCCAGTCACTGCACGATATTGTTAGCGGTACTTACGTAGTGAACGTCGGGACTCAGCCGGTAACACTGCAAGCTGTATGGAAGCCGCACTTTGCTGTTGTCGGCGCACTGCTGGTTGCCTCACTGTTTGCACCGGCCCTGATAATGAATATGGTACCGTCCTCTGCAATCGGTTCGCTTGACCAGCTGTCGGCGACGCAGCAGCGTGTTAATCAGTTCACAGCCATTCGCTACAGTGGCGTTACTGATGGCTCAACGACGGTCAGTTCAGTCAGCAACGGTACCAATACTACCCACTATATCCGGGTTGAGGCTTATCCCTACAATAAGCAGGATGTACAAAATCAAACGCTTGCTGAGCGCATTGCGTTGATGGTGTTTGACAGTGTCGATGCCGCCGTCGAGCGTGATGTCATTCTGGTGCAGCTGATACATGGCTACGATATTGGCATTGCGTCGTCGTGGGTGTCACACCAGTTTAGTTTCTCACCCACACAGCTAAGTCAGATCCGCAATAACATACAATCCCGTGATTAACCGGTTGTTACACTTGTCATGTTAAAAATTTTTGACATTTGATGGCGCGCCGCCTATTCTTCATGTTAAACATTTTTAACATGGTTGGGGTAGGTATGTCTTTTTACGAAAAATCCGCATGGGTCATGATGCTGACGCTGCTGGCAACTGCACTCTGGTATTTCTTTTCTGTCTCGCAGGCGTCAACGGTTGAGGTCATGGCATCGCCATCACTGCTGTCACTGATTGCCGTGGTGGTCGTGCAGGTGGTGGTAATAGCGGTTGCTCATGCAGTTATTGCCATCATGAAGCCGAAAGAGGCCAACCGTGCCTTTGATGAGCGTGAGCAACAGATTGCAGAAAAAGCCGCGCATGCCGCAAGCCTGGTTATGAACGCCGGCGTGGCCATATCGCTGGCAGTCTACCTGGTGTTTTCCAGCGGCGATATGCTGTTTTACAGCGTATTACTCAGCCTGTATGCCGGTGCGCTGATGAATTATGCGGCGCGGGTTTACCTGTACCGCCGGGCTGTATACTAATGCCGAAGCCACTCCCCATTGCGAACCGGGTGCGCGAGTTACGTGAACAGCACGGCAATATGACCCAGTCTGAGCTGGGGGACGCGGTGGGGGTCACCCGTCAGACTGTGGCAGCCATCGAGCAGCGGCGTTATTCCCCCAGCCTCGAAACCGCGTTTCGTATTGCCCGGCTGTTCAGTGTGCGCGTGGACGAGGTGTTTTACTGGGACGAATAAGGCTACCACGGCGCACGCGATTGATTAGTGCTTGTGCAATTGCCCGCCTGTGCGTATAATGCGCGCCCTTACAGCCAACCTAACTTTAGTTCCTTGTCTCTATACAGTCTGGCTGTACTGTCGAGGCTACAACCGTAAGGAGCAATAATGCGTCATTACGAAATCGTTTTTATGGTTCACCCTGATCAGAGTGAACAAGTCCCTGGTATGATCGAGCGTTATACCACTATCCTGAAGCAAGACGGTGGTCAAATTCATCGCCTGGAAGACTGGGGTCGTCGTCAACTGGCCTACCCAATCGAGAAGCTGCACAAAGCACACTATGTTCTGATCAACGCCGAAGCCACGGCTGAAGCGGTTGAAGAGCTGGAAAATGCATTCCGCTTCAACGATGTCATCCTGCGTAATCTGGTAATGCGCACGAAAAACGCGGTAACTGAGCCTTCTCCAATGATGAAAGAAGAGCGTCGTGAGCGTCGTGACGATTCTGCACCACGTGCAGAAAAGAAAACTGAAACCACTGAAGATAACGCATAAGGAGAACTAACATGGCTCGTTTTTTCAGACGTCGTAAGTTCTGCCGTTTCACTGCAGAAGGTGTGACTGAAATCGATTACAAAGATATCGCTACCCTGAAAAACTATGTAACAGAGAGCGGTAAAATCGTCCCTAGCCGTATTACCGGTACCAGTGCGAAGTATCAGCGTCAGCTGTCTTCTGCCATCAAGCGTGCGCGCTTCCTGGCTCTGCTTCCGTACACTGATTCACACAAGTAATTTGGCGAGAAATAAGGGGTAACATCGATGGATATCATCCTGTTAGATAAAATCGCCAATCTTGGCGGCCTGGGCGACCAGGTTTCAGTAAAATCTGGTTTTGCACGTAACTTCCTTTTCCCACAGGGCAAGGCAGTACCTGCAACTAAGTCAAACATCGAAAAGTTTGAAGCACGCCGTGCAGAGCTGGAAGCGAAAATCGCTGAAGCCCTGGCTGCTGCTCAGGCACGCGCTGACAAAATCGCTGAGCTGGGTGAAGTGACTATCGCTGCACCAGCTGGTGACGAAGGTAAGCTGTTCGGTTCTGTAGGTACACGTGACATCGCTGAAGCAATTACTGCTGCGGGTGTTGAAGTGGCCAAAGCAGAAGTTCGTCTGCCTACTGGTACACTGCGTGAAACCGGTGAATACGATATCGATCTGCAACTGCACTCTGACGTTGAAACGTCAGTGAAAGTGATCATCATCGCTGAAGCATAAGTTGCTGATAATGTGAAAAAAGCGCCGTAGGGCGCTTTTTTTATGCCTGTCGGATAATGCGCTCGCATTTATCAACCCATTCCGGGTCAAGCGCACCTATATTGATACCCTGACGGGCAACATCAGGCTGCTTTAAAAACACGCCCCGCATTAACGCGCCGACGGTCAGGCTGTGCTCCGGCCGGCTTATCAGTGCGACAGTGTCACCGTCGCGCAGCACGCCGGTTTGTATCACCCGGTAGTACCAGCCGGTCCGCCCATGCTCACCTAAAAAACGGTCGAGGTTTTTAATGCCATAGCGTTGGGAAATTCTGTTGCATGGCGCGCGCGGCGCGCCAACCTCTACCTGTATTTCTCCCATCTGATAGATATCACCGATATACACATTGGTGTCATCCATGCCCTCAACCAGCAGGTTCTCACCGATGGAGCCTGGCTCAAATGCACCGTCAGGAAAGTTTGCTTTCATTAATGCATAACCGGGGAAACTGTACTGATGCAGCACCTTTTCTTTTCCGCCGTGCAGTTTTTTATTCCCCTGCTCATCTTCATCGGTACCCGCTTCATGCACAGTAAGCGCGGCTACCGGTGATTTAACAATACTGCTGGGGGACTTTCGCGGCCCGAAGGGAACGGGCTTGCCAGCATAAAGAGCATGGATGTTCATGGTGCATCTCCGACAGGGTGGTAGCGATATGATGCCAAGGAGAGGCGACAAGGTAAAAAAGTTTTTTGGCGCTTTAAACCTTAACCACGTACGCTACGACTAACCTATCAAACAAACACACTGGCAGGTCTGGCAACGCCACCCGCCAACGATACTGGAAACCAGCGGATATGGAACAATCGCACAGCACGGTGGTGGATGCAGAAGAGGCATTTACCCGCGCTCGCGAAAATGCACTGATAGAGGCTGTCAAAGCGGGGGATAAAACCGCCTATCATCAGCTCTATAAGGCGCATGTGGGCCGGGTTTATGCGCTCACCTACCGGCTGACCGGTGACAAGGCGCTGGCAGAAGATGCAACCCAGGAAGTGTTTATACAGCTGTGGCGAAAGCTTGACAACTTCACCGGTCAGAGTCGTTTTTCCACCTGGCTGCACAGCGTGACGGCAAATGTGACTGTGAGTTATATGCGCAAGCAGCGTGGCTGGTTTCAACGGATGTTCAATATTGAACATTCTGACGCTGAACATCGCAGCGCTGAATCGGACATGCACAGTATCGATTTAGAGGCGCTGGTGGTCAGGCTGCCAGAGCGGGCAAGAATGGTGTTTGTGCTGCATGCCATTGAGGGCTACCGGCATGAGGATATTGCCAGCATGATGAATATGGCGGTGGGCTCGAGCAAAGCACAGTTTCACCGGGCAAGAAATTTACTGAAAGAGTGGATGGGCAATGACAGCGAAGAAATTTGACGATGAGCTGAATGACAAGCTGAATGCGCTGCCAGAAGAAAAGCAGCCTGAGCGCGACTTGTGGCGGGGCATTGAACTGGCGATAGAGCACGAGCAGGCGCACGCCGGTACAGCCAGGCAGTCATCCAGACCCTGGCTCGCAGTGGCCGCGAGTGTGGCGCTGGTGGCAACAATCAGCTGGTTTGGCTGGCAGCAGTCAGCGCAACAGCGTGGTGGGCAGCTGACCGGTGAAGCACTGGTCATGGCCCTGAGTCAGCAACATGAACAGCAAAAACAGGCACTGCTGGTGGAGTACACCAACACACCGGCGGTGGCTGAAAACTGGCAGCAACAGCTGGATGAACTGGATGACGCCGCTGACGCAATAAAGGCCGCGCTTGAGCAGGATCCGGATAATACCGCACTGCTGCGCATGCTACAGAACGTGTATCAACAACAGATTGCGCTTATTGAGCGAGTGCACGCGCCCAAATGGCAGCAAATTTAACGAGGTAAGAGTAATGAAAACGGTAAATAAGACAGCAGGAAAATACGTGCAGTGGTCACTGGCGCTGCTGACAGGCCTGACCCTGGTAAGCCAGGTGGCTATAGCCGGTGAGCGCGTCGATCAGACACTGGAAACCAGCGACAGCCCGTATGTAGACATTGAACATATGAACGGCAAGGCCAGGATCCTTGGCTGGGAAAAAGAGGAAGTGAAAGTCACCGGGGAGCTTGGTGAACAGACCGACCGCTTTACGTTTGAAAAATCAGATCGTGCGGTAACCATTCATATTGATACCAAGCGCTACAACAGTGACTGGCGCAGTTACAAAAACAGCGACGGCGACAACCTGACCATTTACGTGCCGTACAAGGCGCTGGTCAGCTATACCTCCATCAATGCACGTCTGCAGGTGGAAGACCTGACACACAGCCTGAAAGCCGATGTGGTCAACGGCGACGTCAGCTTAAGTGACGTTAAGGGCAAAGTCAGTGTTGATTCGGTCAATGGTGACATCATGCTTGACGACGTGGCCGGCGACGTGGTGCTGCAAACCGTAAATGGCGCAATTGAAGGAAAGCATATCAGTGAGCAGGGCGGACGGTTTGGCTCGGTGAATGGCGACATCGACATTCGCTCGAACAGTCCCAGGGTATCGGTTGAAACGGTCAACGGTAACCTTAATCTGCAGTTAGGCGATGTTCGTGAACTGGATATTGATACGGTTAATGGTCGTATTAATGCCAGCATGACGCTCGATGCCCGTGGCGATGTCAGAGCGTCCTCGGTAGGAGGCAGCATCACCCTTAACTTCCAGCAGGATGTGTCAGCCCGCTTCGATACGGAAGCGCACGCCGGCGGCCGTATCATTAACAACATCACGGATGACGAAATGGTGAAAGCCAAATATGGCCCGCGCCGCTGGCTGGAGTTTGTTCACAACGGTGGCGAGGCCCGTGTGAATGTGTCTACCGTAAGCGGTCGGATCACGCTGAACAACTAGACAACCGTTAATACAAAAAGCCGGTTCAGATAACCTCTGAACCGGCTTTTTCGTTTCAAGTCATAGTGGTCTTTGATTATGCGCTGACGACTTCAAGCGGACGGTGAAAGCGGGCAGAACAGGTTTGGTTACGCCCTTTTTGCTTGGCCTTGCCGAGCAGCGAATCACACAGGCTGATAACATCTTCCGGCTTTGCGCTGCGACTGACTTCAACAATACCACATGAGAAGCGCAGCACGTCGTTATAGTCCTCCAGCTCGGCAAACTGCTGCGCGGCAAGCACTTCACGTAACTCATTAATTTTAGCCAGTCCGTCTTCCAGCTGACTGCCCGACAGCAGCACAATAAATTCTTCACCACCGTAGCGGCCAATAACGTCTTCGCGGCGCAACTGGTACTTCAGCACCTTGGCAATTCTGGCCAGAACCTTGTCGCCGGTCTGATATCCGTAGCGTTCGTTAATCAGTTTAAAGCGGTCAATGTCTATCAGGGCAACACAGACCATATCGCCGAGTCTGTCCATGTGGGCAATACGCCGGTTGATAGACTGAATGGCAAACCAACGGTTGTCCACACTGGTAAGCTGGTCAACACGCGTAAAGCTTTCCATGCGCTGTTTGTGACGGTACAGACGTACCACTGCAATAATACAAATGAGCGCTACCGTGGTCGAAAACAGCGTGACTACGGTCAGATTCCGGGTTTTAACGGTCTGCATTTCCTGTTGCTTCGACAGAATGGTCAGCTCCCGCTCCTGCAGCTCCTTATCGATGATCGCCGGTGACGTCACGGTCAGGGCAGGCTCCGGCAGCGCATCGTGTGCCTCAAGCAGCCCTTCGTACATGGAGGCAGCCTGCGCTACGTCACCGTTCAGACTGGCGATGGCGGCGCGCGCCTTCTCAAGCCGGTTCTGACGATAATACGGCGGCGTCAGCGGGTCGGCACTTTCCATCTTGGCCAGATAATGGCCGGCCCAGTTGGCTTCGCCACGGGCCATATAAATGTCCTTGAGCACCTCATACACCGGAAACAATGACAGCGACAGTAAGTCACGCTGCTGTTGAGCTGTACTGACGGTATCTTTGGCAATCGTTTCTGCCATGGCTGGCTCGTCAGACGCCAGGTAGGCCCGGCTTAGCAGCGTGCCGGCCTCAACCAGGGTATCCATGTCATTAGTTTCAGCCGCCACACGAAACACCTCGCTGGCAAGTCGCAGGCTCTGGTTCACGTCACCCTGACTAAGGTAAACCCCGGCGCGACACAGCGCGTTGGTCTGCTGCTGACCGGCGAGTGTTAACGCGCGCTCGTACTTCGAACAGTAAAAGATGGCTTTCTCAGCATTACCACTTTGTCGCTGCGCGGTCGCAAGGTCGGCATAGATGGCAGCCTGAGAGTAGTCGTCATTACTCAGGTAGGTAGCAGATTCAGGCGACACGGCCTGCAACAGGCCTGACAGCGTCAGCAGCGCTTTAAACGGATGATTTCGGGCCAGCTGAATGTCAACCACCTCTGCCATGGCCAGACGATAAAGCTTGTCCCAGCCCGCCGTTTTAGCCTGATCCGCCAGCGCTATCATGTCACCTTCGAGGCTGGCCAGTGGCCGGTCTGAAGTGCGCAGACGATACAGCGTATACTCCAGAAAATATTTAGGGTAATCATGCTTCAGCGTCGCCTGATCCGCCGTTGTCAGGGTAAAACGCGAAAACGCCCCAGGGATCGTGCTGATCAGGGTGTTATAGAAATGCTTGCCCAGCGGTGTCTGTGTATCAAACGGTTTGTCAGATAACAGCACGCGTTTGCGGACATCACTGTCGGCATTCAGCAGACGTGTCCTTTCCTGCTCATAATGTTCGGGTGTGTTTGCCAGCGCATCGGGCATAAGCATCATGGCGAACACAGCTAATAATACAACTTTCATCAGAACCACTTCATCGGGGCAGATCTGCCACCGTACAACGTAACGATTAATGACACAAAACTTATCCAATATACGCGTCAGCGTTTTTTCAGAAAAGGTCAGTTGCTGCTAAATTCTCTACATTTTCTGACACCTGAACCTGATCGGCGGAAACGCTGGTTGTTCAAGACCGGATAAATAGCGCATAATGCAGGGTTCTGGTAGCAAGATGGTGATTACAGTGAAAGTCGTTTCTTCACAAGGCGATAAAAATGTTGAGAAGCTGAAGGTTCCGCCTCACAGCATCGAGGCAGAACAGTCTGTGCTGGGCAGTATGCTGATTGACCCGGATACCTGGGACAAGGTGGCAGAAATTGTTTCCGAGCAGGACTTTTATAATCGCTCCCACCAAATCATCTACCGTGCCATTGTTCGCCTGCTGTCTGCCTCTACACCGGTTGACCTCATCACGGTTTCGGAAGAGCTGGAACGCCATGACGAACTGGAAGACGCCGGCGGCTTTGCCTATCTGGGTGAGCTGGCCCGCAACACGCCAAGTTCGGCGAACGTGGTGTCATACGCCAAAATTATCAGTGAACGTGCCATTACCCGCGAACTGATTGGTGTGGCGCACGACATCGCTGAAATTGGCTACAATCCGGAAGGTCGCGACAGCGCCGACATTCTGGATATTGCCGAGAGTAAAGTTTTTGAAATTGCTGAGCGCAGAACCGGGGAAAATGAAGGCCCCCGCGATGTGGAATCGGTGCTGGGCAAGACCATCGATCGTCTGGAAATTCTGCTTAAAACCAACAAGGAAGTAACCGGGGTTTCTACCGGATTTACCGACCTTGATAAGAAAACCAGTGGTTTGCAGCCGTCCGATCTCATCATTGTTGCCGCCCGTCCGTCGATGGGTAAAACCACCTTTGCCATGAACCTGGTAGAGAATGCCATGCTGCTGGAAGAAAAACCGGTGCTGGTGTTCAGTCTGGAGATGCCGTCAGAGCAAATCATGATGCGTATGCTGGCGTCGCTGAGCCGAGTGGATCAGACTAAAATCCGTACTGCACAGCTGGACGACGAAGACTGGGCGCGGATCTCCAACACCATGGCCATGCTCAAAGACAAAGATAACCTGTTTATTGATGATTCATCTGGCCTGACGCCCATGGATGTGCGCTCTCGCGCGAGAAAGCTGGCGCGCGAACGCGGTGGTATCAGCCTGATCATGGTGGATTACCTACAGCTGATGCGTGTGCCCAGTCTGAGCGATAACCGTACCCTGGAAATTGCCGAAATCTCGCGCTCGCTGAAAGCCCTGGCCAAAGAACTTGAAGTGCCGGTAGTTGCCCTGTCGCAGCTAAACCGAAGCCTGGAACAACGTGCCGATAAACGCCCGGTGAACTCCGACCTGCGTGAATCCGGCTCTATCGAGCAGGACGCCGACCTTATCATGTTCATCTACCGTGATGAGGTGTATCACGAGAACAGTGAAGACAAAGGCATCGCCGAAATTATCATTGGTAAGCAGCGTAACGGACCCATCGGCACCTGCCGCCTGACCTTCCAGGGCCAGTTCTCTCGCTTTGATAATTACGCCGGCCCGGCGGTCAGCGACGAGTATTAAGCACGTCGCGTACCGCGTTACGCCGGGTATGACACCCTCCATTTGAAATACGCCGTAACCCATCCATGAGTGGTGGTCTGCGATAGGCAGGGATTATACTTTCGCTTCATCTAAGAAAGTCGTCATTGCGGCGCAGGCCGCAACCTCTCAAAGTCTATGACTAATAGGCTCAAATCAAAGAAGGGTACAAGTCGAACCAAGTTGGGTTAAACTCTGATATCAAACGATTCTTCCATGGCCGGTGCCATTGTTTGAGCCGTTTCTCTCTCAAAATAGCCGATTCCATATCCGAAAACTGCTCAAAATAAACGAGTTTTGTTAAGTTATATCTGGCACTAAACCCTTTTGTTAGTTTATTTTTGTGCTGGTATGTCCGTTTAATAAGATCACTCGTAACCCCAATGTATAACGTTGTGTTGCGACTATTTGTGACGATATAGACTGTTGGCGCTTTCAAACCCAAACTCCATTTGAGTGATGAGCGTTTAGGTTAGGTCATCGAGCTTATTGTATAAAGTGCAGTTTTAGGGCAGGTAGGAGCTTTTCGGAGGTTGCGGCCTGCGCCGCAATGACGGTAGCTTTTCCCGCCACCAGTAGTGGCAGAACTACCTACAAAGCAGCCACTCATCCCAACAAAAAAGGCCGCTCACTGAGCGGCCTTTCTGCTATCGGACAAAACAGGCATTAACGCTGTTCAGGAACCTTCACGGTCTCAGTCACACTGACTGAAATACGACGGTTCACACGATGTGCTTCCGCAGTGTTGCTGGTATCCAGCAGTTGGGTTTCACCGTAGCCAACGGTCTCAAGACGTGACGGGTCAATACCGTAGCGCTGAACCAGCACGTCTTTAAATGCGTCAGCACGGGCTTCAGACAGGGTCATGTTGTAGTCTGCGTTACCTGGTGCAGACGTGTGACCTTCAATGGTTGCCTGCGTGTTGGTGTAACGTGTCATGAAGTCAGCAAACGCCTGAATTTCAGGATCATTAGGCTGTTTCACCACTGAGCTGTTGTTGTCAAACAGCACCCGAAGGGTAATGGAGACTTCTTCTTCGTCGAACATAGTACAGCCCTGCGCGTCAACTTTGTCACCTTTCGGTGTGTCCGCGCACATGTCTTTGCTGTCTTCAACGCCGTCCATGTCGCTGTCTTTCAGTGCACAGCCCATTGCATCCACGGTGGTGCCTGCTGGTGTGCCCGGACATTTGTCAGCCGCATTCAGTACGCCATCACCATCGCTGTCAACCGCACAGCCGGTGGCGTCAACGCGCACACCCATCGGCGTCATTGGACATTTGTCCATGCCATCTTCAACCCCGTCGCGGTCGCTGTCTTTCGGGGCCATCGTAGCCGGAGCAGGTGTGGCGGCAGACTTGCTTCCGCTGGCGCCAAACGGTACCGCAATACCCAGCTTAAACGCATAATCCACAAAGTTGTCGTCGAAGTGATAGTTAGCTGCCAGTTCGGTAATCAGGCGTGCAGACTCACCGAAGCTCCAGTGTTTACCTACACCTACATCAGCGAACGTATAGTTGTCGTCCATGTTCTGATGACGGAATCCGCCAAACATGTACATCACATCTTCAGAGAAGAAGTACATCACATCGGCACCCAGCTCTTTCGCGTGGTCATAATACTCATCGCCGCCCGGGGTCTTGTGCTTCATGTCGATACCGCTGAACTGTGCACGAGCGGCCCAGCTTTGAGTAAAGCGGTAACCGTACTCAATACCCAGGCCCAGGCCCTTGTCAATTTCATTCGGCACGCCTACGTCGCGGTCGCTGTCTGCCCAGTATTTAGTTCCAAATACGCCAATCCACTGCTCATAAGGAGGTGCTTCTGATTCCTGCGCAACGGCAGGTACTGATATCATTGCTGCAGCGAGTGCTGCTAACTTAAATCGCGTGTTCATAAATACATCCTGTTTGTTGTTAGTGTGTTGTGTTGTATCCATAGCCAGCAGACAGCAAAAGCTATGCCATGGTGATACTGTTACCCTGTGCAACCCTGGATGGTGGCAACCAGTTTGCGCTGTCCCCCGTGATCCCTGTGCTCGCCAAGCATAATGCCCTGCCAGGTACCCAACTGCAACTGACCATCCGCGATCGGAATACACACCTGACAGCCGAGCAGACTGGACTTGATATGCGCCGGCATATCATCGGGGCCCTCATAAGTATGCTTAAAATACGGGCTGTCCTCGGGCACATGATGACTGAAGTAGGCTTCCAGGTCCTGTCGTACGGTGGGATCGGCATTTTCGTTTACTGTCAGGCTGGCACTGGTATGTTTTATCCACAGGTGTAGCAGCCCCGCGCTTATCGTGCAAATTTCTGGTAGCGCAGCCTCTATATCACGGGTGATAAGATGAAAGCCCCGGGGAAACGCAGGCAGCGTGAGCTGCCGGCTTATCCATAAACTATTTGTCAAAGCAGATTTCCAGGTGTGCACCGCCGTCGTCGCACATAAACGGTAAAATAATCTTAGGGCCGTCAACCTGATGGCTGATGGTGTGTTGCTTTCCGGAGACAACAATGGGCGTTGCCATGCCGAACTCATAGCCTTTCTCGGCCAGTTCTCGTTTGGCACTGCCGCAAATCATGTTGGTCACTTCGCCGACCATGTCTGCCACTTCGGCGTCCAGCTTGGCAGGACGCTCGCCTACCATGCGCTCCATAATGGTTATGGCCAGGTTTTCATCAAACGTAATCGACATTGAGCCGCGCACATTGGGGCCTACCATACCAATCAGGCCCGACACATCGCCCTTGGCGATGTCGCTTTGCTTGCGCTTCGGCTTACCCGGTGTCAGTTTGGTCTGCGCCATGGTTTCCATCACGTTGAGCAGGCCATTAATAAACGGGTTTACGAAATCAGCATTCATGTGTGTGCTCCTTGACCGCCATATCCTCAGTTTGCTGGCATTCCGCACACAGGCCATGTGCTTCAATGGTTTGTTTGGATACCTTAAATCCGTGCTGATTCGCCTGGTTATCCAGCGTTTCTTTCAGTCCTTCCGACTGTATCTCTGCGACGTCACCGCAACTGTCGCAAATCAGAAACTGTACGGGATGCTTGCATCCAAAATGATAGCACGCCACAAACGCGTTAGTTGATTCAAGCCGATGAATAAAGCCGAAATCCAATAGAAAATCGAGGGCCCGGTATACGGTCGCTGGTTTCGCTCCCGACTCGGTTTCCTTCAGGCTGTCGAGCAATTCATAGGCGCCCATCGGTCCGTGTTTGCTCAGCAGGATCTGGTATACCTTCTCCCGCAGCGGCGTAAACCGGGCATTGCGCTGTTCGCAGTAGGCCCGGGCCTTGTTTATCAGTGTTGCATTATTCATCAACTATCATCACTTCATTATCAGGTGCAGCGTCAGGCCTATTATGCACTGGCGTCAGACAACGTCACTTCATATAAATGACGTACAAGCCGGTCTTCAAGTTCAAAGCGGTCTTCCAGCGTTTCGCCCAGCTTTTCCAGATCAGCGTCAAATGCGGCCGCCTGCTGCGCATCAACCAACTGAGTGTAGCGGTCGTTAAACCCCAGCGCTTCGTCGGTTGTTTTCGCCAGCTGTGGATAAAGCTGCTCTTTCAGCGCTTTGGCTTTGCTGCTGGTCTCCGCCAGCATATCGTAAACTTCAAAGTGTCCGGCTGACAGATAGTCCATCAGCGACTCACAAAAAGCCTCAATGTCAGCAATATCCGGTAATGCGGTGCTTTTTGTGCCGTGCGACATTTCGCTATCGGGTCCCGCCACGCCGGTTACGCCGGCCAGTTCGCAATATTGAATAAGCAACTGCTGGCGCGCTTTCAGCCAGTTATCGACGGTTTCGCTTTTTCCGCCCCATTTACTCTTCACGCTTTCAAGTTGCTTTAACATACTGTCAGGCCTCACTCGCCGCATTCACAGCGTTATACATTGTTTTTTCAGTATAACACCGGGCAGAGTCAGTACAAATGGCACGAACAATCCCGCGCTCACTGTGTTGCAGAAGGTTGCCGCGCGGTTTTGTGGTATGGTAACGGCAACCTCTTAGCAAGCGTCAGGATGTAAGGTAATGATGAGATTAGTGTCCGATCAGCAGTTAGCCGATACGCATGGTCACTGGCTGGTGTTTGTAAAAGATCGGCTGGTCATGGCGCCAGACGCCAGTGCGCTGCCGCACACCGCCTTTGCATCGCTGCCACTAGTGCATGCCTATCGCGCAGACGTGTACGAGTTGCTTGATTTTGAGGGGCAGCCTTACCCCACGCCTTATTATGTGGTTGATATGGGTTCAGAGACACCGGACGAAGGGGAGTGGGACCTCGCGTCGCTGCGTCATATTCTGATGCAGCAGCCAGACGCCGGTTTTGACGTGGTAGGGCGGGCCTGGCAGTACGTCCACTTTTTGCGTACGCACCAGTTTTGCGGACAGTGCGGGGCCAGAACAGAAAAAGTGAAATGGGAAATGGCCGTGCATTGTCATCAGTGCGGACACCGCAGTTACCCCAGAGTCTCACCCTGCGTGATTGTTGCGATTCATGATGGAGAGCGCATCCTGCTGGCGAAAGGGACACGCCATCGTGACCTGAATATTTATTCTACGCTGGCCGGGTTTGTTGAAAGCGGTGAAAGTCTGGAAGCCGCGGTGCACCGTGAAGTCTTCGAAGAAGTCGGCGTCACCCTGTCAGACATAGAGTACTTCGACAGCCAGCCCTGGCCCTTTCCGCATTCACTGATGGTGGGCTTTATCGCTCGCTATAAAGCGGGAGAGATTAAACCAGAAGAGGGCGAAATAGACGATGCCCAGTGGTTTGACATTGATGCATTGCCAAAAGTGCCGCCGCGTCTTTCGATTGCCGGGCAGCTGATTGAAGCCACTATCGCACGCTTAAAACAGGCGTAAAATAAAAAACCCTGCCGAGGGCAGGGCTTAAGCAAGTTTTTGCGTCGGTCCCGTCAACGGGCTTCTTTATTCTTGCTGTTCTATGTTGTAGCAAACACTTACTACCTGTGCAAGTAAAATTTACACACTTTGTTAAAGTAATTTTTACAATCAACCTGATTGACCCGAAAGATTCTGCAACACACGTGTTACCTGATATACTGCCGCCTCGTTGGCCGTCTGGTCTGTATGCCATCTCAGATCGGATAACGCGAATTTATATAACCCATTGATTTAAATAGTTATCGCGCAGCATTACTGGCGCTGCCGCTAGCAGTAGAGGACCACCATGTCACACGCCACCACCGGATCAAACAGACCAGAATTAAAGAATGATCGTTACCTGCGGGCCCTGGCCAAAGAGCCGGTCGACGTAACACCAGTCTGGATGATGCGGCAGGCTGGTCGCTATCTGCCGGAATACAAGGCCACCCGCGCACAGGCCGGTGACTTTATGAGCCTGTGTAAAAATGCCGAACTGGCCTGTGAAGTCACGCTGCAGCCGCTGCGCCGCTACGCGCTTGACGCCGCTATTCTGTTTTCTGACATCCTTACCATTCCGGATGCAATGGGGCTGGGTCTTTACTTTGAGGCAGGCGAAGGTCCACGCTTTAAAAATCCGATCACGTGCAAGGCCGATGTTGAGAAAATCGGCAATCCGGATCCGGAAGGGGAGCTGCAGTACGTAATGAACGCAGTACGTACCATTCGTCGCGAACTGAAAGGTGAGGTGCCGCTGATTGGGTTTTCTGGCAGCCCGTGGACACTGGCAACGTATATGGTTGAAGGTGGCACCAGCAAGGCGTTCACTAAAATTAAGAAAATGGCGTTTGCTGAGCCACAAACCCTGCACCTGTTGCTGGACAAACTGGCTGATGCGGTAATCGATTATCTGAACGCGCAGATTGCCGCCGGTGCACAGTCGGTGATGGTGTTCGATACCTGGGGTGGCGTGTTGTCGCCGCGTGATTACAAGCTGTTTTCGTTGCAGTATATGGAAAAAATTGTCGCTGGTCTGACCCGCGAAAACGACGGGCGTCGTGTGCCAGTCACGCTGTTTACCAAGAACGGCGGGATGTGGCTGGAAGCCATCGCGGCCACTGGCTGTGACGCTGTTGGGCTGGACTGGACCATCAATATTGATGAGGCGCGGGCGCGCGTGGGCGACAAAGTAGCGCTGCAGGGTAATATGGACCCCAGCATGCTGTATGCCTCACCAGAGCGCATTCGTGAAGAAGTGGCCACCATTCTGAAAGGTTACGGCGAGGGCAGCGGCCACGTGTTTAACCTGGGCCATGGGATCCACCTGGATGTACCACCTGAAAACGCCGGGGTGTTTGTAGACGCGGTGCACGAACTGAGTCGTCCGTACCACCGCTAAGCGTCGCGGGGTAACCCTTTTTGTACGGCACGCGTCAGGCGTGCCGTTTTTCTTTGCGCCGGTGTCTCGGTTTCAGTGGCCTGGCCCGCATGTTGTGCCAGTGCCCAGTCGATATGTTCATCAACCAGTGCGCTGACCTTGCCACGCTGCTGCGCCAGTGCGCTGACGGTTTCCTCTGAATATGGGGCATTGCCAAGCGCCACGGCAATATTGCGCTGCCACTTTTCAAAACCAATACGGCGAATTGGCGACCCTTCTGTATGCCTGAGAAAGGTCTGCTCGTCCCAGGCAAACAGTGATGTCAGGGACTGTCCGTGCAGTGCTTCGCGCGGATGAAAATCGGCTTCGTCGGTAACGCTGGCATAGCGGTTCCATGGACAGATCAGCTGACAGTCATCACAGCCGTAAATGCGGTTGCCCATGGCCTTTCGGTACTGCTGTGGAATGCTGCCGTCGTATTCAATGGTCAGGTAAGAGATACACTTGCGCGCGTCCACCGTATAGGGCGCAACAATGGCGCCGGTAGGGCACATCGTCATACAGGCCGTACAGCTGCCACAGCCTTCCTCTACCGGTGTATCTACCGGCAGGGGCAGATTGATAAACAACTCGCCAAGAAAAAACCACGACCCGGCTTCTTTGCTGAGTGTCAGTGAATGCTTGCCGGTCCAGCCCAGTCCCGCTTTTTCTGCCAGCGCATGTTCCAGTACCGGAGCGGAATCAACAAACGGACGGTAGGCTGTTGTCTCAAGTGCTGCGGTAATCTTTTCACCCAGTTGTTTCAGGCGCTTTCGCAGCACTTTGTGATAGTCACGTCCCAGCGCATAACGGCTGATATAGGCGATGTTACGGTCACTTAAATGGCGGGCGAAGGAGGCATCGGGCGGCAGATAATCCATGCGGACACTAATGACACGCAGCGTGCCGGGCACCAGTTCATCGGGGCGGGCGCGTTTCATACCGTGAGTTTCCATATACTGCATGTCACCATGGTACTGGTTGTCGAGCCAGCGCTGCAGATGTGCCTCATGCTGATGCAGATCAATATCACTGATACCAACCTGCTGAAAGCCTAGCGCCTTGCCCCAAGCCTTGATATTGTTGGCTAATTCGCCAAGATCAACAGAACGTAAACTGGACATGTACTCATGTTAAATGATCAACTCGCCGCAAGCTTACCATACAAACTTTATCGCGCCGATCAGGTCCGTGAACACGAGGCCAGAGCGGCCGAATTAAGTGGTTGCGATTTAACCGCCCTGATGCAGCGTGCCGGTAAAGCGGTATTTCGTCACTGCCAGCAGTTGCTGCCGAACACCGACCATTTTCTGGTTGTGGTGGGACAGGGCAACAATGCCGGTGATGGTTATGTGGCGGCGCTGCATGCGAAGCAGGCCGGGAAGCAGGTTACCCTGTGTGCAGTAGAGCCGGAGCGGGTGCTGGAGGGCGACGCGGGCGATGCCCAGCGCGCATGGCGTGATGCCGGCGGCGACATCCAGGCGTTTGACGCCAGTATGCTGACTCAGGCCGGTCTGGTGATAGACGCGCTGCTGGGTACCGGTATCAACAGCGTTATCCGCGCCGAGTTCGCCGATATCATTGACGCCATTAACGACGCTGATATTCCGGTGGTCAGTGTGGACGTGCCCTCCGGGCTCGATGCCAATACCGGACAGTCACTGGGGCGCTGTATTGAAGCCGATGTCACGGTCACCTTTGTCGGTATTAAGCCTGGCCTGACAACCGGCGCAGGCAAACAAAGCTGCGGCCGGCTGGTATTTGAGGATTTGGGCGTTGGCAAGGCATTTCAGTCACTGGCGCGTGCCAGCGCCACACTGCTTGACCTGCCATTATTCCGGCATGGTCTTGGCCCTCGCGATGTCCACAGCCATAAAGGTACCTACGGACGGTTGCTGTGTGTTGGCGGTAACCGTGGTACGGCTGGCGCGATCCGCCTGAGCTCGGAAGCGGCGCTGCGCAGCGGCGCCGGGATGGTGAAGGTGTATGCGCATGAAAGCTCGACCATTCAGGTAAGTGCCGGACGCCCCGAACTGATGGTGACCGACCATGACCTGGAAAAAGCCCTCGACTGGGCAACCTGTGTTGTGATTGGTCCCGGACTGGGCCAGGACAGCTGGGCGCAGGCGGCATTCGAAACCACTCTGAAACACTGTCAGTCGCATAACAAACCGGTGGTGATTGACGCTGATGCACTGAACCTGCTGTGTAAGCAGTCAACCGCCTATACCATTAAAGACGCCATTCTGACACCGCATGCCGGTGAGGCGGCACGTTTGCTCGGCGTATCTGTCGATGACGTCGAAGGCGAGCGGTTCAATTATGCCCGCCAGTGTGCGCAGCGATACCATGCCATTTGTGTACTCAAAGGCGCAGGTACACTGATTGATAACGAAAAAGCGACCTGGGTGTGCCGGCACGGCAACCCCGGTATGGCGACAGCCGGCAGCGGCGACGTGCTTAGCGGTATCCTGGGCGCGCTGATAGCGCAGGGACTCAGCCCGTGCCACGCCGCCCTGTATGGTGTGTCGGTGCATGCAAAAGCCGGCGATGACATTGCCGATCTGTATGGACAACGTGGTATGATTGCGAGCGATTTATACGAAGCAGTACGCGCACTGATTAATCAGTCGCCGCGAGGAACCAATAAGTAGTCACGCATGTCATACCCACATTCAGGCTTTTTTGCCGCCAGTGTAGAAGAAACTCAGCAACTGGCGCAGGATCTTGCGAATGCCGTACGCGAGTGTCTTCCGGCAAGTACGGTGATCTATCTGTCAGGTGATCTTGGTGCCGGTAAGACCACGTTCAGCCGGTATTTTATTCAGGCGCTCGGACATGAGGGCAGTGTAAAGAGTCCGACCTATACGCTGGTTGAGCCTTATGAACTGGACGGGTTGTCGGTGTTCCACTTTGACCTGTACCGGCTTGCCGACCCGGAAGAACTGGAATTTATGGGGATCCGCGATTATTTTACGGCAGACAGCGTCAGCCTTATTGAGTGGGCTGAAAAAGGGGCTGATTGCTTGGCATCCGCAGATTTAGTGATTAGTATAGGTGTAGCCGACAGTGGTCGACAATTCGATATCAGCGCGGGCAGTCATCATGGCGCTGAGCTGCTTCAGCACTGCAGGCGTATATAGAATTGTTGAGCCGTCATCTGTCGGGCAAGATCAGCGATGACAGTACTGGGGCGAAGTATGCTGCGCAAGTGGGTAGGTGTTTTTCTTTTATGTTGGGTGACCCTTCCGGCATTTGCTGCACTGAATAAAATTGACGGCGTGCGGATCTGGCCTTCTCCGGGCAAAACGCGCGTGGTATTGGATCTTAGCGACGCGCCCGAATTTACCTATTTCAGCCTCAAAAATCCGCATCGTCTGGTGGTGGATCTGAGCGATACCCGCGATAACCTCAAACTGAACAACATTGAGAATGACGGTGATTTAATCAAGCGCATCCGTTATTCCACCCCAAAAAACGCGCAGTCAGCGCGAATCGTGATTGAACTGAACCGTGATGTTGACCCCACCCTGTTCGCGATGACGCCAACCGCACCCTATGGCCATCGCCTGGTGATTGACCTAGACGACCCCAACGCGCCTGCGGTGCCACAGGTGGTCATGGATGAAAACACCAACCACCGCGACCGCGATATTATTATTGCAATTGATGCCGGTCACGGTGGCGAAGATCCCGGCTCTATCGGGCCTACCGGTACCTTTGAAAAGCACATTACTCTGAGTATTGCGAAAAAGCTGGAGGCGATGATCAACGCCGAGCGGGGCATGCGTGCGGTCATGACCCGCAGCGGCGATTATTATATTTCACCGAATAAACGTCCTGAGCTGGCGCGTCGTCAGAAAGCCGACCTGCTTATTTCTATTCACGCCGACGCGTTCACCCAGCCGGAACCCCGCGGTGGCTCGGTGTGGGTGTTGTCAACCCGCCGTGCAGATAACGAACTCGGTCGCTGGATGGAACGAACCGAACGCCACTCCGAGCTGCTCGGCGGCGCGGCCGAAGTGATTACCGACAAGGCCAGCGAGCGCTATCTGGCAGAAACCATACTGGGGTTGTCGATGGATCACAGCATGGCGACCAGCTATGACCTGGGCAGTAAGGTTATCGAAGAAATGAAACAGGTAACGTCACTGCACAAGCGGCGTCCACAGGCGGCCAGTCTGGCTGTACTTACTTCACCGGATATTCCGTCTATCCTGGTGGAAGTCGGGTTTATTTCTAATCCTCAGGAAGAAAAAAACCTGAACTGGTCAAAGCACCGTGAGCGACTGGCGGAATCCATGTTTACCGCGATGAAGCGTTATTTCAGACAGATCCCGCCGGATGGCACCTTATGGGCTGCTGAGCGCGATAAAAACCGTCAGCACAAAGTGCGCAGTGGCGAGTCGCTGTCGCTGCTGGCACAACGCTACAATGTCGATGTCAGCCGAATAAAAGAAGTCAATAACCTGACAACTGACGTCGTCAGAATTGGACAGGTGCTGACTATTCCGGGCACCTGAAACCCACACAACAATCAGAACGGACATCCTTTTGGCCATAAAACTGCTTGAGCCGCAACTGGCAAACCAGATTGCCGCAGGCGAGGTTGTTGAACGCCCAGCCTCGGTGGTAAAAGAACTTATAGAAAACAGTATTGATGCCGGCGCCACCCGTATTGAGCTGCAGATTGAAAAGGGCGGGCATAAACGTATCCGCATTACTGACAACGGTGGCGGTATTCCCCATGATGAACTGCAACTGGCGCTAAGCCGCCATGCCACCAGTAAGATATCGAGCCTTGATGATCTCGAAAATATCCTGTCACTGGGTTTTCGGGGCGAAGCACTGGCCAGTATCAGTTCGGTCAGCCGGCTCACCCTGACATCCAAACCTCCCGTGCAGGAACAGGCCTGGCAGGCGCATTGTGAAGGGCGTGATATGGCGGTGAAGATCAATCCCGTTGCCCATCCCGATGGCACCACCATCGATGTCGCTGACCTGTTTTACAACACCCCGGCGCGCCGAAAGTTCCTGCGTACGGAAAAAACCGAGTTTCAGCATATCGAGGAGGTGGTAAAGCGGATTGCGCTGAGTCACCCCGATATCACATTTTTGCTCAGTCACAACGGTAAGCCGGTGAAACGCTACCTGGTGCGTAAAGACGGGTCGCGGGAGGAACGCATTGCGGCGGTCGCCGGTAACCGTTTTATCAGCAACGCTATTTATACCCAGGTCAGCTATGACGGTATCGAACTGGAAGCCTGGCTGGGTAATGAGCAGGTGTTGCGCAGTAGCGCTGACTGTCAGTTTAGTTTTGTGAATGGTCGCGGTATGCGTGACAAGCTGATACTGCATGCCATGCGTCAGGCCTACGAAAGCGTCTGGGGCGTGCTGGAACAGCCCGCCTTTGTGGTATATCTGACCGTACCGCCGCGAGATGTAGATGTAAACGTGCATCCGGCCAAACATGAAGTGCGGTTTCAGCAAAGTCGCCTGGTGCATGACTTTATTGTGAAGGCGGTGGCTGACGCATTAAGTGGTGATACCGCTGACGCCCCCGCTGCGCCGGCACCGCCGGCCCATGACTATATCCGCCCGCTGTCGCCAGCGGGTACACCATCACCATCGCGACCAGCCGTATCCGGGGCGACTACCTCTGGGGCGGGCGGCAGTTTAAGGCACACTGGCTGGCAAGGCCGCGCGTCGCCTGCCGCTGCAGCACACGCTGCTGCACAGTACCAGACACTGATGAGCGCCCCTGACACGGAGCAGCGCCAGGTGGCGTCTCCTCAACCGGTAACATTGTCGATGACGCACAGAATGTACCTGAATGGCGACAGTGCCTGTCTGGTGTCGGTCAGTGATATTGCGTATGACTGGATGCGAAGTCACCTGATGCAGACAACCACGTCACAGCCTTTGCTGATGCCGGTTACTGTGGCGGGCAGCGCACCAGAGCAGGACGTCATCAGTGCGTTTGAGCAGGCGCATATCGGGGTATCTGTGGTCGCAGGCAAAGTCCGGCTTCAGCAGGTGCCTGCCGGCACCCGTCACTGGCCCTGGACATCCTGGTTGGGTGTGTTGCTGGCACGTGCGCCTGACAATGTTGACGCGTTGGTCGGGGCGTTGTGCGAGGGTGCTCTGGACTGGCCTGCGTCCTTGTTACAGGATGTCTGGCACTGGTTTGACCGGGATGGTGAAGCGCAGGCATGGGAACGTGCACAGGAGTCTGGTAAAGTGCGCCCCGTTGACGCATTGATAAGATTTTTTGACCACTAGCATGACCACTGGCACACATCCTGCTCTCACTCCCGTTGCAATCATGGGGCCGACGGCGTCAGGCAAGACCCGTCTGGCGATTGAACTGGCTCAGCTGGCTGACAGTGAAGTGATCAGCGTCGATTCGGCACTGGTGTATCGTGGCATGGACATCGGCACCGCCAAACCGACAGAAAAAGAGATGGCGGGTATACCCCATCATCTCATTGATATTATGGATCCGGCAGAGACTTATTCGGTGACGCAGTTTTGTCAGGATGCGACCGCACTCATCGCGGACATTCAGCAGCGAAATAAGCGTCCGATACTGGTCGGCGGTACAATGATGTATTTTAATGCCTTGATAAATGGAATTTCGCCACTACCTAAGTCGGACGCAACAGTAAGAGAGCAACTGATGCAGGAGGCGGAATCGCGTGGATGGTCTGCATTACACGATGAGCTGTCTCGCATTGACCCGGTCAGTGGTGAGAGGATCCATCCGAATGATCCTCAGCGCCTGATAAGAGCGCTTGAGGTGTTCCGGATTTCGGGAAAAACGCTGACCCACTGGCAGCAACAAGCAGTGAATGCCTGTCCGTATCCGATAGTGCAGTTTGCGATTGCACCAGCGGAGCGTGCTGTGCTGCATCAGCGTATTGTTGAGCGGTTTGACATCATGCTGCGCGATGGCTTTGAGGATGAAGTCAGAAAACTGTACGAGCGAGGTGATCTGCATCCGGATTTACCCGCTATACGATCAGTAGGATACCGGCAGATGTGGCAGTATTTTGAAGGCCAGCTGGACTATGCACAGATGCGGGAGCGCGGCATTATTGCTACCCGTCAGCTTGCCAAACGTCAGATGACCTGGCTGCGAGGCTGGAAGAATGTCACCTGGCTTGACACATTTGCTAAAGATAATTTGACTAAAATTACAGCAAAAGTCACACTTGACGCTGTATAGTATAAAATTGTTGTGTGGTGCGATGAAACAGCGACCCCTGTTTCATACAAATAATAAAAACTAAGGAAATCAGATGGCTAAAGGGCAATCATTACAAGACCCATTTTTAAACGCGTTAAGAAAGGAACGGATCCCGGTATCTATCTACCTTGTTAACGGTATTAAACTTCAGGGACAGGTTGAATCATTTGACCAGTTCGTCATTTTACTGAAGAACACGGTAAGCCAGATGGTTTATAAGCACGCTATTTCAACCGTGGTGCCAGCAAGAGCCATCACCATGCCAACGTCGGGAGAGTCTGAAAATAGTAAAAGTGAATAAACAAAAAGGGTTCGCGCTTGTTTGACCGTTATGAAGCCGGTGAGCAGGCTGTACTTGTTCATGTTAATTTTGCCGATGAAAACAGCAAAGAAGACCTGGCGGAGCTGGAACTGCTGGTTTCCTCTGCCGGTGTCAACGCCGTTGATGTGCTAACAACGTCGCGCAGTGCACCGCATGCAAAGTTTTTTGTCGGTTCAGGAAAAGCGGAAGAAATTGCCGCTGCAGTAAAAGCGCATGATGCGAACGTGGTGATTTTTAATCATTCACTGTCGCCGTCGCAGGAAAGAAATCTTGAATCAGTCTGTAAATGCCGGGTTCTGGACCGCACCGGGCTGATTCTGGATATCTTTGCGCAGCGTGCGCGCACCCATGAAGGTAAACTACAGGTCGAACTGGCTCAGTTGCGCCACATTTCCACACGCCTGATCCGCGGCTGGACTCACCTTGAGCGTCAGAAAGGGGGGATTGGTCTGCGGGGACCTGGTGAAACCCAGCTTGAGACCGACCGTCGACTATTACGCGCCAGAATCAAAGCCATCCTGCGTCGTCTCGAAAAGGTGCAAAAACAGCGTGAGCAGGGAAGACGATCACGGGTACGTGCGGAAATTCCTACTGTGTCGCTGGTGGGTTATACCAATGCGGGTAAATCTACCCTGTTTAATACCGTGACTGAGGCGCATGTTTATGCCGCCGATCAACTGTTTGCGACGCTTGATCCTACGTTAAGAAAAATTGAATTGCAGGATGTCGGGCCTGCCATTCTGGCCGATACGGTTGGTTTTATCAGGCACTTGCCACATGATTTGGTCGCAGCGTTTAAAGCAACCCTGCAGGAAACGCAGGAAGCCGATTTGCTGTTGCACGTGGTAGACATTGCCGACGCTAACTACCTCGACACCATGGATGAAGTAAACGCAGTGCTGGAGGAAATCGAGGCCGATGACATTCAGCAACTGATAATCTGCAATAAGATTGATAAACTTGACGACGTTAGCCCGCGTATAGAAAGAAACGAAGACGGCGTGCCTGTCAGGGTGTGGTTATCAGCACGCACGGGCGAGGGCGTAGAGCTATTGTCCGAAGCGCTGACGGAGTGCCTTGCGAAGAGCATGGTGAATTACACCCTGCGCATCCCGCCGGCACAGAGTCGTCTGCGTGGCGTGCTGTATGAACTGAATTGCATCAGCAGTGAAGCGTATGACAGCGACGGCGACTGGGTTGTCGATGTCAGGATGCCGTCTGCAGACTGGAACCGGTTGGAAAAAAGACTGGACACAGGGCTGTCCCATTTTGTCGTGCGGCATTGACCTAACACGCGCAGTGTCGCACTCTGTCAACAATTACGAATAATCAGTATGGAGTATCAGCATGGCTTGGAATGAGCCTGGTGGCAATAACAACGACCCGTGGAAAAATCGCGGTGGTCGTGATCAGGGTCCGCCGGATCTGGATGATGTGTTTAAGAACCTGTTTGGCAAGTTTGGCAAAATGGGTGGGGGTAACGGTGGCTCAGGTAAGAGTCTGGGCGGCATTGGTGCCGGAATCCTGATCGGCCTGTTGGCAATTATCTGGTTCATCAGTGGTTTTTACACCATCCGAGAGGCCGAGCGGGGCGTTGTGCTGCGTTTCGGCGCGTATCATGAGCAGGTCGAGCCAGGCCTGCGTTGGGCGCCAACCTTTGTGGATAAGGTGATTCCTGTTGACGTGCAGTCCATTCGTGACCAGTCTTCGTCGGGCTCTATGCTGACTGAAGATGAAAACGTGGTGAGCGTACAGATGGAAATGCAGTATCGCGTGGTGGATCCGTTCCGTTGGGTATTTGCAGTAGAAAACCCGGAAATGAGCCTGAGCCAGTCACTGGACAGTGCGATTCGTTACGTGGTGGGACATTCAACCATGGATAACGTACTGACGGATGGCCGTGAAGTTACCCGTCAGCGCGTATGGGAAGAACTGCAGTCAATCATCGAGCCGTACGACATGGGCGTGGCCATCATTGATATGAACTTCCGGGATGCACGTCCGCCTGAGCAGGTAAAAGATGCGTTTGATGACGCCATTGCAGCACAGGAAGACGAGCAGCGTTTCATTCGTGAAGCCGAGGCGTATGCTCGGGAGATTGAGCCGCGTGCACGGGGTCAGGTTAATCGTATGAACGAAGAGGCGCAGGCATATAAAGAGCGAGTGATCCTTGAGGCCCAGGGTGAGGTTGCCCGTTTCCAGGAACTGTTGCCACAGTTTGAGAAAGCGCCGGAAGTTACCCGCAGCCGTATTTATCTGGAGACCATGGAAGAAGTATTTGGTAACACCAGTAAGATTCTGGTCGACAGCAAGAATGGCAACAACATGATGTATCTGCCGCTGGATAAAATCATGGAGCGCCAGCAGTCAACCACAACCAAACAGTCGCGTAACACCCTGGAGGGGTTGCAGGCGCCGGTGCCGGATGAAGGCCAGCGTATCCGCAACAATAACACCGGCAGTCTTCGCGGTAACACCACGAGAGAGGGGAGATAAGCGATGAAAAATCTAGCGATTGCGATCGTTGTCGTGCTAGCCATTCTGGCCTCAGGCTCTCTGTTTGTGGTTCGGGAAGGTGAACGCGCCATTGTTATTCAGTTTGGTAAGGTGCAGCGTGACACGGAAACCGGTGAGACCCGCGTGTTCGAGCCCGGTCTGCATTTTAAGCTGCCATTCATCGATTCCGTGAAGCATCTGGATGCGCGTATTCAGACGCTGGATGACACGCCTGACCGCTTCGTTACCAGTGAGAAAAAGGACCTTATTGTTGACTCGTACGTGAAGTGGCGTATTAACGACTTCGCCCGTTACTACCTGTCAACCGGTGCGAATAAGCTCCAGGCTGAAGCCCTGCTGAAACAGAAGGTGAATAACGGCCTGCGTTCAGAGTTTGGTGCCCGCACCATTTCCCAGATTGTATCGGGTGAGCGTTCTGCCCTGATGAGTCAGGCAATGGAACAGGCTGCGACCTCGTCTGACGAGCTGGGTATCGAAATAGTGGACGTGCGCGTGAAGCAGATTAACCTGCCAACCGAAGTCAGTAACTCGATTTTCCAGCGCATGCGCGCTGAGCGTGCCGCGGTTGCCCGTGAGCACCGTTCTGAAGGTCAGGAGCAGGCTGAGGTAATTCGGGCCGACATCGACGCAAAAGTGACGGTGATGCTGGCCGACGCAGAGCGTAATGCGCGACAGCTTCGCGGTGAAGGGGATGCGCTCGCGGCACAGATCTATGCGGATTCATATTCTAAAAATCCGGAGTTTTTCAGCTTCCTGAGAAGTATGGATGCATATAAAGTCAGTTTTAACAGTAAGCAGGACGTGCTGGTTGTTGAGCCTGATAGTGACTTTTTCCTTTACATGAATAACAGTAAAGGTGCAAAGCGAGGAAACTAACGTTTTCTTCTTAAACAGAAAACCCGGTTTTTAACCGGGTTTTTTATTGCCCGTCAGACGCCGGTGAGGGCCGAATAAGGCGCTGATTTACACAATAAGCAGGCAGCAAAAGTGCCAAAAACGGGCAAAATCCGGTAAACTACGCGGTTCGAAAACGAGAATAATTATAGGCAGCCCTACCGAAACGCTGTCTGCAGTAAAATGACAGAGGGAATGTTTTGACGACAGAAAATACCAAATCGCATCTGGAGCATGTTGAGCAGCCGGAGCAGAACGGGCTGTTTTCCCGCTTCCTGGCAACCGTAGAATGGCTGGGTAACCTGCTGCCGCATCCCGTCACCCTGTTTGCTCTGCTTTCAGTAGGCATTGTGGTGCTAAGTGGTGTGCTGGGTTATTTTGATGTGGCCGTTGCAGATCCGCGTCCTGAAGGCGCAAAAGGCCGGGACGCCGACGGCATGATTGAAGTGGTGTCGCTGATGAGCGCAGAGGGCCTGCAGCGTATTGTTACCGGCCTGGTGACTAACTTTACCGGTTTTGCACCGCTTGGCACAGTGCTGGTTGCGTTGCTGGGGGTATCGGTTGCCGAGCATTCCGGATTACTGTCTGCTGCCATGCGTGCGCTGGTGATGAACGCCTCTAAGCGTGCCGTAACCTTCGCTATTGTGTTTGCCGGTATTATCTCAAATACCGCGTCTGAACTGGGTTATGTGGTACTCATCCCGCTCGCCGCCATGATTTTTCATTCACTCGGTCGCCATCCGCTGGCCGGGCTGGCTGCCGCGTTTGCCGGTGTGTCTGCCGGATACAGTGCAAACCTGTTGCTGGGAACGGTCGACCCGCTGTTGTCAGGGATTACCGAAGCTGCCGCGCACATGATTGACCCGGATTATGTCGTCGGTCCGGAGGTGAACTGGTACTTCATGTTTATCAGCACCTTTGTGATCGCCATTATGGGCGCGATGGTCACCGAAAAAATTGTTGAACCGCGACTGGGTAAATTTGACGAGTCTGAGGCGTCGGTAGAGCTGGAAAAGCAAACCATGGATGCGCCGACAGACAAGGAAAAACGTGCACTCAAATGGGCCGGTATTGCCTTTGCCGCGGTTTGCGCCGTGCTGGCACTGACCATCGTGCCTGAGAATGGCATTCTGCGTCACCCTGAAACCGGTGAAGTAGCAGGCTCTCCATTCCTGCGCGGTATAGTTGCCTTTATCTTTATCAGCTTTGCGATCCCCGGGTTTGTGTATGGCCGTGTTGCCGGCACCATGAAAAATGACCGCGATGTCATCAACGCCATGTCAAAAAGCATGGGGGCGATGGGACTGTATATCACGCTGGTGTTTTTCGCCGCCCAGTTTGTGGCGTTTTTCAAATGGACCAATCTTGGCACCGTACTGGCAGTAAAAGGCGCGGCGGCCTTGCAGGCAACCGGGCTGGATGGCCCGTCGGTGTTCATGTTGTTCATTCTGATGTGCGGTATTGTTAACCTCTCTCTGGGCAGTGCTTCAGCGCAGTGGGCGGTGACGGCGCCTATCTTTGTGCCGATGCTGATGCTGATTGGCTATGCGCCGGAAGTGATTCAGGCGGCGTATCGTATTGGTGACTCGGTGACCAATGTCATCGCACCAATGATGAGCTACTTTGGCCTGATCCTGGCCATGGCAGCGCGGTATAAGAAAGATTTGGGGATGGGTACCCTGATTGCCATGATGCTGCCCTACACCATGGTCTTCATTGTGGGCTGGACCTTGCTGTTCTACTTTTGGGTATTCCTGCTTGGGATGCCGGTTGGACCGGGTGCCGCAACCTATTACCAGCCCTGATCCCTGAGTAAAAAGCCCGGCCAGTTGCCGGGCTTTTTAGTGCCAGTAATTTATGCCCGTTGCGATCAAAATTGTCGCGTGATGGGTATAATGGTTACATTACAACGCATTATCACGTAGTTGACGGTGTCATGAAGTATAAAAGTAACGCAGGTTTCACGCATTCTCAGCCCCGCAAAATGGGGGTGCTGGTCACCAACCTTGGTACGCCTGAAAGTCCTACTGCTGCGGCGTTAAAGCCTTACCTGAAAGAATTCCTCTCGGATCCGCGTGTTGTGGAGGTGCCGCGGGCCATCTGGTGGGCCATTCTGAATCTGATCATTCTGAATGTGCGTCCACGTCGTTCCGCCAAAGCCTATGCCACGGTATGGACCGAAGACGGCTCACCGCTGATGAGCATTACCAAAGCCCAGGCCAGTGCACTGGCCGAGCGGTGTAAAGCGCACTACGGTGACGATGTGGTTGTCGATTTTGCCATGCGTTACGGAAAACCCGCCGTGTCGGATGTGATTGACCGCATGCTGGCGCAGGGGGTCGACAAGCTGGTGGTGTTGCCGCTCTACCCGCAATACTGCGCGTCGACAACAGGGTCGACCTTCGATGCACTGGCGCACGATTTCACGCGCCGCCGCTGGCTGCCGGAACTGCGTTTTGTGTCACATTATCATGACCATCCGGGCTACATTCAGGCTGTGGCAGACAAAATACGTGCCCATTGGGACAAGCATGGTAAGGCCGACAAGCTGATTTTCTCTTACCACGGTATTCCTAAACGCTATCTTCTGAATGGTGACCCGTATCATTGCGAGTGTCACAAGACCTCACGTCTGATTGCAGAAGCGCTGCAGCTGGATGCCAATGACTATATGACCACATTCCAGTCACGCTTTGGCCGCGAAGAGTGGCTTAAACCGTATACCGATGAAACGCTGAAAAGTCTGCCTGGGAATGGTGTGAAGTCGGTGCAAATCTGCTGCCCCGGCTTTTCCGCCGACTGTCTGGAAACAATTGAAGAAATTGGTGAGGAAAACCGCGAGTACTTTATGGAATCCGGTGGTGAGCGCTATGAATACATTCCGGCGCTGAACAGCGACGACGCGCATATTGATGTGCTGTTTGACGTGGTACAAACCAACCTGCACGGCTGGACGCTGGACAAGCAGCATGATCAGCGTGCTGCTTTGGCGCGGGCAATGGGAGCAGATCACTGATGTCAGATGCCGCGTTCACTGCACCGGTTGAGCTGAAAAAGGCCCAGCGCCTTGCTAATCTGCTGGATACGGCGATTACGCTGCCGGTAGTACGGATTAAACTGGGTCTCGACTTTCTGGTGGGACTGATACCGGGCGCCGGTGATGCGGTAATGTTCCTGGTGGCGCTCAGGCTGGTCTGGCTGGGCACAAAGCTGGGCATGCCAAAGGGCCTGCTGGTCAGCATGGTACGCAATGCTCTCATTGACTTTGCGCTGGGTTTTATCCCGGTCATCGGCGACATCGCTGACTTGTTCTTTAAAGCCAACCAGAAAAATGTCCGTATCATGGAAAAGTGGTGGATCAGCAATCACAAAGACAAGGTTGACGCGGCCACCCAGGCCCGGCTGTCTGAATGGCAGGCGTCTCTCGAATCTGAAAGCCAGTAACTCATTGTACGCGGGACTGCTTAAACGCCGTTCCGTGCTCTCCTTCCAAAAACATAATTCAGCACCTGATCTTGTCGGTGATCCTTGTGCTGGCACTTATCGCCAGTAATGAATCAGCATAGGCAAGAGTGATTTGGCTTACCCTGTATTTGCAGTAAGAATAAACAACGACGGTCAGTCACAGGTAAAACCGCAGCCTTGCCAGGTGTATGTCGTCTGAGTTTGCCCCAGAGTAAATCGAAAACGCGGGTTGTTGCGTAGCAATATTACAATTTTTTCATAAGTTACAAGGAGCCCGCTGTCGATGAAAGCCTCAGATTTGTTCGTAAAGGCACTGGAAGCGGAAGATGTTGAGTTTGTTTTTGGGATCCCAGGGGAAGAAAACCTCGACCTGCTCGAGTCGTTAAGAAAATCGTCAATTAAACTGGTGCTGACCCGTCATGAGCAGGGGGCCGGTTTCATGGCGGCCACCTATGGGCGGCTCACCGGCAAGGTGGGGGTGTGCCTGTCTACCCTGGGGCCGGGTGCGACCAACTTGGTTACGCCAGCTGCCTATGCCCAACTGGGGGCGATGCCGATGCTGATGATCACCGGTCAGAAGCCGATTAAAACCAGCAAACAAGGCCGGTTTCAGGTGATTGATGTGGTCGACATGATGCGACCCATTACCAAGTACACTTCGCAGGTTGTCAGTGGCGACCGCATTCCGTCGGTGGTGCGCGAAGCGTTCAGAATTGCCCATGAGGAGCGTCCGGGGGCGACACACATTGAACTGCCGGAAGACATCGCGGCAGAAACCACAACGCAGCCTCTGCTCAAACCGAGCATGGCACGCCGACCCATTGCCGAATACAAGGCGATCAGCGCTGCCATTGAGATGATTGAAAAGGCGGTATCGCCGGTGTTGCTGATTGGTGCGGGGGCTAACCGGAAACTGACGGCCAAGATGCTGCGGGAATTTGTCGACAAGACCGGTATTCCGTTTATCACCACCCAGATGGGGAAAGGCGTGATTAATGAGAATGACACGCGGTTTGTCGGGAATACTGCGCTGTCTGATCATGACTTTGTTCACCGCGCGATCGGCCGCGCTGATCTTATCATCAATGTCGGTCACGACGTGGTCGAGAAGCCGCCGTTCTTCATGCATCACGACGGTCAGCAGGTGATCCACATTAATTTCGATTCCGCCGCTGTCGATCCGGTGTATTTCCCGCAACTGGAAGTGATCGGTGACATTGCCAACAGTATCTGGCAAATCAAGGAAGGGATCACGCCACAGCCTGACTGGAAGCTCGATTTTTACTGCGATATTCATGAAGCCTACGTCGCACACCGGGAGGCGTCCGAACAGGACGACCGTTTTCCTGTGCTGCCGGAACGGTTCGTTCGGGATATCCGCAGCGTGATGCCGGACGATGGCATCGTCACGCTCGATAACGGTATTTATAAAATCTGGTTTGCCCGCAATTACCCGGCCTGCCACCCCAATACCCTGCTGCTGGATAATGCCCTGGCGACTATGGGCGCCGGGCTGCCCTCGGCTATCGCCGCCAAACTGGTTAACCCTACTAAGAAGGTGCTCAGTGTCTGTGGCGACGGTGGATTTATGATGAACAGTCAGGAAATAGAAACCGCTGTCCGGCTAAATCTTGATCTGGTAGTGATTGTGCTGCGTGATGATGCTTACGGCATGATCAAATGGAAGCAGGCCAATATGCAGTTTGATGAATTTGGTCTGGATTATGGTAATCCGGACTTTGTGAAATATGCCCAGAGCTATGGTGCCAGCGGCTGGCGCGTTGACGACACGTCAGTGCTCGCGCCGATGGTAGAAAAATGCCTGAATTCCAAAGGCGTACACATTATTGATTGTCCGGTGGATTACAGCATGAACGATAAAACGCTGAATCACACTATTCGCGAATTAAGTGCAAAATTTAAGGAGTCATCATGTTGAAGGAAAGTTATCCGTACTATCTGGCCAGCGAGCCATGCTCTCCTAACACCGACCTGGCGGTCACTAACAAGTATACCGGTGAGGTGGCAACCCGTGTTGCCATGGCAGATAAAGACGCCATCGATAAGGCCATAGCCGCGGCAGAAGCTGCCCAGCCGGCCATGACGGCCATGCGCCCTTACGAGCGTCAGGCGGTGCTTGAGCATTGTGTTAAACGCTTTCAGGAACGTGCCGACGAACTGGCAAAGGCGCTGTGCATTGAGGCCGGTAAGCCAATTAAAGACGCCAAAGGCGAGGTCGCCCGCCTGATTGATACCTTTAAGATTGCTGCCGAAGAAGCCGTGCGTATTAACGGTGAGGTTATCAATCTGGAAATCTCGGCGCGTGCCAAGGGCTACCAGGGCATGACCAAAAAGGTGCCCATCGGCCCATGCTCGTTTATCTCGCCGTTTAATTTTCCGCTCAACCTGGCCGCGCATAAAGTCGCACCAGCTATTGCAGCAGGCTGCACGTTTGTGCTGAAGCCTGCCTCCATGACGCCGATTGGCGCACTGATTATTGGTGAAGTGCTGGCTGAAACGGATCTGCCCAAAGGGGCTTTCTCTATTCTGCCTTGTCACCGTGATGGCGCTGACCTGTTTACTACCGATGACCGGCTGAAACTGCTTAGCTTTACCGGTTCGCCGGATGTGGGCTGGGCGCTTAAAGCCAAAGCAGGCAAAAAGCCTACTGTGCTGGAATTAGGCGGTAACGCGGCGTGCATTGTTGACGAAGATGCCGATATTGGCGATGCCATTGAGCGCGTTATAGTGGGCGCTTACTATCAGTCAGGACAAAGTTGTATTAGTGTTCAGCGGCTGCTTGTGCATGAAAAAATTTACGATGAATTTAAAACCCGGTATGTCGGGGCGGTAAAAGCGCTGGTCTCAGGCGACCCGTCTGATGAGAACACCTTTATCGGACCGATGATTTCTGAAAACGAAGCCAAGCGTCTTGAAGGCTGGATCCGTGATGCCGAAAAGGCCGGTGGTGTGGTGCTCTGTGGCGGCAGTCGTGACGGGGCCATGCTCCAGGCCACCGTAATGGAAAATGTTCCCGCCGACGCAGAAGCCAGTGCCGAAGAGGCCTTTGGACCACTGTCTATTCTGATGAAGTTCAGCGATTTTGATGAAGCCCTGACTGAGGTGAATAACAGCCGCTTCGGTCTGCAGGCCGGTATCTTCACGCGCGACCTGTATAAAGCAAACCGCGCCTGGGACGTGCTGGATGTGGGTGGTGTTGTGATTGGTGATGTGCCGAGCTGGCGTGTCGATAACATGCCGTACGGCGGCGTGAAAGACTCTGGATTAGGTCGTGAAGGCATTCGTTATGCCATCGAGGATATGACGGAGACCCGCCTGATGGTGATCCGCACGCCACAGTGATACACAACGCCGCCGCAGGGCGGCGTTGCTTTACCAGGTCAGGTTGTCAGTGCATAGTCTTCGAGCACCGACAACGGAATGATATCCAGCGCTTTTTCATGGGTGGCTTCCAAATCAACCAGCGGTGCAACGCCTGCGTGGTAGGCCTGAAGCCAGCGTGCAGCGCATACACACCAGCGGTCACCGGGTTGTAGCCCGGGAAACGCCATTTCTGGTCTGGGAGTGACAAGATCATTTCCGGCTTCCAGTGAATAATGTAAGAATGCGTCGTCCACCCGCGCACACACGCTGTGGTTGCCAATATCCGATGGCGGCACATAACAAAAGCCTTCACGGGTGAAGCCGGTATTACCGCAGCACAGCTTGAGCGGTCTGCCATACACATTTTTCTCGTTTGCCATGACGGCCTCCGTACTGAACTAATGGGTGTGCAAATGAGTAAGTAATTACAGCATGGCGGCTGATCAAAGGCGCGTCAACTTAACCAGAGAGAGTGAAAGAAGCAGGGTATGCTGGATAAAAGTGAACTGACGGCAAACGTGGCCAGTGACAATTTATCACAGGAAGAAATAGCCCGGTTTGATGCCATGGCCAACGAGTGGTGGGATCCGAACGGACGCTATGAAACCGCGCTGGCATTTAATCAGGCGCGGATTGATGTGATGGTCAGGCAATTGTGTGACCACTTCATGCGTAAGCCGTCTGAGCACTGCCTGAAAGGCCTGTCGATACTGGACGTTGGCAGCGGTGGCGGCCTGGTCAGTGAAAATCTGGCATTGTTTGGTGCCAAAGTGACCGGCATTGATGCCAGTGGCGTCAGTGTTGAGGTAGCCCGTCGCCACGCCGCAAGTACCGGCGTCAACGTGACCTACCGCCATGCCCTGTCTGGCGATCTGGCGCGTGAAAAGCGCCAGTTTGATGTGGTTATTAATGCTGAGGTGGTGGAGCACGTGCCGGACCAGCAGTTGCTGATAAAAGAATGTGCCGACATGGTAAGACCCGGTGGCATGCTGATTCTGGCAACCCTTAACCGCACTCTGCGAAGTTTTGTCATTGCCATTGTCGGCGCAGAGTATGTCATGCGTTATTTGCCGGTCGGTACCCATGACTGGGCTAAGTTTGTGAAACCCTCAGAGCTGGCTGACTGGACAGGGCCGGATCTGGAACTGGTGCATGAAACCGGCATGCGTATGAACCCGTTTAACGGCACCTGGCATACCTGTCGCAGCACTGCCGTTAACTATCTGCAGTGTTACGCCAAAGACGACTGACCTCTGCATCTATTCACCACGCTGATAGATACGCGTTGGCGCGTTTGATTTGCTAAGTCATTACCGCGCCATTAGTCTATTTTAAGTACAACCCTACACTTAAACGGACCGTCACCATGAAAATATATGAGACCAAAACGGCACCTAATCCTCGTCGTGTGCGCATGTTCCTGGCCGAAAAAGGGATCCCAATGGAATATGTGCAGGTGGATATTCAGAAAGGCGAAAACCTGACAGCAGAAATGCGCGCGAAAAACCCGCTTGGCAAGGTGCCCATTCTGGAACTGGATGACGGCACCTGTATTGCCGAAACCGATGCGATTTGTACGTATTTTGAGGCACTGCAGCCTGAACCGCCGTTAATGGGAACGTCCCCGCTGGAAAAAGCTACCATCGCGATGTGGCAGCGCCAGGTAGAAATGGCCCTGATGCTGCAAATTGGTATGTGTTTCCAGCACACCACCGGGTACTTTAAAGACCGCATGAAGCCCATCAAAGAATACGGGGAAGAAGCAGGCATTAATGCCGCAAAGTACCTGAATATTCTTGAGCGTCGGCTGGAACTGAATGAGTACATCGCCGGCGATGCGTTTTCTATTGCCGACATCACTGCGCTGTGTGCTATTGATTTTGGCCGTGTGGTGAATATTCGCCTGCAGGATAAGCATACCAACCTGAAAGAGTGGTACGCACGTGTTTCATCCAGAGCGAGTGCTAAAGCCTGATGATTGACCTCTACACAGCAGCGACACCCAACGGCTGGAAGGCATCGGTGGCGCTTGAGGAGATGGCGTTGCCGTATGAGGTGCACGCCGTGAACCTGATGAAAGGGGAACAGAAAACGCCCGCGTTTCTGGCCATGAACCCCAATGGCCGGATACCAGTGATCTGCGACCGTGACGAAGACAATCTGGTGGTCTTCGAGTCGGGCGCCATCATGATTTATCTGGCCGAAAAGTCGGGTAAGTTTCTTCCCTCAGAGCGGAAAAAGCGTAGCCAGGTACTACAGTGGCTGATGTTTCAGATGGGGGGCGTGGGACCGATGATGGGGCAGGCTAATGTGTTTTATCGCTACCTGGAAGAAAAAATCCCAATTGCGATTGATCGTTATCAGAACGAAGTCCGGCGCTTGTTTGAGGTACTTGATGGTCATCTCGCCGACAAAGCGTTTCTGGCCAACGACGACTACAGCATTGCAGATATGGCCAACTGGTGCTGGGTGCGCACGTACGAATGGTCAGGCGTCAGCATTGAGGGACTGGATCATCTGCGTCGCTGGAAGAACAGCATTGAAGCACGCCCGGCAGCGCGCCGCGGCGTTGAAGTACCCAATAAGATAGACAAGGAAGCCCTGATCAAAGGCGCGAAAAACGTGGTGACACGGTAAATTCGCCCACGGGATATCACGGCAGGGCGCTACAGCAGCCAGGCGTAGGAATACTTCATAAACAGCGATTGCCTGTCGCGCGTCAGGCCGTTGATGGTGTCGTTTGAGAACGCATTATCGTTATAGCCAACGAAAAAGCGCGTCAGTGGGTTTACCATGTACGAATACACCAGTTGGGTGCCGACATTTCGCTCGTGCTCCTCGACGCTGAATGCGTAGTTTTTCTGGTTGCGCCGGATGTCAGAATAAATCACAGCAAGGCGGATAAACTGTTGTGCATCAAACTGATAACTGAGCCGCAGGTCGGTCAGGTTGGCCTTAAAGACAGACAGACCATCCGCATCAAGCTGATTGTATGAGTGGTCAACCGACAGCTTGGCATGCAGTCCTGCATTCAGCACAACGGACGACTCTATCAGCAACTGATCGCCTAACCGGTTGTTGGCAAAATCAATGCGATCACCGGTTCTGACAAAGCCCGAGAAAAAGACGGTTTGCGCGGGTTGTGCCTCAGCGTAAAGCTGTACCTGCTGCTCTGTGAAACGGGTTGTGTTGCCATCAATACTGAGTATGCTGTTATCCTCACGCAGGCCTACGCGGTCACGTTTTACCCACTGCAATTCGGCGAAAGACTGATAGTCTGCATTTATCTGAAGCTGCGCCTGCACCTCCCGTTCTATCAGTTCGCCACGCTGATTGTGCGTGATATCCCAGTCGCCGCTGAATTCCAGTCGGTTCCACCAGGACGTTTCGTTCCACCAGACGTAACCGCCCCCTACCACGCTTTTTGACCTGTCCACAACCGATTCAAAACCGAGGTCGGCACGGAATCCGCGATCACGGTGAGTATGGCTGGCTGTCATAAACCAGTCCCGCTCGATATGCTGATAGTCGAAGCGGGCGAGGGTGCCTGTAAATGTGCCGTCGTAGTCAACGCGTAATGCCGACTCTGTCCGGTCACTGCGATTGATACAGCGGTTATCACAAAACTGATTAACGAGATCTTCCGGGTATTCTGTTTCTGAAAACAGGAACTGGGCTCTGATGACATCAGCATCTGATAATTGGTAGCGGGTATCTGCTCCCGTGACATAATTGTGGTAATTATCCGCGTTGCGTGCGGTAAGAATTGCCCCCACAGACAGGGTGTCGGACATATCGTAGCGATAGCGCGCAGCGGTATTAAATGACTCCGTCGGAAGCTCTGCGATTTGTGAACTGAGGTTGCCGGGGACCAGAAAGCGTGTGTATTTATCATTTGATGCAAGCAGGCCAAAAGAATGTTTATTCATTCGGCCAGTGATTTTTGCGCCGACATCCGGCTCGCCAATATTACGGGTGTAGACGATGTCCGAGGGCGTGCTGAAGTAGTCTGCATTTTCGAGAAAGAACTGGCGGCGCTCGGGAAAAAATAAGGCAAACGGGTTGTTAATGCCAAGCTGCCCGGCGTCGGCCTCAACCTGGGAAAAGTCGGGATTAACAGTAGCCTGGAATAAAATATCGGAGGATATACCCCAGTTAATATCTACGCCGGCCTGATACATATCGTCTGATTGCCACTGCGGGTTATCGCCAGGGTCACGGGAACGGTTAACCGCGGTAACCAGTGTTGGAACAATGGCAATGTTTTTGCCCTGTTTCGCCTTTTCAAATCCCTCAATGTCGCCCATCTGGCAGAGCACACACGCGTTATTTCTGTCTACGGGCATATTCGAAAGCCGGTAGACAATGTCGCGCGGGTAAAACCGAACAAACTCTGCGCGCCACTGTTTCTGACCATCGGTATCATCAAAGTTCATAATGCGGAAAGGAAGCGCCATTTCTACGCGATAGCCATCATCGACAATTTTTCCTGCCGACGACCAGATGGCGTTCCAGCTGGCACTTTCACTCCGGGTCAGCTCATTTTCGATAGAGTCTGTCTGAATGCCATGCGGATTAACAAAATACTGGTAGGCGAGACGACTGTTGCCGAATGTATCCAGTTTGACGCCAACCAGATCATCACCCCAGATATCGTCGCGGTCGCGGTAGAAAGCTCGAATCGCCGACGGGTCATGGTCCTTTGCGTCAAACGCAATATAGAGGGTATTGCCATTTTCAAAAATGCGGGCCGTGGTTTTCACCGGCGCTGACGTATTTTCGAAGGGACGGGTGACAACGGTGAGCTCCACTACGCGTGCGCTTGCCCATTGAGGCTCGTCAAAGTTACCGTCAATGGTGATCTTGGGCCCTTCATCAATAAACGGGATGGTAACCGGTTGTGAAGAGGAGAAGCCCGATTGGGAGCCGGACTGACTGGCCAGGGCCATTTGTGGAAAACACATCAGTAACACGAAAAATCTGATATACGGCATTTTTACTACACTTCACAACACGTCAAAAAAACGTGCCGATAGTAGCTATCAATAAAATGCTTACAATATTTTTACGTTAATATCACGAAACCATGCGTTAGGCTGATTAAGCAGTCGGCGCAGCCTGCCAGCACGACAGACCAGATTAAACTTGATTCTTAAACGATTAAGTCTAGACTGAATTGCTGTAAAAAGTACGTAAAACCTGTTCCGAACAGCGGTTTGTGAGGTGAATGATGAAACTTGTATGCGTTGGTGAAGTGCTGATAGATATGCTGGCAGGTCCTGCTGATGAACAGGCGAAGCCGCCGGTATTGTCGCCATTCCAGCCGCATGCTGGTGGCGCGCCCGCCAATGTGGCGGTTGCTGTTGCTAAGCTGGGCGGGCAAAGTGCGCTGGTGTCACACGTTGGCGATGATACCTTTGGCCACTATCTGATTAACATGCTGAATTACTATCAGGTAGACACCACCCACGTGACAATATCGCCTGTTGCCAAAACTGCGCTGGCATTCGTTAGTCTGGACAGCGACGGTGAACGCTCATTCGACTTTTACCTGGACAATGCTGCACACACGCTGCTGGGACCGGAACTTACCGGACAGGTCACGCCTGGCCATGACGATATTGTGCACTTTTGCTCGGGCGCGGTGTCCACATCGCTGCTTAAGGACGGGTTAATGGCATTGTTAGCACAGGCACGCGAAAGCGGCGCTCTGGTGTCGCTGGATATCAATTTCCGCCCTGCATTTTGGGATTCGCCAGCGCGGGCGGCTACAGAAATAAACCGTGTTGTTTCCCATGTCGACATTGTCAAAACCAGCCTCGAAGAGCTGCACGCATTGTATGGTGAGGACGGTTCAGAGGGCCGTATCCGTCAATGGTTGAGTGGCGGTGTCGCCGTCGTGCTGCTAACCGACGGAGCCAACCCTGTGCGGGTTATCACAGCGGTGACAGACCTGTCTGTGCCTGCGCCTGCAACGACAGTTAAAGACACGACCGCCGCGGGAGATGCCTTCATCGGTGGCTTTTTGTCGGTGGTAGCCGACCACGCGGCGACCGGAGACGCCGCGCGCGAGTGGCTGCAGTCACAGGATAACCTGGCCATGGCGACCCATTTTGCGGCCCGGTGTGGTGCGCATGCCGTCAGCCAGTATGGCGCGTTTACTGCGCTGCCCACTGCGGGCGACGTGAAGTGACACACAAGGGCTGGCGGACGTGTATGTTTACAACGCAGGTGAGCAATTTGCGCGTGTGAGCAGTATAATTGAACTCGGGTCGGTACACTGCCGGCCTGAATGCACGACGCAACGAACGGATTACCTATGGATATAGATCCGCTGACTCAACTCAGTATGGCGCTGTCTAAGCCTTCTCTGTCGGAGAGTGGACGACTGAAAATGATTTGCCTGGCAGTGACCAATGTCATTCCGAAAGCAAACCGTGTCAGTCTGTGGCAGTTTGATGAGTCGAAAACCAAAATCACCTGTATTGCCATGATGCAGGATCAGACATTTACCACCCCTGAGGGATTTTCACTCCATCGTGAGGATTACAGGGATTATTTTGACGCTATCTTACGCAATGAGTCGATCAGTGCGTCGGATGCCAGAACACATCCGGCAACGCGCTGCTTTAATACCAGCTATTTTGAGCCGGAAAATATCTATTCTCTGCTCGATTACATCTTCAGCCACGACTTCCTGCCATTTGGCATTATCTGCTGTGAACGAACCGGTACGCCTGCCCGTTGGGATGACACTGACGTAGCGAATCTCAGGCGGGTAGCCCGCATTACCTCGATGTTTTCATGAGAGCAGGGGCTGGCAAGCCCCTGCTGTGATTTAGTCATGCAGATGTGAATAAATAACCCGCAGGGTTTTTAGCAGGTTCTGCTTGGCGATTGGCCAGAATATCGAAATGTTGTCGAAATTATTCGACTCGTAATCCGCCTGGATCCGCGCTGCCGTGTCGTTCAATGGTTCGGACGGCAGGGTTTTAATAATGCGTACCAGCTTTTTACTGCCGGTCAGGATCCGTCCGTTACTGTCAGCCGCCACGGCCTCGTCAATTTCATCGATGGCCGATGACAGCGAGTCCATGAGTAACGTCAGCGACTGGGCCAGTGAACCCACCTGTTCGTTTTTCTGCAGGTAAGGCAGCAGATCAAACCAGACATTAGCATCCGCCGGTAACGGCAGCTTGGCAAACTCAGGGACCGGGCGATCCGGCGTCTCAGAGGCATTCTCTTTCTGTATTTCGGCTTTCTGGGCATCAACCAGTGCCTGTTCCTGCTCGGCCAGACGGCTTTCGCTGTCTTTGAGCTTTGACTGCGCCTGTTGCAGTGCTTTCTCTTTGCTGTCGAGCTGAGATTTGCTCTGGTTCAGTTCATTTTCCAGTTTTTTCAGTTGCTCATTGAGCTCCGTCTGACTGTTGTCCTGCTGGCTGAGCGACGCTTTGGTCTGCGCGTATTCTTTTTCCACCGCCGCCAGTTTTTCAGCCAGCGCTTTTTGCTTCGACTCCAGATCGCTGATGCTCTGCTCACGCGCCTTCAGTGCGTTTTGCTGCGCCTTAACCTGCGACTGTAGCTTCGACTCCTGCTCTTCCTGCTGCGCCAGGCGTTGTTTCAGTTCATCCGCCTGCTCACGGGCGGCATTCAGCTCGGCCTGCAGTTTCTGTTCTTCGCTCTGGGTCTGGGATACTTTGCTTTCAGCCTGGGTCAGTGCCTGTTTGCTTTGCTCCAGCTGTGACTGCATTGAGGTATTCTGGGTTTGGGCCTGTTTCAGCGCCTCCTGCAATTGTTTCTTCTGCGCCTCAATTTCTTCATGATGTTTGCGCCACTGTTCATCACTGCCGCTCATCATTTCTTTTTGTTTGGCCGCGCGCTGTGCAACGTCAGACAGTTCAGACTTCAGTTGCTCAAGCATTGCCTGTTGTTCCTGTCTGGCCAGACGTTCGTCCTCCATCTGCTTCTGTCTGGCTTCCAGTTCTTTTCTGGCGTCTTCAAGCTGCTGCTGCTTGGCTTCCAGTTCGTTCGCCAGGCGGCTTTGTTCTTCTGCGCGCTGCTTGTCACTGGCAGACATGGCCTGCTGCTGCTCTTGCGCACGTTTTTCCATTGTGGCCATTTCGCTCTGCAGTTTTTCAAGCAGTGCCTGCTGTTCCTGACGGGCCTGCTTTTCGGCATCCATTTGCTGCTGGCGGGACTCGAGCTCGTGGCGGGTTTCTTCAAGCTGCTTCTGACGTGCAGCGAGCTCCCGCTCCAGTGCATCCTGCTCGGCCTGACGCGCGCGGTCCGCTTCTTCTATGGCTTTTTGCTGTTCGGCTGACTTGGCTTCCATGGTTGCCAGTTCTGACTTGAGCTTTTCGAAAATCGCCTGTTGACGGGCTTTTTCTGCTTTCTCGGATTCGGTCTGCTGCTTGGCGTCCTGCAGGAAGTGTTCGGTCTCCTGAAGCTGCTTCTGCTTGGCCTGCAAATCTTCCTGCAGTCTGGCGTGCTCCTGACGCCGCTCTTCGCTGATCTGTGCCAGTTTCTGCTGGTTGGCTTCGGCTTCTTCGCGGGCAGACTGCATCTCCTGCTGCAGGCGTTCAAGAATGGACTGTTGTCTGGCTTTTTCGGCTGCCGCTTCCTCATTCTGTCGGATGGCCGCCTCGAGATTACGCGCCGTGTCACTCAGTTGCTGCTGTTTGGCCTGAAGTGCTTCCTGCAGTCTTGCCTGCTCTTCACGACGCTCAGCGTCAATGCGGGCCATTTCTTCCTGCTGGGCTTTGGCTTTCGCTTCCGCTTCCTGCATTTCCTGCTGAAGCTGATTGAGTACACTTTGCTGGTGCTCTTTTTCCTGTTTGTCTTTCTCGGCCTGTGCACGAATTTCTGCCAGTGCCGATTCGGTGTCGCTCAACTGGGACTGTTTGGCTTCGAGCTCCTGTTGCAGTTGCTTCGCATAGGCTTCCATGTCGCCTTTTTCCTGTTGCGACATTTTTTCCAGCATCTGCATTTCGTGCTGCAAGTGCTCGATGTTGCGTGCCTTGGCGGCCAGTTCGGCCTCGGCGGCCTGGCAGGCCAGCTCAATTTCACGCTTCTGACGCTGCGCTTCCTCGCTGGCTTTACGCTGGTTGATTAGCTGTTCACGCAGTTTGTCCGACGCTTCACTGGAGCTGGTGAGCTGCGACTGCAGCGTTTTGATTTGTCCGCTGACATCAGACAGTTGTTTGTCTTTTTCGCCAATCGAGTTCTTCAGTTCACTGATTTGTGACAGATACTGCTGCGCTTCCTGTTGCTGCTGGTCACGCGCCTGCTTAAGACGCTCGGTCTCTTTCTTACTTTCGTCAAGTTGCGCCTGGGCCTGTCGGTATTGTTTCTCACTGTACTGCAGGGCGTCGGCAATCTGGTTGCGCTGTTTCTCAAGACGACCGACCTTGGCACTGGACTGCTCAAGCTGCGACTCCAGCTCGGCATTCACTTTCTGGCTCTGGGCCAGCAGCGATTTATTACGGGCATAGTCATCCTGCAGGCTGGCCAGGTGCGCGGTGATATCCTTATGCGCCTGCTGTAAGTCATAAATGGTGTCCATTTTGGCCGACAGGTCCTCTTCGGCTTCTGACAGTTTTTGTTCGGTGGTAGCCAGCGTTTCTTCGGTCTTCGCCAGGGTTGCTGACTGCTGTTCCAGTTTGCTCTGGCTGGTGGCCAGCAGTTGTTGTTTCTCCTCGACCTCCCGCTCAGCAGCCTCACGCAGTTGAATCGCTTCCATGCGCGCCGCATTCGCCTGTTCAACCGCACGCAAATCTACCCAGATACAAATGATCGACTGAAGCTCGCCATTGCGCAGAACCGGTATCAGCGTGAGTTCGCAGGGCAACTGCTCACCACGCAGGGTGTGTTGCCAGGTGAAGGTCTGTACCTGGCCCTGGGCACGTGCCGTATTCAGCTTTTCGGTCAGGGTATTGCAGTTGTCCTGGCTGCCATTTAACTGCATATGATCCGGACTCTTACCCAGCAGTTCATCCTCGTCCCGCAGGCCAAAGAACGCACACGCGGCAGAGTTGAGGTGGGTGAAACCGTCGTCTTCCAGAATACCCACCGGTACGCTGGCGTATTTGATCAGACGTTCGAAGCGGTTGTTGAGGTAATCCTGCTCTTCCCGTCCGCCAATCCAGCACACAAACTCCTGTGGGATTTCGCTGATTTTACTGGCGTAAAGTGTCGCCGATACGGGTTTGGCCGATCCTTTCAGGCTGGCAGGCAACTCTGCAAACTGATCATGGCGGTGTAATTTTTTCGCCGCGCGACCAGCCTGGTCGGGCTGACTGAATAAATCATAGAAGGTACGGTTTTGCAGATCATCGGCCGACAGGCCAAGCTGACGCGTTACGGTGTGATTCACTTCTTTGATGACATCATCACCGTCGAACACTACCACGCCCATCGGAGCGCGATCGATAAACGACGCCAGCCGACTGACAGCGTGGTCGCGCTCTTTTTCCAGTGTGACTTGCGGTGTGAGATCCTCTGCAATCACCAGCATGCCGGTACGCTCACCTTCTTCGTACAGCGCCTGTAGGTTCATCCGCACGGTCTTTTCAATATCATCACCCACATTCAGCGTGACAACCTGCTGCTTGGGCATACTGGTCTCAAGATTAAGGTGCAGATTCTTAATGGCGTCGTTAAAACAACTGACCTCGGTAACAGGCTTTCCTTTCACCCGCATTGGGTCGGTCGCGAAGACCGCAGAGAAGTGACGGTTGCAGTCTTTAATTTTAAGATCCGCGTCAAGCACATACCAGGCATGTGGCAGCATCCCGGTTAGCGACTGAAAGCGCTTCTGATGACGACTGGCCTCGGTGGCATGCTCGGTTTCCTGTAAACGGCTGACAACGGCAACGTGCACCAGAGGCTCTGATTCTGCCGTATGTGCGGCGAGGTGGGCTGACAGTGTGACCGGGATAGGCTTTTTCTTGCCGTTAAGCGTTGCATCAATTCGATTATCGTTGCCTTCCAGCGCTTGCCTGACAAGCTGCTCTACGGCAATTCTGTCGGCATCAATAAACAGATCCGGGAGGCTCTCGAGTGAAGATGCCTGCGCGCTGACCCAGTCAGACAGGGTGCTGTTAATCGCCACGCTGCCATCACCGCCGTTAATCCGGATAAGACCGGTGCGCGGGGAATCCCAGAGCTGGCTCAGGTGTTGCCGCAGGGCATCAGCGTTATCCAGGGCGTGGATAAAGCCGTCAATATCCTCAAGAATAACCTGGCCTGCACAGCCGGTCAGCTCTGGCATCTTGGGTAACACTCTCAAACGGTAATGGCGGTCGCGGGACGGGAGCCTGCACTCTAATGTCTGTTCACGCGCACCGTCGAGGGCGGCGGTCAGGGCTGTTTCGATTGCATCCGGCAACGTGCTGGTGATTGGCTGGCCGGGCAGCATTTCCTGCTTTTTACCCAGTAAATAAGCCGCCGTGCGGTTGGCATAGACAATCTGCCGGTCTTCGTCATACAGAATGACACCGGTGCTCAGGCTGTCCATTTGCGCCTGTAGCCTTGCCTGATCTGCCTGCTGGTTGGCGAGTTTGCGGATATTGCGTTTGGCTGACAGGGTTTTTGCAATAAACAGAATAATAAACAGACCGGCAATGCCACACAGGCCGTAAAACACGATCATGAAGGTAGCGGCAGGTAACGCCTGGACCTGGTCCGTAATGGCCCATGCACTGGCCGGCATAATAAGACTGAGCACGAGAAGAAGAAACGTTATCGGCGCTGATAATCCGGAGGACACCCTCATAACACATCCATTTTTTTGAAACCCAAACCAAAATAATAGTCTACGACAGATGCACGGCTATGTTTTTGTTAAATTTTTAGTCCACGTCTTAACTTTCATACCCATTATTTTGGGGCGTCTTCTATCAAAGACTTCAGCGTATCAAGCGTATCGGCTTCTGCAGCAGGTTTATCCCAGCGGATCCGGTGGATACGGGGAAACCGCAGGGCGACCCCCGACTTGTGGCGTCGTGAAGGGTGAACGGCATCAAACGCCACCTCGACAACCAGTGCTTTTTGTACCTCGCGTACCGGTCCAAACCGCCCTACAGCATGCTTTCTTACCCAGTTGTCCAGTTGTTTCAGCTCGTCATCGGTGAACCCTGAATAGGCTTTGCCGACGGGCAGAAGAGTATCGTTCTGCCACGCACCAAAGGTAAAGTCAGAATAATAGCTGGAACGGTTACCGTGCCCGCGCTGTGCATACATGATGACGGCATCAATCGTCAGCGGATCACGTTTCCATTTATACCACAGCCCTTTGGGGCGTCCGGGCAGATACCGGCTGGCGCGCTTTTTCAGCATCAGACCTTCTACGGCGGTATTGTCTGACGCCGCCTGATGCAGTGTTCTGAGTTCCCCGATGGTGGTGGCCGCCAGCGTGGCAGACAAATGAAGCTGAGGGAGCGTGTTAGTCGCAAACCACTGTTCCATCTTCTGCCTGCGAACGGCGAGTACTTCAGTGTCAAGCGCCTCACCATCCAGTGACAGCGCATCGTATACCATCATGCCCGCGGGTTTTTCCTGCATCAGCCGGGCCGACGGCTTTTTCTTGTTGAGTCGCTGCTGAAGAGCATTAAAGGTATCCACCGTCCTGCCATGCATGATCAGCAATTCACCGTCGATCACCATAGGAGTATCAATGCCATCGAGTAAGTCGGGAAACGCCTGACTGATGTCATCGCCGGTGCGGGAAAACAGCGCTTTTCCCTGTTCGGTGACCACCAGTTGTACACGAATCCCGTCGTATTTGTATTCGATTTGCCAGTCATCCGGTATCAGGGTGTCGAGTGTCTCATCATCCAGTGGGTGTGACAGCATCACCGGATGAAAGGTGACGCGACCGCTGATATCCGGTTTAGGGCCTTTGTTTTCCAGCCAGGCGAGCAGTTCAGTGTAGGGCGGCGAGACGCCATGCCAGAGCATCTCGATATCGTTGATGTCCTTATTGCCGTAATCAGCCAGAACCTGTTTGACCGAACGGGCTGAGAGGCCGACCCGCAATCCGCGGGTACCCAGCTTGATGAGGGCCCACCGCTGTGACGCTGTCATGCTGTCCAGATAGCCGGCCAGCAGCGGACTCACCTGTTGGCGGCTGGCGTGAGTAAAGCGGCTGACCACCTCGCCGAGGGTGGGTAACGCGACGGGGTTTTCAGGGCTGTCAGGCCACAAATGCGCCACCGTTTCACTCATCTCACCGACGTAGTCGTAACTCATGGCAAACAACGCCTCGTCGGTGCGTTCCAGCATCAGTTTTTTCACTGTATTGCGCTTGAAGAAATCGAAACGCAACGTGCCGGCAAGCGCGGCGATAGCCCAACCGCGATCAGGGTCCGGCGTGGAGGCCAGATAGTGGCGCAGAATGGCCGCCTTGGCATTGGTGCTGCTGGTAAAATACAGCTGCTCTAATAAGTCGCTGAACGCCTTCATCAGCCGCTTTCGTCCTCATTTTCGTACCCGATAAGCGAGAGCGCACGGGCGTTAAATCCCATTTTCTGAGCCTGATAAACCAGTGCGTCCTCTCTGCCGTGCGTCACCCAGACTTCGGGGGCATTCACCTCTTCCAGCGTGCGCAGCAGTTCCGGCCAGTCACAGTGATCAGAAATGATCAGTGGCAGTTCGGCATTACGCTGACGGGCGCGGGCGCGGATCTGCATCCAGCCGGACGCCATCACGGTGCGCACATCCGGCAGCGAACGTGACCAGCGATCAGCAAGGGCTGACGGCGGCGCCAGCACAATTTCGCCGCGAAGCTGTTGTTTATCCCTGACGTCACTGACCGGAATAAGCGGGCCCAGCGCAATACCATGGCGTTGATATAACTGGCACAGGTTTATCAGTGCACCATGCAGATAAATGGGGTTGTGGTAGCCGGCATCGCGCAGCCCGAGTATGACACGCTGGCACTTGCCCAGCGCGTAGGTGCCGACCAGATGACAGCGGTCCGGGAAGACACTGAGCGAATGCAGCAGCTTGGCAATTTCTGTGGCGAGCGGCGGATGAGTAAACACCGGCAGGCCAAACGTGGCCTCGGTGATAAACACATCACAGGGAACGGGCTCAAACGGCAGGCAGGTAGGGTCGTCGCGGCGTTTATAGTCGCCTGACACCACCAGTCGCTTACCCCGGTATTCCAGCACCACCTGACAGGAGCCAAGAATATGACCGGCGGGGACCAGGCTCAGCCAGACAGGATCGTCGGCTGAGCCGAGTTGTTTCGGCTGCCGGTAGGGCAACGCGATCGTGTGCCTTGCCATGTCCTGCCCGTAGCGGGTGCGCATAATCTCCAGCGTGGGCGGGCTGGCAATAACACAGTCGTGGCCTGGCCGGGCATGATCGGCATGACCATGCGTCACCACGGCCGTCGACACCGGTTCGAGCGGATCGATGTACACGTCAGCCGGCTGACAATACAGCCCCTTATCATTCACAGTCATCCAGTGGCGCGGATGCAACGTATAGCTCCTGTTAATAGTACTGTGGCTGGTATACGTGCTATTTGCGGATTTAGGTTGATTCAGGCTGCGAGTCGCGTTTCCGACAATTGGCAAGCAGTGCTTTCCCCTTGTCTTGCATCGTATATCGAAAACGTCAGAAGAAAATTATGTCATCAGAATTGCCAGAGGTTTTTCAGCGCTGGTTTGAACAAAAGGGATGGAAAGTCAGGGGTTATCAGCGCGAGATGTTGTCGCTGGCGTCAGACCGTGACGATGTGTTGCTGATTGCGCCGACCGGGGCAGGTAAGACCCTGTCAGGTTTTCTGCCGTCGCTGGTGGACTTGTATCACGCGCCGCAGGACGGCCTGCATACCGTGTATATCTCACCGCTTAAGGCGCTGACGCAGGATATTCATCGTAATCTGCTTAACCCGATTGAAGAGATGGGGCTGTCGGTAAGCGCAGAAACCCGTACCGGCGACACGCCATCCCACAAGCGTCAGCGCCAGCGAAAAAAACCGCCTAATTTATTGCTGACCACCCCGGAGTCGCTGATGCTGATGCTCAGTTACGCCGATGCAGACACACTGTTTGGTCGGGTTAAACGCATCATTATTGATGAAACCCACAGCCTGACCGGCAATAAGCGCGGCGACTTCCTGTCGCTCGCCATGGCCCACCTCAATGCGCTGGCACCCACCCATCAGCGTATTGGTTTGTCAGCGACGGTAGCGTATCCCGATTCCGTTGCCGCCTGGCTTGGTCGCACCGGTGAGCCCGCACGCATTTGTCAGGTAGCCGAAGCGGTGAAGCCGCGCATCGCCATGCTGAAAAGCGACAATCGCATGCCATTTGGCGGCTTTATGGCGCGCTATGCGATTGACGATATTTACCAGACCATTCGCAGTGCCGGCACAACGCTGGTGTTTGTTAATACCCGCGCACAGTCGGAAATGCTGTTTCAGATGTTGTGGGAGGCGAATACAGACGCCCTGCCCATTGCGCTGTATCACGGATCGCTGAGCAAAGAGCAGCGGCGTAAAACGGAAAGCATGATGGCCAGCGGCCTGCTGCGTGCAATCGTCTGTACATCGGCACTGGAGTTAGGCATTGACTGGGGCAGTGTCGATAAAGTGATTCAGGTGGGTGCACCCAAAGGCGTCAGTCGCCTGTTGCAGCGGATAGGGCGTGCCAATCACCGGTTTGATGAGCCGAGTGACGCGTTACTGGTTCCGGCAAACCGCTTTGAGGCATTGGAATGTCAGGCGGCGATGGATGCCATTGAGGCCGGCAAGCTTGATGGAGAAAAACCGCAGCCGGGTGCGCTCGATATTCTGCCGCAGTTTATTCTGAATTGCTTGTGCAGCGCGCCGGCAAGCCGCGACGCGGTATATAACATGGTGTTGGATGCGCCGCCCTATCAGGGCGTTGAGCGGACGGAGTTTGACAAGCTGTGGCAGTTTACCCGTGACGGCGGCAACGCATTGCGCGCGTATGAACGATACCATCGTCTGGTTGAAGAAAATGGCGTGTTTAAACCGGCCAACCGCCGGGTGATCCAGCGCCACCGGCAGAACATCGGCACGATTGTTGAAGCCGGGCGCCTCAAGGTAAAACGCATCCGCCGCGGTAATCAGGGTAAAATTATTGGAGAGGTAGAGGAGTATTTCGCACAGCAGCTCACCCCGGGTGACACCTTTTTGTTTGCCGGGGAGGTGCTGGAGTTCGAGGCAATCCGCGATATGCAGCTGCATGCGCGTCCCGGCAAGGGGAAAGAGCCCAAGGTGCCAAGTTATGTTGGTGGACAGATGCCACTGTCAACGTTCCTGGCGGATGGCGTGCGCGATATTCTGGCGACACCGCAGCGCTGGAACGGGCTGCCGCCTCAGGTCAGAGAATGGCTGGATCTGCAGTCGGCGTTTTCACGCATTCCTCAGCCCGGCGAGGTGCTGGTGGAACAGTTCCCTTACAGACAGGCCAATTACACCCTGTATTACACGTTTGAGGGGCGCAAAGCGAACCAGACGCTGGGCATGCTGTTAACCCGCCGGATGGAAAAAATGGGGCTGAAACCGCTGAGTTTCAGCGTGACAGACTATGGCTTGTCGGTGTGCGCACTAAACCAGATAAGTGACGCGCAACTGGATCGCCTGTTCCAGCCAGACATTCTGGGTGATGAACTGGAAGACTGGATGCTGCAGGCGCCGATGCTAAAGCGCTCCTTTCGTCAGGTTGCGGTGGTCAGCGGACTGACCGAACAACGTTATCACAGCAGTCAGAAAACCATGAAGCAGGTCACCTTCTCGACTGACTTAATTTACGATACCCTGCGCGAGCATGATCCTGACCATGTGTTACTGAGCGTGGCACGGGCTGATGCAGAGCGTGAGCTACTGGACCTGCGGCGCCTGGCAGATCTTCTGATCCGCTTTGTTGGCAAAACCACATTGGTTGATCTGGACCGCGTTTCGCCGATGGCTATTCCGATTGTGCTGGATGTCCGAAGCGAGCAGGTCAAAGGGGCCGGGGCCCATGCGTTGATTGAACAGGCCATGCTGTATGATGAGGCACAGCATATGATGGATGAGGTAAGGGCGTACTTAAGTGGCGGTCACTGAACACTGGGTTGCAAGTCAGCATCAGAATCACAACATTGCGTTCGCACGATTTGCCGGTGAAGCCTGGCTGCTTGACGGACGGGGTGTTGCCTACTGGCCCAAAACAGACACGCTGGTGGTGTCAGATCTGCATTTTGAAAAGGGCAGTTATCTGTACAGTCGTGGTAACCCGCTGCCTGCACTGGATACAGTGGCAACAATTAAAAGGTTGAGTCAGATAGTAAGTGATTACCAACCAAGTCGGGTGATAAGCCTCGGCGACAGCTTTCATGACCGCCAGAGCGTGGCGCGTATGAATGAGAGCGATAAAACGCGCCTGTTTTCACTCATTAACAGTGTGCCTGACTGGGTGTGGGTAGAAGGCAACCATGATCCTGAACTGCCTGAGATCCTCCCCGGTTCTGCCTGCCATTCACTGAAGGACAGCCATCTGACTTTTCGCCATGAGCCTGCACAAAGTGAGGCGGTGCAGATCATCGGCCACTATCATCCCAAAACGATGAAGCAACTGGCACGGCGTCGTTTCTCAGGCAAATGTTTTGTGCTGACGCCGTCACTGATGATAATGCCGGCATTTGGCCAGTATACCGGCGGCCTCAGTGTTGACGATGAAGTGCTGCTGGCGCTGGCGCCTGCCACAAATCGCCAGTGCTATTTGGTGTACGATGGCCGGGTTGTGAAATGCTGACTACTGGTGCAATTATCGGCTTTCACGTAAACCCGGCGTAGGAAAACAGGGGGCTGTGACACATCGTATGGAAACAGGTTCGCAGCAGGTTATTACTGGTTGCGCGTTTCCTAATACCGGGTTCTTTATCAGATAGTTAAATAATACTGCAATGGTGCCGAAGACCACGATAGCGAAGAGTAACGTTGAAATAAACGACAGTTCATTATTAGTTTGCTGTTCGATAGTTTGAAAGCACATCAGATGTTCCTCACAGGTTAAGTTGACCCTGGAAGTATTGGCTTTTTAACGCGCCCCCACCTGAACGAAATCCGAAATCTTCATGAAATTAAAAGACGTTGCATAACTGCCTGACTTTAATTGAAAAATTAATAATTATTTCAGGTTTTATTCAGGTTTTAGCCGGTTAAAAAAGTGAGCATTACCAGTGATAGGGATCGCTGGTCCCGTGATACTCCAACCGTTAAAACCAAAAAAAGGAATACCTTAAATGAAAAAGTATTTAGCCCCGGTAATGCTCATTACGATGTCATTCTGCACATTTACTTCTGCCAGTGCCGAAAATAAACAACATACCAAGCGTGAAAATGCAGAGTATGTTGCGGTTGCTCACTACCAGGTCGAACCAGGGAATCGTGAAGAAGCAAAAAAGCTGATTAAAGACTATTTTATGCCTGCGACAAAAAAAGCCGAGAATCCGTTGCCGACGGTTTATTTTATGATGACAGGTGATCAGTCGGTTATGTTGGTGTATCCACTGACACTGGGCCCCGGTGAGCTTGCATACACTGAAACCTGGGAAGATAAAAAGTTCATACAGGCACTGAGCGAGTTAGCCGGGGGGGACAAAGAAGCTCAGGCAAAACTGAAACGATTTGGCGAACTGTTCAGGTTAAAGGCAATGAATCTGGGTTACACCGATACATCACTATGAAGGGACAGTAATCAGTTAGCGAGGCTCTGACGCTGGCCGGACTGAGGTCGTCATAATCATAAAAAATTGAAATAACTGTTGGTATTTATTAAGTTTATAAAACTGACACCTTTCATTCTTTTTTGTATATGGACGTACCGGTTCAGCCAGTGCAAATAGGCGCGCTGCAGATTGATCCTGCCACCAACAGCGTGCGCTGGCAGCGCAACAATGTAAAGCTGACACCTAAGGTGATGGAGGTGCTCATGGTGCTGGTAATCGCCAATGAAGCGGTTATCAGCAGGGATGAGCTTCTTGATACCGTCTGGACTGGTCGTGTTGGTGCTGATGAGAGCCTGACGCGCGCGATATCTGACATTCGAAAAATACTCAAGTCGCTTCACTCTGATGCAGCGAAAGCACTTGTCACCATACCTAAACGAGGCTATCAGCTTAAGACATCAGTGCTCAGGCAAACCTTTGACGGTGAACCTGACCGCCCGCCTGCAGAAATGGCTGTCCGCCCCCACCTTTCTTATAAACGTGGCGCAGCAATCGTGTTAGCTATGATTGTTGCCATTGTCGTTGGGATAGCATTGCTGTCTGACGGTAAGGCAAACACGTCAAAGCCGGCAATTGCGGTAATGCCGTTTGTATCCTTGGGGGATGAGGCTCGAACCGGCTTTCTGGGACAGGGGATTGCAGAAGATATCCTCAATCAACTCACCCGTTCTGACGGACTGACTGTTATTTCACGAACCTCGTCTTTTGCCTTGGCAGAACGCAAGTTAACCTCGCAGGAGCAGGCCGAACTGTTGCATGCTGACTATTTACTTGAGGGCAGTGTCAGAAAAAGTGGAGAACTATTGCGTATTACTACACAACTGGTAGACGCGGAAAGTGGTACCAACGTGTGGTCTGCAAGCTATGAAAAGCCGTTAGCGAATGTGTTTTCAATTCAGAATGAAGTCAGTGCGTCAATCAGTCGCGCGCTCAGCCTGAATACGCGGCCAGACGATGATTATAATTCCAAAGCGATGACGACGAATGTCGCGGCTTACGAGCTTTTCATAAAAGCCCGTGAACTGGCGTATCAGCGCAACACGGTTTCACTTCGACAGGCCGCGGGACTACTGGAACAGGCACTGTTGCTGGACGATACATTTCATTTGGCCAGAGCGCAGCTGTTTATTATCTATGAGCTCGCTGTTGTTTATGGCGGTTTCGATGCAGAAACCATCAATGCCGAACGAGAGCGACTCTTTGTTGAATTACTTACCGCGCCCGACTTTCCGCTGAAAAAGGTAGTGCTGGCCCAGCACGCAAGGGAAAACGGGCAGATCGCACTCTCTAATTCGCTACTCCAAGCCGCTTTTAATGAAGCGCCAGCTGAGCCGTATATTCAAAATTATGCCATGCGCTATGCGCGCGAGACGATGTCAGCTAAACAGGTACTTGCAGAGCGCATTAAGTTGCTCAAAGTCAACCCGTTAGGTTTGGCGAATATGGCGAATATTATCATGCTTGCAAACCAGGTTGGTGACGACACGCTGGTGGATGAGACACTCGCCAGAATGGTCGAAGTAGACCAGAACAGCATGCTGACCATCGGCGTGAAAATGACAAAGTATTACAGCATTGAGCGCAATCCGTTCAGGGCGATTCAGATACTGGATGCTTATTCCGGCCCGGAGAGCGCGCGGCTTAACTCCCTTAAACTTTCCATGCTGATTGTTAGCGGGCAGCATGATGCTGCGCTAAGTCTCGCAGAGCGCTTGCTGATATCAGGTATGTATATCAGAGAGACCCTGACCCATGTGCTGGGTATTCTGGTGGATCAAATGGAGAAGGGGCGCTTGTCGACATCACAGGAAGAAGCGCTGCGTAATTTGCCTTTTCCTGAGGGGGTTCAGGAAGAGATTGTGGCAATTCTGGCAATGCAGCGTGGCGATGTCTCGGCATTTGAACAGTTATATGGTGTAAACGGAGAAATTACGCTGGCACGTTTCGAAGACATGCTTGATACCCTCGATGATAGTCAGGTGCTTTATGCTGCGATTAAGCACCGCGAGGGCGACCATCGTTACCTGGCACGCATGCTGAAACTCGCTGTTGTTATTGAAATGCCTTGTGAAGATATCACGGTAAAAACGCCATCGCTGTTTTGCATACCCAAGCTCAATGGCATGGAAAGAAATACGGATGCGCTTTTTGATTTTTATAAACGCTCGCTCAACTCACTGCACTTTCAAAACCCTGGTCTTGAATATTTTATGAAAACGTCGCCACTTTACTATGGTGCCGACCAGCATCCTGATTTCGAAGAAAGTGCAGATGCATTCTTAAACGAAACATTTATGCGCTGGCGGGAAATCGGCGATGGCCGTGGTGTCGCCGGTCTGGAAGGTTCATTGCATGGCCAATAGTACTCAGCAGGTTCGTGTTAATAATAAGATACTAACGGACAAACAAATCCGTGATGTTGTTACCCCTTATGAATTTGGCGTGTCTGACCACCTGATTGGTACCGCGTTGGCCAGACCGCTGCGCCGTGGTGTGGCGCTGCTGATTGACCTGTTTTTGGTGGTGATGCTAACGGAACTGCCCTCTATCTTGCTGGCCGCGTTGTGCGTTGTATTCTTCTGGCGTGCCGGTAAACGAAAAGAAACCCCACGCTTTGCCTGGCTGCGTAAACTCATGAAGGTTATCGCTGCAATCATTTTGTTTGGTGTGCTTACCGCGCTGTTTACTGGCGTGAACGAATTTAACAGCGGCGGTGGGTTTGATGATGACGACAGTGAGAAAATACTGACCGGTACGCAGGGTATTGAACTGGCAGCGACCATGCTGGCCATGACCGCACAAATGGACGATCTGCAGGACGATATCTCACAGCAGCGCTGTACGCCGTATGACTGCTGGGATAAATATGTCGCGCAGTTCACCAGTGATATCGAAGATACCTATATACCGCCGGATCTTGCGAATGAAATGGCCGGAAAACTGCGTGACAGAATGCAGGAAACCCTCACCGCCGAGCAGGCGGATACGCTGATTGCGCAGCTAAAGGCGGCAGCAGAAAAAGGCTATAACAGTAAGAAGATAAAGGAAGAAACGGGGACTGCGCCTGCCGCAGACGAGCAGGACAAAGACTGGTTGAGCGTGCCACGCAATGACGAAGGCGATCCCAGCCTGCTGGCCTGGGTGCGCGGCCTGCTGGAAGACTTAGGCATAGGATTCGGCTGGGCAGCGCTCTACTTTACGGCGCTGACCTATTGGATGCACGGACAGACTCCGGGTAAGAAATTGCTTGGCATTAAGGTTATCAAACTGGATGGTTCAACCATGACGCTGTGGGAAAGTTTTGAGCGTTATGGTGGTTACGGTGCCGGCATCGCTACCGGTCTGCTTGGCTTTCTGCAGATATTCTGGGAGCCCAACCGTCAGGCTATTCACGACAAAATTTCAGAAACTCTGGTCATTCACCTGGGGCTCAATAAAGTTGATGTTCGCGCTGTGATGGCCAGTAACGCAGAGGACGCTGCTGACGCGCCCGATTATAAGGTTTAGCTGACGGGCCGGCGGGCCCGTCAAATACTGCAGATCATCCCGGCTTTTGTGCCGCCTGCTGAATCAGTGCCGCATAAAACTGGATCGCGCTGAGATAATCAGCCACCGGTATTTGCTCGTTCACCCCGTGGAATTGTTTCAGTGTGGTGGGGTTCAGTTTCACCATCATAAACCGGTAAATACTGTTCGACATGCCGGTAAAATGTTTTGCATCGGTGCCGCCCTGCACCAGGTAAGGCGCAACCAGCACATCACTGTCCATGCTGCGGATCGTCTGTTCGATTAACTGGTAGCCCATGCTGTCGGTGTTAGACACGTCACTGGCTTCATTGGCCATATAAGCCTCAACCTGAACACGGGGATCATCAACCACCTGACGTACATGCGTAACCAGTTGGTCGATAGTCATGCCGGGCATCAGCCGGTAATTCACTACGCCAATTGCCTGAGTGGGAAGAATGTTCGATTTGGAACTTCCCTGCATCATGGTCGCGGCGGTGGTGGTGCGAATACTGGCCGCTGAGCTGGGTTTTTTAAGCATCGCGTCTTCAATGACCGGTGATAGCAACCATAAATTTGCCATTGCCAGACGGGTCGAAAAATCAGTGTAGTAGCCAATCTTATCGAAGGTTTTTTCAATAAACTGAAAGTCTGTCGGTAACTGGTTATTCTCCAGTTTCACAACAGCCTGACTGAGGATACCCACGGCGGTATGGTCAGGTGGTTGGGAAGAATGACCGCCATCGTCATTAACGGTAAGACGGATATTTGCATAGCCTTTTTCGGCAATGCCCACAACGGCAACAGTCTGGTCTGTGCCAACCATCAGACCGTCGGTCAGCGCGCCGCCTTCATCCAGAATAAATGCGAATTCGGTGTTTTGTTTCGCAAACCATTCGGCAATTCGGGCCGCCCCCTCGTTGCCGCCAATTTCCTCGTCATGACCAAAGGCGAAATACAGCGTGCGCTGTGGCGCAAGGCCCTGAGACAGCAGGTTTTCCATTGCTTCTAACAACGCGAAAACGGTGATCTTGTCATCCAGTGTACCGCGGCCCCAGATGATGTCGTTGGAAATTTCGCCGCTGAATGGCGGATGTGTCCACTGCTCCCGGGTTGCCTCATCAACCGGTACCACATCCATATGGCCCATGAACAGGGCGGGCTTCAGGCTGCTGTCACTGCCGGGTAGCTGGTAAACCAGGCTGTAGTCGTTAATTACGGTTTTCGTCATGGCCTCATGCACCCGCGGAAACGCCGATGCGATGTGTGCATGCAGGGCCAGGAACGCGTCCTTATCGAACTTGTCCGGGTCTTCATAGGAAATGGTCGGTATGCGTATCGCCTGGGCGAAACGGGTGACTGCCGCGTCTTTATCCAGCGCCAGCGGGGGCGTATTTGCGCTGACCACAACCTGATTGTCGCTGAAGGCAGTTTCAGCCCGGAATATCAGTACAAGAACAACAGCAATAAGGGCAACCAGTAAACCCAGGACAATTTTTTTCATTCGATGCTTCCAACAAGCCATGTTGTATTATCAGACCGTCGAAAATAGCACTGCGCAGGGGTTGAGTACAGCCACGCTGATAATTTGATGTGTCTGTGACCCGTCACGGTTTTGGTTTATCCACGTGCATTGTTGCGTTATCGTCACATTGAGTAGTTGAAAGGAGCAGGGATATGCTGACATCCGCGATAAAAGGTATTTTTGCCGTCACTATCAGCACTTACTTTTGGAGCCTGTTGTTCACACTGTTTTTCCGCTTTCCGGTGCCATTTGGAGGCTATACAGGCCCATGGGAAGAAGGTGCAGCCACTGTGAGCAGCGCGCTGTCAGATGCCACAATGGCGTTTCTTTTTTACTTTGTCTTGGGCGGCTTTTTACTGGTACTGCCTGTTGGCGTGCTGGTAGGCGTGTTTGTTGAAAAGGACTTCGCCAGTGCATCGCCCAGAATACGGCACAGAAACTATGCTTTGATGGGGGGTATCATTGGCTTCTGCATGGTATTGGTACTGAGTGTGCTGGACCTGCTGATTGGACCCTGGTAATTGTGATGGCAAGAAATCAGTTGGCTTCACTATGTCAGACTTTCGTGGCTCTGATGCGAGTTAGTGATTTTTTTTGAGATGCATAGCAATACAAGATAAACGCGTCAAGAGAGTGAAATACTCGCTTTTATATAGTGTTAGAGACAGCGTTGTACGTTTTGCCTTCATTGAAGTGACAAAATTTCTGCGACGGCTGTGAGCGAATTGCGGAAGTAGTAATTTAGTTAGATTAACGCCGGCTTTCACTCCACTAAAGCCACCCATCGTTTCCTGTACAAATTTGAATCAATTCAATCCTCACAGTAATTTTAGGAGATAGATTTCTGCACATGTTGTGCTAGAGCATGAGGGGGAAAGGTCAGAGTGATGATTTAGATTCGCATAAATGATGCGATGACCTTCGGAGAAGTTGCTTTAGAACAGTCCGTCTCTCAAAAAGCGAGGCCGTAATTAATAGAACCGACGTTCCGTTGGTTTTCCAATTCTGATTGATTATCTCAGAGTACCGTAGGCCACCTATCGTTTTAAATGGTTAAAACTGGAACGGTACGTTAGAAATCACTGCTTTTTTAGCGTTGATTCGAATTGCCCAACAGATATATTATATGCCGCGATTTATTGTTCTAGGGAATTGAACCAATGAAGAAAATATTGATCACTACCAGCGTTATTTTCGGTATCACTGCTTTAACTGGTTGTAAACAAACTGCACCTGTAGTTGAACAGCCAATTACCAATGCACCTTCGGTACAGTACAAAGTTCCTGCAGATATGAATTTTGATCTGTCATTTAACAGCTTTAACAGATGTCTCAAGCGGAGTGACGACGGAAGTTGTTTCCGATCTGATAGACTGACAGTAAACAAAGCATCCGGCGAGCTTGTTGTTAGACGCGAGATCTCAGAGCCATTCACTGGCGCACAAACTCAATACAAAATACGCGAGAAAATTACTCGCAGCGGCGACATCAACACCATCACTTATCAACCAATGACGGTACTGAAAAAAGATGGCGGCTTGCTGTTACCCATCCCTGCACCTGATCTCGACATCGCTGATTATCTGTCAACCACACAGTTTACATACAAATTTGAAGTTGACTCACAATATCCTTCTGATTCAGTGAAAGCGAACTTTGATCGTCTGATGAACAAAACCAGTGACAGCTTCCGTTTCTACGGTGCTGAAACCACCTCATCTACTCTGAAGCTTCAGGACTCGTATATGTACGATCTTGGCGATGCGTTTTCAGTCATTCTGGTGGAATCATTCCCGTATCGAAATGGCTCGAAAGTGGTGGTTAATGTCATCATCGAGACCAAACAAACCCCCAATGGCGTCATCGATGTTGAGAAACTGCTTAATCAAGTGAAATCCAAAGTTAATGAAACGGTAAATGCATAACTTTTACCTAACGCTCTATCCTACGATCAGCCCAGCATTGCTGGGCTTTTCATTTTCAGTTTTTAACATTGGCAGTATGTGCGCACATGTTAAATTAAACGATACAGTAGAAGCATCAAAAGGGTTCTACCCCGTTTTCACGGACGGTTTAATAAAGACGTAATCTTCTTGTCTTGATTAGCAAGTCTACGTCGCATTCTCGGATTATGGAACCGTTCAACGTAATCGAATATATCTGCTCTGGCCTCATCCCTTGTTCGGTATTGTCTATAGTTGATGCGCTCTCTTTTCAGTACACCGAAGAAGCCTTCACAGGCAGCATTGTCTGCACAGTGGCCTACCGCACTCATACTACTGGTAAATTGCTTTCCGCGATCAAAGTGCCGTACCACGTTACTCTGCCCCTGGCGCTGCCATACCGCTATCTCAACAGCACGCATTACCATGTGTCTGTCCTGACGATGATGCAGTGACCACCCGACAATCAGCTTGCTGAACAGGTCGAGCACCACACACAGGAACAATTTCCCTTCCTGCGTTTTAGCTTCAGTGATGTCAGTGACCCACTTCGTTTCTGGCTCGTGCGCGGTAAAATTGCGCTCAAGGTGATTGGTTAACCCAGCAGGGTGCACGGAACTTCGTTTTGCGCCCCGGCCTTTTTTACGTGGCCAGCCATAAATGACGTTCGTAGCCATGAGTCGCAATACGATTTAAACTGGCTCTAATACCTTCACCTTGCAAGTCTTCATGCATGTGCGGCGCACCAATAATACCGCCGCTATCATCATGAATTTCTCGCACATGCTCTAGCAGTTGTGCGTTAGCTTTATCACGCGTACTTGGCTGGCGAGTTGCCCATGCATAATAACCACTGGGTGACACCTTCAAGCAGCGGCACATCATGCGAACAGGAAAGTTGTCGCGGCATCGCGATATCGCCTGATATCCTACGGTAACTCTTTGGCGAAGAACATTGCCGCTTCTCGCAAAAAAATCGCGTTCCTTTTTGACTTTAGCCAGTTCGCGCTTGAGCCGGGCAACCTCTTCATCGCGAGGCGTACCTTGGCCTTTAAATGCCTGGTCTTTTATTTGTTCAGCTTCACGCTTCCAGCGATTTAACAGGTTTGGATTAATACCAATATCCAATGCTATCTGACGACAGCTCACACCGGGTTTTTGAGCCAAAGCAACGGCTTCGCGTTTAAACTATGGGGAATACTTTCTTCGTTTGGTCATAGACACTCCTTCTAGGCACAGTATGCCTCTATATGGATGTGTCCGTAAAATCTGGGTAGAACTCAATTGAGTCAATATCTTACAAACACCAGATGTCTAGGATTTTCCTTAAACTTAGTTGACCAATATCACTTTTACGGCTTTCGATGCAAATAACTTATAGTCTCTTGTTTTTAGTCTTTTCTTGCCAAACAACACCATCAAAAACTGAATGTCTGAAATACGTACAAAGTGATCGTTAAGCCGCTGATTTACGATGGGCTCCAAATGGCACAACCTGAAGAGCTAAACCAAAAATCTGAACGTCTGTTCCTTGTCTATAGCGGACATATTTGACCAAGTAGGTATATGTCTTATAAAGATTTTTGGGTAACGGACAGCATTATTCATCGTATAGGTATGAAGAATTAATCGGGTTAACCTCTTAAAAACAAAAAAGCCGCTCCACGAATGCGGAACGGCTTGAGTTGGCTTACTCTGAGTTTTTAAATCAATCGCGCCAGCGCTTGGTCAGCTCATCATAGGCGTCAATTCGGCGGTCACGGAAATAAGGCCAGATACGCTTGACCTGTTCGGTGCGCTCCATGTCCAGTTCTACCGCCAGCGTCTGTTCTTTGTCGCTGTCGGCAATAGCCAGAATTTCACCCTGTGGGCCGGCGATAAAACTTTGCCCCCAGAACTGAATACCTGCATCCCCTTCGGTTGGTGACGGCTCGAAACCGGTACGGTTCGCCACAATCACAGGCACTGAGTTGGCAACGGCATGCGCACGCTGAATAGTTTGCCATGCATCATGCTGGCGCTGCTGCTCATCGCGGGTGTCGTTGGGATCCCAGCCAATCGCAGTAGGGTAAAACAGCAGATCTGCGCCGGCCATCGCCATCAGGCGCGCCGCTTCCGGGTACCACTGATCCCAGCAAACCAGTACCCCCAGTTTACCGACACTGGTCTGAATGGGCTCAAACCCCATGTCGCCTGGCGTGAAATAAAACTTCTCGTAAAAGCCCGGATCATCCGGGATATGCATTTTGCGGTACTTGCCGGCAATTTCACGGCTGCGATCAAACACCACCGCGGTGTTGTGATAAAGCCCTGAACCGCGTTTTTCAAACAGCGAGGTGACCAGCACAATGTTGTGTTTCTCTGCCAGTTCGCCAAAGAATGCGGTGGCCGGCCCCGGGATGGTTTCAGCCAGATCAAACGCATTGGTGTCTTCGTTCTGACAGAAATACAGCGTGCTGTGCAGCTCCTGCAGCAGGATACATTCACAGCCCTGGTCTGCCAGTTCAGCCACGCGTTTGGCGCTGTTTGCCCAGTTAGTGGCTTTGTCGTTGCTGGCTACGGCCTGTTGTACCAGACCAACTTTAAGCGTTGTCGGTCGCATAAACGGTTACTCCTTGATCAAGGGCGTTAAGAATGTCTGTTTTTAAGGTATTAACCGGCACCTGCATGGAAATGCAGTGCAGGCTGCCGTACTGGCGCACCAGTACCGAACAGTCAACGGGTTCAACCGTGAAATCCGGATAGGCCTGCTGCACCGTGCGCAGTGCCTCAGCATCCTCAGGCTGACCGTAAACAGGCACCAGTACGGCCTGATTACAAATCAGATAATTAGCGTAGGACGCCGGTAAACGGTCGCCCTCATCATTTTCAATCAGTGGCAGCGGCAAGTGATACTGTGTGTGGTCGGGCAGTTTATCTTTACATTCCTCACACAGTGCCGTCAGCCCCGGGTAATGGCTGTCGGTAGGGCGGTTATCTGCTGCCTGAATGACCAGACCTTTGTCGGGCGTGAAACGCACCAGGGTGTCGATGTGACCGTCGGTATCATCGCCCTCCAGATGTCCGTTCTCAAGGATGGTAACGGTACGACAGCCGAGCATATCGCGAAACACGTCGCGGTAGTCATCAAGCGTCATTTGCCCATTACGTTTGGGGTTCAGCAGACACTGAGCAGTGGACAGCAGGTGACCATCGGCATCAATTTCAAGTGCACCGCCCTCGGCAACAACCGGACTGGTTTTCAGGGGCAACTGACACATGGCAGCCAGATAGCGCTGGTTAACCTGATTGTCCTCACGCGCATCAAACTTTTCGCCCCATCCGTTAAAACGAAACTCTACCGGCGTACCGGTATCGCCAGGATGACTGGCGTCAGCGCAGGTCAGAAACCCATAATCGCGCATCCAGGTGTCGTTAAACGATGCGGGAACCAGCAGTACGCGGGCATCCGTGTTCAGACGTGACTGCACGTCACTGAGATCGTCAGGGGAGCACAGCAGGATAACCCCTGCGTTATGACGGTTGATAGCTGCAATCACATCCAGGTAGGTCGCTCTGGCTTCCTCCAGCCAGGGCGCCCAGTCAGTGTTGGCATGTGGCCAGGCCAGCAGCACCGCGTCAATGTCGGTCCATTCTGGCAGCAGGGCACGGGGTGTTTGCATGATGACTCTCAAATTAACTAAAAGGCTAAGTATAACGGCGACCGCACAGGGAGTTAAATAAAATAACGGTGTAAACGCCCTGATATCAGTCGCCGGGTTCGCCGCGCAGCCTAGGCGTTTTTCAGGTGTCGGCCACCATTCAGATGCAGGGTCTGCCCGGTGACATAGCGGCTGTTAAAAATATAATCTACCGCCTCTACCACTTCGGCTGCGCCCGGGCCGGGCCTGAGCAAAAACTTGTCATTGGCACGGCGTCGATAGTCGTCGCTGTCATGTTCGTTAAACATCACCAGTGACGGCGCAATGCTGTTCACCTTAACGGTCGGTGACAGAGCGCGCGCAAACGACAGCGTCAGATTATGCAGGGCCGCTTTGCTGGCTGCATAGGCAATGTGCTTCTCGCTGCCAGTGTCTTGCACGTAGTCGGTCATGTGAATGATATCTGCGGCTCCGCCATGCGAGGTCAGGTTGGTTGCCAGGGCTTTGTTAATGCAGTAGGGCGCGGTGGCATGGATCAGCATCATGCGGTTAAACCGGTCGCTGTCTGCCTCATCTGTCGATTCGGGTGCCCAGTCTGAGGCATTGTGAATGATGCCGCGCAGTTCACCACACACACTGCGAATATCATCGATTGCTCGATCAATAGACGCCTGAGTGCTAAAATCGGCGGGTATAGTTGTTGCGCCACGTTGTTGTAATTCGTCAACCGACTCGCGTCGTGTGCGATAAGTCACCACAACAGGGTAGCCCTTGTCCAGCAGGTAGGAGGCTACTGCCAGTCCAAGCCGCTGAGTAGCGCCGGTAATGAGTACAGGTAATGTCAAAAGTCACTCCGTTTTTGCTTTACTGTTACGTACTGTCGTCACGAAAAGTTGGCCTGGGTGAAATTTTTTTAATGACTGGCCAGTCTGACAACTAATCTTATACGCGAGTTTGTTACGTATAAGCGAAAAAACAAGTAGTTATTACGGAATCATTCAATGTTAGCAAAAGAAGCAGTACTGGTACGCGACGCACTGGATCACGCCATCTCTGACGAGGCTATGCGGGTCAGAAATGCGCTGGAAGCCAACGGGCTGGAAACGCCTATGGTCGAGACAGGGCTGACTGACGAGCAGAAGCGCAAGCGAATTGAAGCCTCAATGCGCGACATCATTACTACACTTGGGCTGGATCTGTCTGACGACAGTCTGATGGACACCCCCAAACGTATTGCCAAAATGTACGTTGACGAAGTGTTTTCCGGACTCGATTACCGTAATTTTCCGAAAATCACGCAAATCGAAAACAAAATGCAGCTCAACCAGCCTGTGCAGGTTTCTGACATCAGTCTTACCAGCACCTGCGAGCATCATTTTGTGACTATCGATGGAACGGCAACCGTGTCGTATATTCCTAAGGATACCGTGATTGGCTTGTCCAAGCTGAACCGTCTGGTTGGCTTTTTTGCGCAGCGCCCTCAGGTTCAGGAGCGCCTTACCCAGCAGGTGCTGGTGGCGATTCAGACGCTGGCGAATACAGACGATGTGGCGGTCACTATCAACGCCACGCATTATTGTGTGAAGGCCAGAGGGATCCGCGATACCAACTCTTACACACGCACTACGGCGCTGGGCGGCCAGTTTTTAACTGACAAAGAACTGCGCCGGGAGTTTTTCGCTTCCCGTCAGAACTAAGGTTATCAAACCAGACGTGGCTACCTGACAGCCACGTCGTCTTCATCCGCCACTGAGACAATCAGATTTATATCGTCATTCATGCCGGTCGCAGGCACCAGAGCAAGTCTGGTACTGCATTGTGAACAATGCACCAGATGTTCCTGGTACATGTCTTTAAGCTGGGTAGAGTAAATAAGATTAATCTGCCCACAGTGCGGGCAAAGGTATTCAAGTGGCTCAATCGCATTCATCGGTACGGCGTTCCTTTTTTAACTGAAGCGTCCCGCCCTCCGATGGCGCGAAACAAGCATGGCTTCCTGTTAAAAAAGTATAGAGCAGTGAAAATGATTTTGTGCAAAAATTAACCAGTTTATTGGCGCTGATTTGTTTTGCATCAAGTTAGGTGGTGGGGTTATGCCACCGACGTGATGCCGGTGGCAATCAGAGTTAGCCGACGAGTAGCCACAGTTGCTGAAGCGGACGTAGTGTGAGCACGGCTTCGTTACCGCTTAATGCGGCATCGTTTAGCAGGTCGCGGCAGGGACGATGCCCTATAGCATTCAGTATTTCTCCCTGAAGCTGTTGTACATGGTCATTAAAGTTACAGATAACCAGCAACTGCTGGCCGTTATCGTGCTCGCGCAAATAGGCGAAGCAGTGGTCGTCACCGGTCGACAAAATCGTTGTGCTCGCCACACCGAATACCGGATGCTGTTTGCGAATGGACAGCATGTTTTGTAAACCATGAAAAACACGCCGCTGTGAGCGCTCAGTCAGGCTCAGACCGGTGTCGTCATCGGCCAGTGCCATGCTGATATGGTCGGGTGTCACGGCAATCCGGTTTACCCATCGGTCATCATGGCGCTTGCTGTCATCGTTACGGTAGGAATAATCGTTTAACAGTGCCAGTTCGTCACTGGAATAAATCAGTGGAATGCCGCCAATACTGAAGGTAATGCCGTAGAGCAGTAGCATACGGTCAATCGCCGTATCAATGGCACTGTTATCCTGGCGGGTCAGTGCGTCCTCCAGTCCGCAGAGTGACGCCAGTGAGCCACAAACCCGGCAGTCACCGTTAGACGGATTTTCAGCAAACGGCACGCCATGGGCAAAACTGCCATCAAACCGCCCGGTATAAAACTGATTCAGGAAGAAGCGGTGATCGTAACCGTTAATACCCAGTTCTCCGGCGACGGCATCATCGAAGGTCCAGCCAATATCGTCATGGCAACGCACGTAATTGACCCAGGTAGTATCGTCAGGAATGGTAAAACTTTTCTGCATTGAACGGGTAAGCAAACGGGTTTTGCGGGTTGCCAGACTGTTCCACAGCAGTGCCATCAGTAGCGGGTTATACGACAACTGACACTCGTCGTGGTGCACGTATTTAATGACTTCGTCAGGGTGCACAATGGCTTCTGATTTAAATACCACCGCAGGGGCGACAATTTGCAGACAGCAATTGAAGGCCTGGATCAGGGTATGCGCTTTGGGCTGGTTCTCGCAGTTGGTGCCAAGCTCTTTCCAGATGAATGCCAGCGCATCAAGACGCAGACCAGCACAGCCCAGATTAGCCAGAAACAGCATTTCAGACGTGATGGCATTAAATACGGCAGGGTTGCTGTAATTTAAGTCCCACTGAAAGCTGTTAAACGTGGTCCACACCCATTTGTCCATGGTCTCGTTGTAGGTAAAACTGCCGCGACGTACCTGAGGAAAAATTTCCCTTAGGGTTTTTTCGTACTCGTCCGGCTGCGTGCGATCGTCAAACAGATAGTAGTAATTCTGATAGGTCGGGTCACCGGCCAGTGCTGCTTTTGCCCACGCATGTTCATCAGAGGTATGGTTGAAAACGAAATCAAGCACCAGGTTGATGCCGGCTTTTTCAAGTGCTTCCGCCAGTCGCTTCAGATCGGCGGTGGTGCCGAGTTTTGGATTTACTTTGCGGTAATCTGATACAGCATACCCACCATCACTATCGCCTTTGGGAGCGTCATACAGCGGCATCAGGTGCAGGTAAGTAATTCCCAGCGCTTTAAAATAGGGGATCCGATCATGCAGGTCGTTCAGTGTCGGCCCCATCAAATCAACATAGCAGGCCATGCCAACCTGTTTCTCGTCACGAAACCACAAGGGCGCGTCCAGCTTCTCCTGATCCTGACGCTTGAGCGACGCCTTACGGTTTTTGATGCCGTCCCGCAGCACACAAACCAGCTGCTCAAGATGCCAGTGACAGTCGTACTGGTGGCCGTAAACCTGTAGATATTTTTCGAACAGCGACGGGAAATGCGCATCCAGCCGGCGTCGGAAAAGTGCGGCATCTTTTTTGGTCAGACCGGATAAATCCACAGACCCGAGGATCCGGTTAAGGCACACAGTACTGTCAGCAGAATAATTCATGATGGCTCCCGTCAACGATGTCCCGTGATGGTGTTTATGCTTTCCGGCGTCAGAGGCGTCCGTTATTCGCGTCATAAACAGGTTTACAGGATTTTTAAATTCTGTTAATTATTTTATCTTAAACGATTAAGAGTTTTGCGCCAACCTGATTTTAAAAAATCTGACAGGCCGGTTTTAACAGGCGTGCAGGCAAAGGTTACAGGTGTGTGCGCCATCAATGTGTGATAACAAGGTGTTTACATTACGCGGAGTAGTGTGTCGCACAACACGATCATTATGGGGTGACTGAGCGTTGCGGTCATCAACTGAAAAAGGGCCCGTTATGTCTGAACCACTCAACAATACCCGCATTATTCGCTGGCTGACCTATCTGATGTTTATGATGTTCGCAATGACGTCTGACTCCGTCGGCGAGATCATAAAAGAAGTGAAAGTGGCCTTTTCGGTGACCAATGCCCAGGCCAGTCTGATGCATTCATTGCCGATGCTGGGGATTGCGTTGTCAGGGCTTTTCCTTGGGTTTCTGGCCGACAAGCTGGGCCGAAAGCCGACTATAATCATTGGGTTAGCAGTATTCGGACTGGCCTGTTACAGCTTTTTGATGGCCAATGATTTTGTGTTTATTGTCAGCCTGATGACGCTGTCAGGCATTGCGGTGGGGATTTTTAAAACCGGTGCGCTGGCGCTGATTGGTGATATTTCTACCTCAACCCGTCAGCACACCTCGACCATGAACGGCGCAGAGGCATTTTTTGGTGTTGGTGCCATCATTGGTCCGCTGATTGTTGCGTACCTTATACATCAGGGCGTGGCCTGGCAGTGGCTGTATGTGATTGCCGGCGGCGTTTGCACGCTGCTGATTATTGTTGCCCTTGCGGTGCGATACCCCAGTTACGCCAAAAGTCATCACAATGATATGGAAAACGTGTCATTGCTGAAAAGTCTGCGTCTGGTGAAAAACCCGTATGCACTTGGCTTTTCAGTGGGGGCGTTTTTATACGTTGCTGCAGAAAGTGCCATTTATGTGTGGATGCCGAGTTACCTGGTGTGTGATGCCAGCACGGTGCGGGCAACCTATGATTGCTATAGTCAGGTCCTCACACAAACGCTGGCCATCTACTCGGTCACTGCGTTTTTTATACTGCGCGCTGCCGGGCGGTTTGTTGGGATCTGGATGATGGCCCACTTTAACTGGGCACTGGTGCTGATGCTGTTCAGTGGCGCCATCGTGGTGTGTTTCACACTAGGCCTGGTCGGCGGTAAACAGGTTGCCCTGTTTTTGTTCCCGCTAACCGGTATTTTCATGTCGGTGATTTACCCGACGTTCAATTCAAAAGGGATCAGCTGTTTCCCTAAACATCAGCATGGCAGCGTTGCCGGCGTGATCCTGTTTTTCACTGCGGCGGGAGCGGCAGCAGGGCCGTTTATCATGGGGCTGGTCAGCGACGCCATGGGCGGGGATGCGAAATATGGCTTTATGGTGGCGACCGTGTTTGCCTCAGTGCTGTTTTTAGGGCTGGTATACAACTATTTTGCAAATCCAACAGACGCGAGGCTGCGTGAGGTTGAGGCGTCGGAATACCAGTAAGCCAGACTGTCAGGCAACTTCATAGAGCTCTAAGGGCAGGCCATCCGGGTCCTGAAAAAACGTAAAACGCCGTTGTGTGTAGGGATCAATCCGGATGTCCTCACAGGTAACGCCCTTCGCCGCCAGCCAGGCCACGGCCTGATCAATGTCCTGTACGGCAAAGGCGAGGTGACGAAGACCTTGTGCTTCCGGCCGTGAGGGACGGGCCGGCGCATCCACAAACGAAAACAGCTCCAGCTGACTGCCGTCCGGCAGCGCGAGATCACATTTATATGAATCGCGTGCTGCCCGGTAATTTTCATCCAGAACCGGCAGTTCCAGCGTCTCTGCATAGAAGGTTTTACTGCGCGCGTAATCGCTGCAGATAATGGCAACATGATGCACACGCGTTAGCAACGTCATTATGGCACCTCGTTGCCACGGGCAGTTTCCAGCAGCAGATACCAATGCTCACGATGCAATGACACCGACATGGCCTGTGCGCAGGCGGCAAGTCGTTTCGGGCTGGTGGTGCCCAGTACCGGCTGGATGCCGGCGGGATGGCGCATCAGCCAGGCAATAACAATGGCTTCGGGCGTCACACCGTAGTCAGCAGCGAGCTGTTTAACCGTATGTGCGGTACGTTCATCCTCAACACTGTGTGTGCCGGCACCCGTAAAACGGCCCTGTGCCAGCGATCCCCAGGCCTGCAGCGTCACCTTGTTCATCATGCAGTATTCCAGTGTGCCGGGCGCATAGCCCATGCTACGGTTATACTCGCTGTTAGTAGTGATACCGTCTTCCAGCCAGTCGCGAAAGGCCAGACTCATCTCCAACTGATTGGCAATAACAGGCGTGTTCAGCGCAGACTGCAGATAGGCAATCTGATGACCATGCATATTGGAAACGCCAAGATGCTTTATCTTACCGGCTTGTTGTAATGCCGCGATGGTGTTGGCAACCTCATCCAGCTCCATCAGTGGGTCGGGGCGATGCAGTAACAGGATATCCAGTTGTTCTGTGCCCAGGCGCTTAAGGCTGCCTTCGACAGACTGCGTTATCCACTGTGACGAAAAGTCGTATCGCTTTGGTCCAAGTTCGTCTTCAAAGCGTATCGCACATTTAGACTGAATAATCATCCTGTCGCGCAGGTCGGGTGCCTCGCTGAGCGCTTGTCCGAAGGCTTTTTCGGCTTTGCCTAAGGTGTAGATGTCGGCGTGATCAAAAACCGTGATGCCGAGGTCAAGCGCGGTGTCGATAAGTGTGCGGGCCTGGTATACATGGTCGGTGTTAACCGGCTGCTGGTCCCATTGACCGCCAAGTCCCATACACCCGTAGACAAGTCGGCTTGCTGATGGAAAATAGTCTTTCATAATGCACCATGTCTGAATCAAAGGTTCAGTTTATCATGCTGATGGATGACTGCGACAGGATGGCGCTAACGACGAGACAGTTCAATGAATCAGGATTATACCAAAGCGGTGGCATACCGCCTCAATGACGTAGAATGGGAAGCGTCCCCCGCTGCCGGGGTATGGCGCAAGAAGCTCGACCGTGAACACGCCGAGTCGGGCAGGGCGACCTCTGTGGTTCGCTACGATCCCGGCTCTTCCTTTAACACCCATGTACATGATAAAGGCGAAGAAATACTGGTGCTCGACGGCGTATTCTCCGACGAGTCCGGGGATTATTCTGGCGGCTGGTATTTCAGAAATCCGCCTGGCTCCTCGCATGCGCCCTCGTCGGAAGGGGGCTGCCTGTTATTTGTGAAGCTTTGCCACTTTCAGTCAGGGGATAATGCTCACGTTGCCACGGCGATTGGCGACGGTGACTGGGTGCAGGAAGGCGATGCCATGTGCCGCACGCTGCATCAGTTTGACAATGAACAGACGCGCATCTGTAAACTGCCACCGCACACTTCATTGTCGGTCCCGGTGACCCAGGGGCGTGAAGTGCTGGTTGCCGACGGCGCGGTAACCTGGCAAAACGCGCATTATCCCTCACTAAGCTGGCTGAGACTGCCGTCTGAGGACTCATCCGTCATTACCTCAGGCGAAAACGGCGCATTATTGCTGGTAAAAACCGGCCACTTTTCACACCTGGAGAACGCATAAATGACCAAGAGGTTTTCACTCACCGTCGTGCTGGGCTTTTCGTTACTTTTCTTAAGCGCCTGTACCGGCACCCCTGATCGCATTGAACCGGTGCGTAACTTTGAACTTAACCGCTACCTCGGTGAATGGTATGAGATTGCCCGATTGGATCATCCGTTCGAGCGCGGGCTGTCAAAAATAACCGCTAATTACAGTCTGCGTGATGATGGTGGCGTAAAGGTGATTAATCGTGGTTACAACACGGAAGAGGGGCAGTGGGACACCGCCGAGGGGAAAGCGTATTTTGTCGGCGAAGATGATGTGGGGCATCTGAAAGTGTCCTTTTTTGGGCCGTTTTATGCGAGCTATGTGGTAATGGAACTGGATAAAGACAATTATCGTTATTCCATGGTGACCGGCCCGGATCGCGACTACCTGTGGATCCTTTCCCGCACACCGACCCTCGATGAGGCAACATTACAGCGGCTGGTAGGGATAGCGCGTGACGCTGGCTACCCGGTTGATGAGCTGATATACGTCAACCAGCAATAGTATTCCATTGGCGCGCAGGGGGGCCCTGTGCGCTGTCTTTGGACCGGTACAGATAATCTCATTCGGTCCGCGTTGTGAGTGCCAAGCTTATCCCCTAAGTGATATACTTATCAGGTTGTTAAGTAATAGCGAACAGGTTAGACAATGCAAACACTGACGATTCGAACCCCTGATGACTGGCATTTACATTTTCGTGACGGCGATATGCTGCCTGAAACCGTTCCGGCCACGGCACGCTGCTTTGCCCGCGCGATTGCCATGCCGAATCTGGTTCCGCCAGTTACCAATGCGGCGATGGCCATGGCATACCGCGAGCGGATCCTGGCGGCACGTCCAGCCGGCAGTACGTTCGAACCACTGGTGACCCTGTATCTGACCAATGACACTACCCCTGAGGATATTTTTGAGGCAAAGCGCCAGGGTGTGGTTGCCAGTAAACTTTATCCGGCGGGTGCGACCACGAACTCTGACGCCGCTGTGTCGGGGATTGAGTCACTGTATCCTGTTTTCGAAGCGATGCAGGAAGCGGGTATGTTGCTGCTGATCCATGGCGAGGTAACAGACAACCATATTGATATCTTTGACCGCGAAAAAGTGTTCATTGACACCCATATGGAGCCAATCGCTGACACCTTCTCTGACCTGAAAATGGTGTTCGAGCATATCACTACGGCTGATGCGGTGGAGTTTGTGAAAAGCCGGGACGACAAAGTCGGCGCGACCATTACCCCGCAGCATTTGCTGTTAAATCGTAACGACATGCTTGTTGGCGGTATTCGCCCTCACAACTACTGCCTGCCCGTGTTGAAGCGTAATGTGCATCAGCAGGCGCTGCGTGAAGTGGTTGCCAGTGGCAACAAGAAATTCTTCCTGGGGACAGATTCAGCCCCCCATGCTAAACATAAAAAAGAAAATGCCTGTGGCTGTGCGGGTTGCTACAGTGCGTGGAGTGCGATTGAACTGTATGCCCAGGTATTTGAAGATCTGGGTGTGCTGGACAAGCTGGAAAACTTTGCCAGCAACTTTGGGGCTGACTTTTACGGTTTGCCACGCAATCAAAGCACAATCACACTGGTTAAGTCACCTTGGATGGTGCCAGAACAGGTAACACTGGCTGACGGTACGGAAATGGTTCCTTTCTATGCAGGTCAGACACTTCAATGGAAGTTACAAAGCGCGTTCGACAACGCCTGATATTTTTCTGCCTTTTTTGCGTTGGCCTGGCACAGATTGCGTTATCGTGGTCTGTTCGGGCTGACGAGCCCCTGACCATTGTTGTTACGCCTCAGCTTTCCGGAAAAGACGATGACAATCAGCCTGGTTTCGAGGCAAGTATTGCTGCAGGTGTCGTAAAGGAAGCCGGCTTACCCGTATATATCGAGGAAGTGCCCTCAGCCCGGCAATTATTAATGCTGGAAAAAGGGGAAAAAATCCTCGCCTCTGCCCTGGTCAGAACCCCGGAGCGTGAACAGCAGTATTACTGGATCACGCCGATGAGCAGCAACCCTATTACGCTGTTTGCCAAAAACTCCCATCCTATTGCCCGCAAGCCATCTCCGTCGTTTTCCGACGTTGAAACGGTCAGTGCAATACGGGGAGGATACCGGGAGTCAGTTCTGACCGAACTGGGGAAAACCGTGATGGGCGTGACAAGCTGGCGTCAGGCGGTGGAAGCCGTGCTGCACGACAGAGTGGATGCGGTGTTTTTCTCCCGGACCGGCCTGTCGGTGGTCTGTAAGGAAAACAAGCTCGACTGTTCGGCCCTGACGCCAGTATTAACCTGGGGGGAAACCACAACGTATCTGGTCATGCCCAGAAAGCCCGAATACGCCGCGCTGGCTGAGCAGCTCACCGCTGCCGCCGACCGTTTCAAGCAGACCGAAACATATCGGAATGCCCTTGATAAAACCATCGAAAAGCTTGCGCGGTATGGGGTGTCAGCCGTTCGCGAGCAGGGTGTATTGCGGTTTGTCAGCCCGACTGATCTGCTGGCACAGGATTTATGGGTGCTGGCCGACCAGGTACCGTTTTTCAGTGAGCAGGCATCCGATGGCACGGTAACGGGGTATGCGGCAGAACTGGTGAAAGCCATTCTGAATGAGGCGGGCATTGAAAAGCCAATATTGTCCACACCGTGGGAGCGGATTGTCCGTGAGTCGTCAAAGCCTAACCTGTTAGCTTTTTCTGTTGCCCGCACCCCGGAACGCGAGTCGCTGTATTACTGGATAACGCCGATTACACGTAACATGCATGCCCTGTATGGCATTAACGGGCAGCGCTATGTGTCGCTCAACGCGGTGCCACGCGAGGCCAGAATTGGCGTACTGGCAGGCGACTACCGTGAGGCTGTGGCGAAGGAGGCGGGATTTGATGTGACGGCCTTCGACAGCTGGGAGGCGGCGACGCTGGCCATGTTGAACGGTGAGATTGATTATGTATTTGGCTCTCGCGGCGGCGTGACGACAGCATGCCGGTCTTTGATAGCAGACTGCTCTGATGTCATGCTGGTTGCTGAGTACCGCATCATTTCTCTGTATCTGGTGCTCTCGCGGAATGGTACGGAACCCCTGTTGGCCAAAGTGCTTCAGGATGCTGCCGACAGGGTGAAGCATTCTGCGGCATTTGCACAATGGTCTGCCTCCTGGAGCGAGAAGCTGTGGCGGGCTAACGGACTTACACACCACATTAAGGATGGCGTCATTCAGTTATGGCGCGAAAATGAGTAGTTATGACTGAGTTTTCTTCACTGGCTTTACGCCCTGAAATTGCCGATGCGCTTGCGGCGCACAACATTCTGCAGCTTTCCCCTATCCAACAGGCCTCTTTACCGCTCGCACTCGAAGGACGTGATATTCAGGGGCAGGCGCAGACAGGCAGTGGTAAAACACTGTGTTTCGTGCTGCCCATTTTGCAACGGCTGGATCCCACACGGCTGACACCACAGGCGGTTATCCTGTGTCCAACACGTGAACTGGCTGCCCAGGTAGCAGACCAGTGTCGTATGGCAGCCAGCCAGATCCCGAACGTGAAAGTGCTGATGCTGTGTGGTGGTACGCCAATGGGGCCGGATATCAAGTCGCTCCGGCATGGCTGTCACATTGTGGTTGGAACGCCGGGCCGGGTGCTGGCGCATCTTGAAAAAAGGCGTTTGTCGCTGAGTGATGTGACCGTGCGGGTTCTCGATGAAGCCGACCGCATGCTGGACATGGGCTTTGCCGAAGACGTCGATATGATCCTGTCGGCCACACCACGCTCGGCGCAAACGCTGTTCTTTTCGGCAACATTTCCTGCCCCTCTGCTTGCCATTGCCGGACGTTATCAGCAGAAGCCTGAGTACGTGAAAGTGGAGGTGGCGACAGCGGCACCCGATATTGACGAGAAGGTTTACACGGTGTTGCCGCATGTCCGCGAGCAGGCACTGAAAGCGGTGCTTACCCACTATCAGCCAGCCAGTACCATCGTTTTTTGCAACACCCGAAAACAGGTTGCTGATGTTGTCGCTTATCTTCAGGCAGAAGGCTTTACTGCCGCGGGATTGCAGGGTGATATGGAGCAGCGCGAGCGAAATCAGGTGATTGCACAGTTTGCGCTTAAGGCACTACCCGTATTGGTCGCCACGGACGTGGCTGCTCGCGGGCTGGATATTGACGATGTCGAATGCGTGGTGAATTACAGTCTGAGTGAGGACACCGACACGCATACTCACCGGATTGGCCGGACGGCCAGGGCCGGGGCGTCCGGGCTGGCCGTATCGTTGGTCAGCGATGAGGATATGCCGGCGCTTGCCAGACTGGAAATTGCCCGTGGACAGGACTTACCTAAGAAAGGGGCACAAAGTTTACGCTTTCACCGAAACCGGATCGTGCAGCCTGAGTATAATGCGCTATTACTTAATGCAGGCAAAAAGCAAAAATTGCGTCCCGGTGACATTCTTGGGGCGCTGACCCAGGAAGCTGGTATTCCCGGCGAGGATATCGGCAAAATTATGGTGCGGGCCGATCATGCCCTGGTGGCTGTGAAAGTGCGCAGTGTGAAACGCGCGCTCGGGCAATTCCGTGATGGCAAAATAAAAGGCAAGCGGATTAAGGCACGAAAACTCAAATAAAGGGAGAGCAATCCATGGGTGGTGAGACCGAACTGGTAACCTTGTTAGCGCAGCTTCATCCAGAAATGGATGAGGCAGAGTATACGTTTGTGTGTGTCAGTGATCTGGACACCGCAACGCCGGTGCTTGATAAGGTACGTGGCCTGTTTGTCGAGAAAGAAGGGATTTCACTGATCGTGCCGACAGAGGTGGCATCGTCACAGCAATGGGAAGCGACCGGGTCGTTTCGTTGTATTACCTGTAATGTCCATTCCAGCCTGGAAGCCGTGGGGATGACCGCAGCAATCTCTGCGGCGCTTACCGCAACCGGCATCAGTGCAAATGTGGTTGCCGCGTATTACCATGACCATCTGTTTGTGCCTACAGAACAGGCAGAAGACGCGCTGAGTGCATTACGCAGGCTCAGCGCGGGACAGGTTAAATCCTGATTTACCAGATCTTAACGCGTTGTTCCGGTGGCAGGTACAGCGCGTCGTCCTTCTCCACGTTAAACGCTTCATAGAATGCCGGCACGTTTCTTACCGACCCGTTCGCCCGGAAATGTGCGGGTGAATGTGAGTCCGTGGCAATACGGCTGCGCAACGCCTCATCACGGTATTTCGTTGCCCACACCTGACCAAAGCCGATGAATACCCGCTGATCGCCGGTAAAGCCATCCAGTACCGGCGCGGCTTCACCATTCAGTGACATATGATACGCCTTAAGGGCAATGCTGATGCCGCCAAGATCACCAATGTTCTCGCCCAGCGTATATTCACCGTTAACAAACAGACCCGGCAGTGCCTCAAACTCATCGTACTGACCAACCAACTGGGCTGTACGTGCTTTAAACTCGCTCAGATCCTGTTCTGTCCACCAGTTGCGCAGTACGCCGTCACCGTCAAACGTCGATCCGGAATCGTCAAAGCCGTGACCAATCTCGTGACCGATAACCGCACCAATTCCCCCATAGTTAACCGCATCATCAGCATTCATGTCGAAGAACGGGGGCTGCAAAATAGCCGCCGGGAATACGATTTCGTTCATGGTGGGGTTGTAGTACGCATTAACGGTCTGCGGTGTCATCGACCACTCGTGAGTCCAGACCGGGCCGCCCTGCTTCTCAAGCATTTCTTCATAAACTACATCGGCTGACCGCTTCAGGTTTCCAAACAGATCTTTGGCATCAACGGTAAGGGCAGAGTAGTCTTTCCACTGGTCAGGATAACCAATTTTCACAGTAAACTTAGACAGCTTGTCCAGCGCCTGTGCTTTGGTTTCGTCAGTCATCCAGTCGAGGTTCTGGATACTGTCTTTGTAGGCCAGCAGCAGGTTGTCTACCAGTTCTGTCATGCGGGCTTTGGCTTCTGGCGGGAAGTGTTCTTTCACGTACACTTTTCCAATCACTTCACCGACATGGTTGTTAACCACATCGACAGCACGGCGCCAGTGTTCGCGCTGTTCTTCAACGCCTTGCAGGACCTTGCTGTAGAACGCAAAGTTCGCTTCATCAAAGTCGGCCGACAGGCGGGTTGCGCTGGCATTCACCAGGTTCCATTTCAGGAAAGTTTTCCAGTCTTCCAGAGACGTGTCGGTGATCAGTGTGTCGAGGTTGCCCATGAAATCGGTTTGCAAAAACACCAGGCTGTCGAGGTCGCTAAGCTGCGCTTCGGTCAGAAAGGCATTCCAGTCAAACTGTGGCATGTGTGTGCTGAGATCCGAAACTGCCACTTTATTGTAGTTGGTCGCCCAGTCACGGGTTTTCTCTTTCTTCATGTGTAAGTCGGCAATGCGCGTTTCCAGCGCCATCAGCATGGCTGCCTTGTCAGCCGGCGCGTCCATGCCCGCCAGGCTCAGCATGGTTTCAATGTGTTTGACATACGCATCACGAATTTTCTGTGAGGCTTCATCGTCATTGAAATAGTAATCGCGCTCAGGCAGACCAAGACCACTCTGCCAGGTATAAATCATATACTCTTTGGGTGATTTAAAGTCAGGAACCTGGCCAATGGCAAACGGCGCGCCAAAGCCATAGCGGTTGGCGTAGGCAAAATAGGTTGCCAGATCACTGTAATCCTCAATGGCTTCAATTTTTGCCAGCTCTGGCGCCAGTGGTGCACTGCCAAGCGCATTGCGGGTTTCCATGTCCATGTAGGCTTTGTAAAAGTCACCCACTTTCTGTTCATCAGAGCCTGCTGCAAAATCGCCTTCTGCTGAGGTACGAATGATTTCCATCACGTCTTCCTGTGAGGCATCACGCAGGATAGTAAACGCACCATAGCTGGACTTGTCCGCAGGGATAGTGGTTTTTTCCAGCCACTTACCGTTGACGTAGGTAAAAAAGTCGTCGCCCGGATCGACACTGGTATCCATGTTGTCTTTCATGATCCCGGATGACAGTGATTTGACTTCTTTTTCCTGTGCGACAGGTGCAGCAGGGGCCTGAGTGTCAGATGACGGGGCAGGGTTACAGCCGGCAAGCGCAAACGCAATAGCCAGACCAATGGCAGTTTTTTTCATAATCATTCCTGTGTTACCTGATTGCGCGTAGGGCGCGCGAAATTCTTATTCCGGCACAGAGGAAAACGCCGCTGTGCGCCGGGTCTGGCACAGCATGAAGGATGCGATGGCAGACATTTAGCGATGGATAATTGCACGAGGTGTGAGCGAAGACAACGCAGGACAAGCCAAATGACACAGGTTGTAACAACTTAATCGCCCCTTCCCAGCGTCAGTAAGCCTGTTATAGTGGATTAAACCATCATCAAAAGGACAACGAAATGAGTGCAACCGCAACGGCATTAGCAGGGTACATAGTCTGGACCATCTTACTGATATTTCTGATGATTGCGTATCGCGCCAAGCTGGTGGTGAGCGACAAACACAGTGTGGTGTTTAAGCCGGACGGCACTGATGCTGACAGCCTGTGTTATCGCATCACCCGTGCTCACGCCAATTGTGTCGAGAGTGCGGTATTTGTCGTCGGCACGCTGGTATTGTCACTGGCTGTCGGTGCGCAGTCTGTCACTGATCCGCTGGCGATGTGGCTGTTATACGCACGCCTGTTCCAGTCAGTCATTCACATGATCTCAGGCGCAACCTGGGCAATTGGCTTGCGTGGTCTGGCGTTTTTCGTACAACTGGTTATCTGTGGCTACTGGCTGATTGAGCTGCTGACAGGAGTCGCAAAATGAATGAAGGGTTTTGCGCGGTGTCTACCTGCGACTATGCAGACGCGCTTGGTCGCGAGCAGTTTATGGATTTTGGTATCAGCGGCGTATGGCGGGCGGTGCCGCGCATTGCCGGGCCGGCTTATACGGTAAAATGCGAAGCCGGCGATCATCTGATGCTGCATGCCGCTATTTACCGTGCCAGCCCCGGCGATATTATCGTTGTCGAGGCGGACAGCACCTATGCGCTGGCGGGAGGCAATGTCTGTGCAATTGCACAGCGTCGCGGTATCAAAGGGTTTGTGCTGGACGGCACACTGCGTGACGTAGGCGAAGTCAGGGACATGCAGTTTCCGGTCTATGCGCGCGGACATATTCCCAAACCCGGCGCCAAGAAACGCCTGTCGCCGCTGAACGAACCGATCACCTGCGGCGGTGTGACAGTTAACCCCGGCGACATTATTGTGGCTGACGAGGAAGGTATTGCGGTGCTGCCAAAAGACTTTGCCGATGAAGCGCTGCGCATTGCTAAAGCACGCGCAGAGAAAGACGCATCAATGACACTGGATGAATGGGAAGCCGATCATAAGGCCAAGGTCGATGCGGCACTGGCGAAACTCGGCTGGCAGGCATAATCCGAAGAACAACGCCAACAGCGAGAATACAGTGGGGCTTACCGCCCCACGATACACTGTCTTACTCTGTCGCATAATCCATATCGACCGCAATGACCTGCCCATTTTGAAAAATTTCAATTTTCATGTCATCGAAACTGGGAGCGCGATCTCTCGGTGGGGTCCCACTCGCACCCCAACCATCCGTAGGGATGTAGTTTTTTCCCATAGAGAATTTGCCGTCCTCATCCAGGTCATGCCATACAGAAACGGCATAGACACCCGGCTCAACTTCTAAGTCAACAGTGACAGACTCTTCGTTTAATTCGCGCAATATCACACCTGCATTGGCACTGCTGGTTCTTATTTTATTCGCATCCTGAACAGACACATACAGAGGGGCATGGCCCGTTTTCACGCCATTAAGTGCTACCTGAAACGTCACTTTGTCTGTTGCTGCAGCGGTAACCGAAAATACTGATGGCAGTGTCAGCGCAAGTACTGAGATTATTTTTTTCATGAGAGATTCCTTAGTAAAGTTGTTTTTCTTGCAGTTTAGTTTGAAAATCAAACTGTTTTTAGATTGAAACCTAAATTGGTTTGTAATGCAAACTAAATTGCATGTAAAATGTGAAAAAATATTTCGGAGCCCAGATATGGCAACCAGTAACCATAAACTTATCAGTGACTTAGATTTTGCAGCCAAGCTTGCAAAGGACGCGGCACACAGTCCTTTACTGGGCGGCGTGTTTTTTCTCATCTGGAGTAGTCTGCTTGTGCCTACGCTGTTGCTGCACGGCGCCGCAAAGGCAGAGTTATTTCCTCTGACAGGAAAAGGGCTAAGCCTGGTATGGTTAGGCTACGGCGTGCTTGGTGGTCTGCTGTCCATGCTGGCGGCAAAACGCAAACGCGAAAAAAGTGGTGTGAACTCGTTTGTAAACCGGCTTTCCGCTATATCGGGTAAAACGCTTGGGCTCCTCGTTGGCGTATATGCGTTGGCAGTTTTTACTGCGGTGGTCGGTGGCATTCTCGATCCAGAGGCTTACAATCTCATACTGCCGTTTGCCTTTGGAATTGAAGCGCTGCATTTACATATTTTAGGCAGCTTGAGTAATAAGAAGTACCTGAGTCTGGCTGCGCTGGGATGTGGTGTAGCGATGATCGTTACCCTGCTATTAAACAATCATGTCACGATGTACTTTTTGGCTGCACTAGCCGTCGCGCTTTGCATGGCGCTTCCGGGTTATATTGAACTTAAAGAAGAGCGAAATGAGAATGAATAAGCAGCCGGAGATAGATGAAGTCATACACGGGCGGTTGCGTCTTGGTGTAATGGCATATCTGTCAGCCGTCAATCCAGCCAGCTTTGGCGAGCTGATTGAAAAAACGGGAGCGACAAATGGGAATTTATCCACCCACCTCGGAAAACTGGAAGCAGCCGGCTACGTAAAGCAGGAGAAGGGATATAAAGGAAAACGGCCTCAAACCCTTGTACATCTCACGGATGAGGGACGTGCAGCCTGGATAGATTACCTTGAGGCCATGAAGATTCTGTTGGGTGATAGTCAGGAATGAATGTCAGCGTAATAGCGTGCTCTGACATGTCTGGTGCAGCCTGCTATTTCCGACTGTCAGGTAAGCGGGTCGGAGGAAGTTTATCGTCTTTTGACTCATCAATGGCGTCATTCTGCAGGGCTTTCTCGCGCTTTCTGTCTTTTTCCTGAAGCTTCTTCTGATACACGTAGCGTGATTCCAGGCCCGGCGATATGTAGCAGGTAACCAGTGCTGCACAATTGAAAAACACGGTGGCCACGGCCGCTACCTCAAGGGCATGCACGCCCGCGGCCAGTCCCACGCTGATGGCGGTAAGTATAAACAGCGCATCGAACGTGTCCTGCAACGCCCGCCTGAAACGTACCCCGGCAACAATCCCCGCCAGACTGAACGCCAGTGCTAGCGAGTGCTGAACCACCATGACTACGCCAGCCACAACAGCGGGCAGCACCAGAATTGTTTCAGGAATGGAGTGGTCGAATTCGTCGCCCTCATGGGTCGCGTTATATACCCAGGACACTGGGATCATCAGACCGATGGTGCAGAACAGGGCCGTGGCCAGCGTGATCATGCCCGCAACCCAGCCGGTGGCGGCGTTGGCTTCATTCGCCTTGAGCAGGGTTTCGCTGGACTTGCTGGCGATGACGCTAAATTCAGACAGCCCGCCGACCGGCAGAGCGGCGATGAGGTCGGGATTAAACCAAAAAAGCAACAGGCCGGCGGCAACGAGACTGCCGTAATAAAGTACAACGTGCGTCATGGTATGCACAAGATTGCGTCTATACTGACGGTAGTCAGCATCAATATAGCCAGACGAAGGTTCATCCATAGACGCGGTGCTTACATGACGGGGCGTACTTTGAAGATGGGAGAAAAAAACAAGGTTGTCAAACCTGTGAAAACCTCGGCTAAAGTCGCGCTGGGCCTGTGGCTTTTTGCCTGGTGTATATGGATGTTGCTTCACGCAGTTGACAGTCATGCAGCGGTCAGTCCCGGCGATCCACCCCGGCCATTATTTCGTTCGGATGACATTGTTGATATTGACCTCATCGTTCCGGAATTACGCAAATTAACCATGCTGGCGCCGAAAAGTGTTGAGCCAAGGTCAATGCAACTGCGCTTTCAGCATCAGGGAGAAACCTACCTTGTCGACGGGCTGGTGCAGGCCAGAGGGAATTCCCGACGGGACCCTTCTGTATGCAGTTTTCCGCCACTTCGGCTACTGTTTGAGAAAAAGCTAAAACACGTCCCGCTATTTAAAGGTCACAAGAAAATTAAGCTGGTTACACACTGTCAGCGCAGAAGCCTGTTTGAGCAGCTGATGTTACGGGAGTATGCGGCTTATAAACTAATGAATGAAATTTCTCCGGTCAGTTTACGGGTCAGGCCGGTACGTATTCGCTACCACACCGACCCTGACAAGTCGCCGTCGCTGGTCAAGCTGGGTTTTTTTATTGAAGACATTGATGATCTCGCGAAGCGACACGGTCTCAGGGAGTTTGATACAACACGTGTCACTGCCACGCAGCTTGAGAAAGACGCCACCATGCAATTTGCGTTGTTCCAGTATCTGATAGCCAACCTGGATTATTCACCAACCCTGCCGAAAGAGGGCGACAGCTGTTGTCATAACGTAAAGCTTCTGCTGCCTTACCGTTTTATGCAGGCTAAACCCGACAGTGTGGTGCCGGTTGCCTATGACTTCGACTATTCGGGATTTGTTGATGCGCCTTACGCAATCAACCCAGCCGGTATTCCCCTATCTACCCGGGTGTATCGTGGTGTGTGCGCTCATCATGAATCGGTGGAGGCCTACCGGGCGGACATTCTGGCTATCAGAGACCGGCTTTTTGCGGTCATTGACGCGGTGCCTGAAACCACAGAAAAGAACCGCAGGGTAATGCGGGAGTTTTTAACAACATCATTGTCGCTGCTTGCCAGTCCGGACTTCACGGAAAAAATGAACAAATTTTGTGTTAGTTGAGTTTGTCCGGATCGACAGCCGGCGTATCGGTATCAGGCTGCGCCAGTCGCTGCAGATACCGCTTCAGCATGGCATTGTCGGGATCCAGACTCAGCACCTGCTGTAAATAATTGTCCTCGCTTTCACCGGCTGAGGGGAGCGGGACCCGAACCCCATTGTGCACCGCCGTAAACTGGTCGCCATCAATTTCAAGAAACGCACAGGGGCCGCCGTAATAGCTGGCCAGCCCCACATCCACGCCAATCACAGCATTGTTAAAGCGCGGGATGATAGCCCCGGCGACCGGCGTATGTCCCATAATAATATGATCTGCCTGTAGTCGTTGCAGTGTGTCGTTAATGCGTTCCTGTTCAGCGGTATCTGTTTGCACATTCAGCATGTGTCCGCGATACCACAGGGGACCGTCCGGATCATTGAGTAAATCCGACAGCATGGCCTTTTCACGCGTTGCCAGCTCACTGTGAACCCACTGATTGAGTTCGGTCACCGTGAAGTTTTGCGTTGTCGGGCCCATACCGCCGTGCACAAACAGCAGCCTGCCCAGTTTGAGCACCGCCGGGTTGGCGATGGCCCAGGCGCCATACTCGCCTTTGGGTGACCATGCCTGCATATACTCGACATAGCCGGGGGGAAACTGTTGCTCCAGGCCCTGCCGGTAGTCGCTGGCGTTAAAATCAGGCCAGCTGTCCTCTGGCTGGGTGTTTTTGATGTGGTCAATGTACACAGACAGATATTGTTGCTGCCGGCGTTGGGAGCGCCGGTCAACAAAAGCACGGTATTCACCCGGGTGAACATAGCGTGTATCTGCCGCAACCAGCATGGCTTCATGGTTACCAAGCAGGGTAAACACATTCCCACCTTTTCGCCTTGCCATGGGTTTTAACCCTCGCAGCAGGTCTATGACTTTGCGACTGTCCGGCCCCCGGTCAACAATATCCCCTACCTGGACCAGCGTGGCATTCTCACCAGTCCAGCGTAAGCGGCTGTTAACCAGTCCTGCCTGCTCGAGCACACAGGTGAAGCGGTCATAGTCACCGTGGACATCGCCAACGACAACAATTTTGCCCGCAGGGTCATAGGTCGCGCTGTCAGCCATTGCCGAACATACTGACAACAGGCTGATGACAGCCAGCCACAAGAGTCTCAATGCTACATTCCTGATGAAGGGGATGAAGTTAAGTATAGATAGACTTATTGGTTATGAATAATCCGATGTTGGCCTGGTGCGTAACTATCTCTGTTCCCGGCATTCGGCTATCATACAGGCCCTTGTGAGAGGGCGAGTGCCGCCTGTTTTTCTCTATTTTTTCGGAGCGTTATGTTTTCTTTTTTTGAACGACTGACCCAGCCTTTTCCTGCGGATGCACCGACGGAGCCGCCGAAGGGCCTGGTCGCATTCTGTCGCTATTACACCCAGGGCATGTGGAAAATCATTGCCTGTGTGTCATTGCTCAGTGCCATTGTTGCGGTGCTGGAAGTGGCCCTGTTCGGCTTTTTAGGTCAGTTGGTTGACTGGTTCGCACAGGCCGACCGGGCGACATTTTTACAGGATGAAGCAGATACCCTGTGGCTCATGGGAGCGGTAGTGCTGCTGTTTATTCCGGGTTTTATTCTGCTGCGTTCGCTGTTCAGTCGCCAGTCGCTGATGGGCAACTACCCCATGCGGATCCGCTGGCAGGCCCATCGTTATGTGCTGGGGCAGAGCCTGACATTTTTCCACGATGAGTTTGCCGGGCGGGTAGCCACCAAGGTCATGCAAACCGCGCTGTCGGTGCGTGAGACGGTCACCAAGCTGCTCGATCTGATGGTGTACATCAGTGTGTACTTTGTGTCGATGGTGGTGCTGGTATTCAGCACAGACTGGCGCCTGGCGATGCCGTTGATTATCTGGTTTTTTGTGTACGTGTTTATTCTGCGTATTCTGGTACCCAGGCTGAAGAATGTCTCGCAGCGCCAGGCAGATGCCCGCTCAGTCATGACCGGGCGTATTGTGGACAGCTACACCAATATCACTACTGTGAAGCTGTTTTCACACAGTAAACGCGAGGCGGACTATGCGCGCGAAAGCATGGATGGTTTTTTGCAGACCGTTTACCCGCAGATGCGTCTGGTTACGGTGCTGGAGTTTTGTGTGGAGATGGCCAATGCCATTTTGATCTTCTCCGTGGGTGCCCTGTCGGTGTTTCTGTGGCTGGAAAATATCGTCACGCCGGGTGACATTGCCGTGGCGGTCAGTCTGTGTCTGCGTCTGAACGGCATGTCACACTGGATCATGTGGGAAGTGACCGCACTGTTTGAAAACCTGGGTACGGTGCAGGATGGTATTAACACACTGTCGAAGCCGGTGAGCGTAAAAGATAAGCCGGATGCTACGCCGCTGGAAGTGAAAGGCGGTGAAGTGCGTTTCGATAACGTCAATTTTGCCTATCAGGGCGCCAATAACAAACCTATTCAGGTGTTTGATAACCTGAATCTGACGGTAAAGCCCGGCGAGAAAGTGGGGCTGGTGGGACGCTCCGGTGCGGGTAAGTCGACGCTGGTTAACCTGCTGATGCGCTTTTACGACATCGACAGTGGTGAAATCCGCATAGACGGGCAGTCGATTGATCACGTGCCGCAGGAAACCCTGCGCGAAAAAATCAGCATGGTGACGCAGGACACCTCACTGATGCACCGTTCAGTGCGCGACAATATTTTGTACGGACGTACTGACGCCACCGAAGAGGCAATGATCAATGCGGCGAAACAGGCCGAGGCTCACGACTTCATATTGTCACTGACCGACAGTGAGGGCCGCACGGGCTATGACGCCCACGTAGGAGAACGCGGTGTGAAACTCTCGGGCGGCCAGCGCCAGCGCATAGCAATTGCACGGGTATTACTGAAAGATGCGCCTTTACTGGTTCTGGATGAAGCGACATCGGCACTGGACTCAGAGGTAGAGGCTGCTATTCAGGCCTGCCTGGAACGCGTGATGGAAAATAAAACCGTGATTGCCATTGCGCACCGTTTATCGACCATTGCGAAAATGGACCGCCTGCTGGTGCTGGATAAAGGCAAAATTGTTGAGGCCGGCACCCATTCAGAGCTGCTGGCGCACAACGGTATCTACGCGCGCCTGTGGGCACATCAGACCGGTGGCTTTATTGGCGTGGACTGAGGTCGGGTTCAGCCCTCGCCAGTTTCCCGGTAACGCATTGCCGGTGTGTTAGCGTGCCGCCGGCTTCACAAAGCGCATAACAAACCTATCTGTTTGGCCCCGAATCGCCGGGTCGAACACCGACAGGGTATGGTCGTCCGTCGGGTTACTTTGCACACCAATTTCGCCATCGAAGCGTAAACCGCTTCTGAGCAACTGCTGTTTAGCAAAAGCGGCATCTATCCGGTGTAAAGACTGACTATCTTTATCTTTTCGTCCGGCGGCAGATTTATGGTCGCTGACGATCAACACGCCACCCGGCTTCAGCGCCGAGGCAATCTGCGCAATAAACCCGTCGGTATCGATGGCTGGCCAGTTATTCTCCGGGTCGCTGTAAAACAGGTCGTGGTAGGTCATCATCAGCAGCGCAACATCAGCGCTATCGGGCGTAAGCTCCATATCATCAGGGCTGGTAACGCGGTAGGCGACATTCGGCAGGCGCGTTGCCATCTGACGGGCTGCCAGCCCTTTTTGTGCATAGCGGTCATAGGGCGGGTTATTGATAAGCTCGACGTGTCCGTTTGGGCCGACGGCTTTGGCAAATACCTCGGAAAAATAACCGCCACCACCAAATACATCTATCACCGTCATACCAGGCTGTACGCCTGAGAATGCCACGATATCCAGTGGATGCTCGGCGACATCACGCGCTTTGTCCTGTTCACTGCGATCGGCGTAATCCAGCAGTGTCTCCTGTGCACCGGCCTGTAATGTAACTATGCAGGTCAGCGCGGCAACAATTTGTCGAAGGTTAAACATGATGGTGTCCTCTGTGACTCAAAATTCAGCATAGAAGCAGTGATGATTGCCAACAACGTGAAAGATGTAACAAAACTGGTCTCTGCGTCAGTTCATAATCCGGTACGAAATAGTAATGTTTCTATTGTGCAATTTTGCACGTTATCGAGAAGGAATTTGTCATGATCGAATTAAAAGAAGATGAGTGTGAGGCGGTGTCTGGAGGCGGACTGGAAATTCATTGCTGCTCATTAGATATCGGAATCGTAACAATTAAGTGGGATGCTTTTGTTATCAATACCGGAGCAGGGATGTCGATGAATTATAGCGACAACCTTCGCTCCGCCTACAACCGGCTATAGAATCTATGGCAGCGCTGATCGCTTTCTCAGTATTGTTGTTGATCTACATAACAACAAGCTGTGTCAGTATCCGCGCTGCCATTTATGGATATCGTCAATGTGGTAACTCCCTCTTGGCGAGTCATTTATTATTTTTGATGTTAACGGTGTTGGTTAGCTTTTTTGCACCGGTTACAAAACATCTGCTTACAGATCATGGCTACCTGACGTTGTTTTTGCTTGGGTTTAATGAAGAGATGATGAAAGGAATTAGCCTGCTGCTTTTTTGTGGTTCGTGGTTAAAACGAGCACAGATGAGTAAGCAACTGATTCAGCCTGCAATTTGGTCACTAGCGTTACTAATCGCGCTGTTAGAAACAACGCAATTATTAGCTGAGCCATTGCTTTCTTCCTTTTTCTATCTGTCTGACCCAATGGTTATGTCTGAAGGCGATTACAAGCTCCCGGTTGTGCAATATTTCTCAACGACGGGGCTATATTTTTTATCGTCAGCTGTTATTACCCGAATAGCTATACATTTTTTTCTTTGCTGGTTGTATGTCTGGTACTGGACGGGTGGACAAAAACAATGGGCATTAATGGTTGCAGTGGTTCACGGGGTGATCAATGTAGTCATGTTACAGATTGCACTAAACACACCGACCCCAGCGATGCACATTATGCTGATGGGTTGCGCGTACATGCTTATTGGCGGATTGCTCGGAATATGGGTTGTGAGTTTAAGAAAGAAGTCAAAGCAACTGTCAAACTTCGTTAAGCATCCTGCACAAGTACTAAAATACTGTCCCGAAAAAGGTGAATAAAAGCGACAAAAGCAATCGAAGGTACCAGCACCTCAACAACGCCATAAAGCGCTTGTATCTGAAAGGTGGTTAAGTATAATACGCGTCCCTCCCTTGCGATACCGCACTTTCCTTCAAGAAAAGACGCACATAATCACAAGGGTAGTGTAAGTATAGCCTGATGGCTGATACCACAGGGGTGTAGTTCGAATTGGTAGAACAGCGGTCTCCAAAACCGATGGTTGGGGGTTCGAGTCCCTCCACCCCTGCCAGATTTAGCGTTCACGCGAAGGTGTGAAACGAACATTGCAGTAAGTGCTAGGATCGTGACATGAGCGAAAAAACCGAAAATCAGTCCAACGCAATGGACATGTTGAAATGGCTGGTCGTCTTTGCCCTGTTGGCAGGGCTGGTAACGGCGAACACCGTATATGGCGAAGTGTCAGTGCTTTACCGCGCGCTGGTTGCGGTGGTCGTGGTGGCTGTCGCAGCGTTTATCGCAGCAACCACAGTGAAAGGCAGCACGTTCCTGAATTTTGCCAAAGAGTCTCGCATTGAAGTGCGCAAGGTCGTGTGGCCTACGCGTCAGGAAGCCAACCAGACGACCCTGATTGTTCTGGCTGCGACCCTGGTGATGGCACTGATCCTGTGGGGGATTGACGGTATTCTGGTACGCTTTGTTGGATTTGTTACAGGAATAGGAGCATAACGTATGTCTGAAGAAAATAAGAAAAGATGGTACGTGGTTCAGGCCTATTCACAGTACGAGTCACGCGTAAAGAAAACCCTGCTTGAATACATCAAGATGCACGGCATGGAAGACTACTTCGGTCAGGTACTGGTACCGACCGAAGAAGTGGTAGAAATGCGTGCGGGCCAGAAGCGTAAGTCAGAGCGTAAGTTCTATCCGGGTTACGTTCTGGTTGAAATGGAAATGAACGAAGATTCGTGGCACCTGGTGAAAAGCGTACCGCGCGTACTGGGTTTCATCGGTGGTACGTCTGACCGTCCAATGCCGATTTCTCAGAAAGAAGCAGACGCTATCCTGAACCGTCTTGAAGAGTCGGTGGACAAGCCAAAGCCAAAAACGCTGTTCGAGCCGGGCGAAGTGGTACGTGTTATCGACGGTCCGTTTGCAGATTTCAACGGTGTGGTCGAAGAAGTCGACTACGAAAAGAGCCGCGTAAAAGTGTCGGTACTGATCTTTGGTCGTTCTACACCGGTCGAACTGGAGTTCGGTCAGGTCGAGAAAGGCTAAGCAGGCCAGCTTCACAGTTACAAAAAAGAGCGCATTGGCGCTCTTTTTTATTGCCTGTGCCAACGCCTGAGTTTCGCTACCACAGCAAGGCCAGCGCCTGCGATAAAAAAACAGACGGCGAACAGGCTGACATCCACCAGAGCGACCGGCAACTCAACCCGGAATGGATTACTGACAAGCGGGATGCCCAGTGTCTTCGCAGTCAACCTGGACAGACCGTAGGCCAGCAGCGTATGACAGACCCACTGTGTCAGGCTACAGGAGCGGATCACGGTAGCCATCCGGATTAAACTCGACGGTCCAGCCGCCAGCGCCGCCCTGTACCCAGGCCGCGTAGCTGTCCATGGCCTTGCTGGCAAAATAGGAAAGGGTGAAGCTGACAAGCCAGCCTCCGCCAACCTGATGACATTCTTCATGGGTTAATTCAGTCATGGTATTCATGATGTTCTTCCTTTATCAATCAGTGAAATGAAGTGCACGGTTATCGTGCTCATTAAGCATAAGTGAGCCGGCGGTTTTATCCGCTGACCTGAATACCGGTTTTTTGTTTTGACCGATGGTTAAATTTAGTCCGTTGTGGGGTTGCATAGGTTTTAATCACCTTATATAATGCGCGCCCTTTTAAACGGAAACGGGGAGCCGTTTGAGCAGATATTCTCGGTATCTGCGAGGCGTTATACCCAAACAAGAGAGCATTAAAATGGCTAAAAAAGTAAGTGGCTTGATTAAGCTTCAGGTTGCAGCGGGTGCTGCTAACCCAAGTCCTCCGGTTGGTCCTGCACTGGGTCAGCACGGTGTAAACATCATGGAATTCTGTAAGGCTTTCAACGCAAAAACTGAAAGTCTTGAGAAAGGTGCACCGGTTCCAGTAGAAATTACTGTTTACGAAGACCGTTCGTTCACATTCGAAACAAAAACGCCTCCAGCTTCTTACCTGCTGAAAAAAGCAGCGGGCATCAAGAGCGGTTCAGGCCGTCCTAACACTGAGAAAGTGGGTACCGTTACCCGTGCTCAGCTGGAAGAAATCGCGAAAACTAAAGAGCCTGACCTGACGGCAGCGACTCTGGATGCAGCGGTTCGCACAATCGCGGGTTCTGCTCGCGCAATGGGCTTGAACGTAGAGGACTAATCGAATGGCTAAATTAACGAAACGCGCTCGCCTTATCCGCGAAAAAGTCGATGCGGCTAAAGAATACGAAATCAACGAAGCGGTTGCGCTGCTGAAAGAACTGGCGACTGCCAAGTTTGCAGAAAGCGTAGACGTTGCAGTTAACCTGGGTATCGACGCGAAGAAATCTGATCAGAACGTTCGTGGTGCGACTGTACTGCCTAACGGTACTGGTAAAGACGTTCGTGTTGCAGTTTTCACCCAGGGTGCAAACGCAGACGCAGCGAAAGAAGCTGGTGCTGACATCGTTGGTATGGAAGACCTGGCTGAACAGGTCAAGAAAGGCGAAATGAACTTTGACGTAGTGGTTGCCAGCCCTGACGCGATGCGTGTAGTTGGTCAGCTGGGTCAGATTCTTGGTCCACGTGGCCTGATGCCTAACCCTAAAACCGGCACTGTAACGCCTGACGTTGCAACGGCGGTTAAGAACGCAAAAGCCGGTCAGGTTCGCTACCGTAACGACAAGAACGGTATCATTCATGCCAGCATTGGTAAGATTGCGTTCGAAGCAAACCAGATTCAGGAAAACCTGGAAGCCCTGCTTGACGCACTGAAGAAAGCAAAGCCTTCTTCTGCGAAAGGTACATACATCAAGAAAGTGTCTCTGAGCACCACTATGGGCGCAGGCGTGACACTGGACAAGGCTTCTGTAGGTCTTTAATACCCTGCCGGGTTACTCACCCGGTTTCTCGTTATAAATATGGGTTGGAGTTGCTGTTCTTTGAATAGTGACTCCCGTCCAAGACCGCAGGTGTTGCACGCAGAAGAGGTAAGAGAACTTCTGCATTGAGTTGCAACTTAATAGTAAAACCTGCGCAGACGGTGGTTTGACTCAGACTCTCTGGGAAAACAAACACCGTGGAGCGGTGTTCACATTGTGTGAGCATCAATCTGTGAACCCTGACAACAACGGCGCGAGCCGTCGATGTCAGATTAAAAGAGGTGAACTCAGTGGCACTAGGTTTAGCAGCAAAAAAAGAGATCGTAGCAGAGGTTTCCGATGTTGCATCTCGCGCTCTATCCGTTGCCGTCGCTGAATACCGTGGGATGGAAGTTGCAGAACTGACTGACCTGCGCGTTAAAGCTCGTGAGCAAGGCGTATACCTTAAGGTTATCCGTAACACGCTTGCGAAACGTGCTCTGGCAGACAGTAAATTTGCAGACTTGGACAGCGCGCTTACTGGCCCGCTTATCTACGGCTTCTCTATTGACGCACCAGGTGGTGCGGCGCGTCTTTTCAAAGACTATGCGAAGCAAAACGATAAGCTGAAAGTAACAGCACTGTCTATCGGTAGCGGCCTGCTTGGTCCAGAAAAACTGGATGCAGTGGCTTCTCTTCCGACTCGCGACGAAGCACTTGCAAAACTTCTTGCAACCTTCAAAGCACCGGTTGGCAAATTCGTTCAGACTATCAACGAAGTGCCTACCAAGTTTGTGCGCGTATTGGCGGCGATCAAAGACACCAAGTAATTGGCGTTTTTGGCATATTGATTTTTTTAACACATTAAACCCAGGAGTTTAGAGAAATGGCTCTAACCAAAGAAGATATCTTGAACGCGATCGCTGAAATGCCAGTAATGGAACTGGTTGAGCTGATCGAAGCAGCTGAAGAAAAATTCGGCGTTGAAGCAACTGCTGCTGTTGCAGTAGCTGCTGGTCCTGCTGCTGCTGCTGAAGCTGCAGAAGAAAAGACTGAATTCGACGTTGTAATGACTTCATTCGGCGCGAACAAAGTTGCAGTTATCAAGGCAGTTCGCGGCGCGACTGGTCTTGGCCTGAAAGAAGCGAAAGAAGTAGTTGAGTCTGCTCCTAAAGCTATCAAAGAAGGCGTAAGCAAAGATGAAGCTGAAGCACTGAAGAAAGAGCTTGAAGAAGCTGGTGCAGAAGTTGAAATCAAGTAATCTGAATTAATCAGATTACCTGCCTGAAACGGCAAGGCTGGTGGTTTTATTGACCACCAGCCTTTTTGCGCTGTAAGGTGTACAGTTTCTAACCCTTGACTGTTTACCAAAGCGCAGCACCGGGAAATTAAAATCAGCACAAAAACCAAACAGTTACTAATAATTGTTCAGTTTTTGTTATATGCTGGTGAAATTGCCCGGAAAAGGGTCGTGGAAGTTTGTTGTTTGTGTGCGCAAAGCGCCAGGCAGCAGGTTGGGTCATAAATCAGCAGGCTGAGGAACCCATGGTTTACTCTTATAGCGAAAAGAAACGTATCCGTAAGGATTTTGGCAAACGCCCTCAGGTATTGGAAATTCCATACCTTCTTTCAATTCAGCTTGATTCCTTCAAAAAATTCATTGAGGTTGATTCCGACGCTCAATACGGTCTGGAAGCAGCGTTTCGTTCTGTCTTCCCGATAAAAAGTTATTCAGGCAACTCAGAGCTGCAGTATGTTAGCTATCGCCTGGGTGAGCCAGTTTTTGACGTCAAAGAGTGTCAAATCCGTGGTGTCACTTACTCAGCACCGTTAAGAGTAAAACTGCGTCTGGTTCTGTTTGATAAAGAAGCTGCACCTGGTACCGTAAAAGACATTAAAGAACAAGAAGTGTACATGGGTGAAATTCCGCTGATGACGGAAAACGGCACCTTTGTCATCAATGGTACTGAGCGTGTTATCGTATCGCAGCTGCACCGTTCACCTGGTGTATTCTTCGATCACGATAAAGGCAAAACGCACTCTTCTGGTAAGGTACTGTACAACGCACGTGTTATCCCTTACCGTGGTTCGTGGCTGGATTTCGAATTCGACCCGAAAGATAATCTGTTTGTCCGCATTGACCGCCGTCGCAAACTGCCTGCTTCTATTATTCTGCGCGCGCTGGAAATGTCGACAGAAGAGATCCTCGATACGTTCTTCGACAAAGTACAGGTACGTATTGCCGACGACCGTCTGATGATGGAAGTGGTACCCGATCGTCTGCGTGGTGAAACTGCTCAGTTCGACATTCTGGATGCCGACGGTAACGTGCTGGTTGAAACCGGCCGTCGTATTTCTGCACGCCATACCCGCAGCCTTGAAAAAGCCAACATTACTGAGCTGGAAGTACCTGCTGAGTATCTGGTTGGCCGTGTATTCGCAGCGACTTATGTCAACGAAGAAACTGGCGAAGTCATCGTAAACGCAAACGATGAAGTGACGCTGGAATTGATCGCTGAACTGAGCCAGGCGGGTATCAAAGAATTCGAAACACTGTACATCAATGAACTTGATCACGGTGCTTACATTTCAGACACCCTGCGCATTGATTCAACCACCAACCGCTTAGAAGCGCTGGTTGAAATTTATCGCATGATGCGTCCTGGTGAACCACCAACAAAAGACGCTGCTGAAGCCCTGTTTGACAACCTGTTCTTCTCTGAAGAACGTTATGACCTGTCTTCTGTTGGACGCATGAAGTTCAACCGTCGTCTTGGCCGTGATGAACTGACCGGTCCTGGCACGCTGGACAAAGAAGACATTATCGCTGTAATGAAACAGCTGATCATGATCCGTGACGGTAAAGACGAGGTGGACGATATCGATCACCTGGGTAACCGTCGTATCCGTTCTGTCGGTGAAATGGCAGAGAACCAGTTCCGTGTCGGTCTGGTCCGTGTTGAGCGTGCTGTTAAAGAGCGTCTGAGCCTGGGCGATCTGGATGCGGTAATGCCACAGGATCTGATCAACGCGAAGCCAATCTCTGCGGCGGTAAAAGAGTTCTTCGGTTCTTCTCAGCTGTCTCAGTTTATGGACCAGAACAACCCGCTGTCTGAGGTAACGCACAAGCGTCGTATCTCTGCACTTGGTCCGGGTGGTCTGACTCGTGAGCGTGCCGGCTTTGAGGTGCGTGACGTTCACCCAACTCACTACGGTCGTCTGTGTCCAATTGAGACACCGGAAGGACCAAACATCGGTCTGATCAACTCACTGGCAAGTTTTGCCCGTACTAACGATTTCGGTTTCCTGGAAACGCCGTTCCGTCGCATTGTTGACGGTGTGGTTACTGATGAAATCGATTACCTGTCTGCCATCGAAGAAGGCCAGTATGCGATCGCTCAGGCGAACGTAGCGCTGACAGAAGCGGGCGAACTGGTTGATGATCTGATCCCTTGCCGTCACCGTGGTGAAACCACGCTGATGCCAAAAGAAGAAATTAAATACATGGACGTGTCGCCACAGCAAATCGTGTCGATCGCGGCCAGCATCATTCCGTTCCTTGAGCACGATGACGCCAACCGTGCACTGATGGGTGCCAACATGCAACGTCAGGCTGTACCTACACTGCGTGCTGACAAGCCGCTGGTTGGTACCGGTATGGAGAAAACCATTGCGGTTGACTCAGGCGTAACGGTTGTTGCAAAACGTGGCGGTACTGTTGACTACGTTGACGCCAGCCGTATCGTTATCAAGGTTAACGAAGATGAGATGTTCCCGGGTGAAGCGGGTATCGACATCTACAACCTGACCAAGTACACCCGTTCTAACCAGAACACGTGTATCAACCAGCGTCCAACCTGTAACGTCGGTGATCCGATTGTTGCTGGCGATGTACTGGCTGACGGTCCGTCTACTGATCTGGGCGAACTTGCACTGGGTCAGAACATGCGTATCGCATTCATGCCGTGGAATGGTTACAACTTCGAAGACTCGATTCTGATTTCAGAGCGTGTTGCCCAGGAAGACCGTTTCACTACTATCCACATCCAGGAACTGAGCTGTATCGCACGTGATACCAAGCTGGGGCCAGAAGAGATTTCTGCGGATATTCCTAATGTGGGTGAGTCTGCGCTGTCTAAACTTGACGAATCTGGTGTGGTTTACATCGGTGCCGAAGTGAAAGGCGGTGACATTCTGGTTGGTAAGGTAACACCTAAGGGTGAAACCCAGCTGACGCCAGAAGAAAAACTGCTAAGAGCGATCTTCGGTGAAAAAGCGTCTGACGTAAAAGATACGTCACTGCGTGTACCTAACTCTGTTCACGGTACCGTAATCGACGTACAGGTCTTTACCCGCGATGGCGTGGAAAAAGACAAGCGTGCGCTTGAAATCGAAGACATGCAGCTGCGTCAGGTGAAGAAAGACCTGTCAGACGAATTCAATATTCTGGCTGACGGTATTTTTGCCCGTGCACAAAATGCCCTGCTGCGCGCTGGTGTTGATCAGTCAAAACTGGACAGCATGCCACGCGAAAAATGGTTCGAAATCCCGCTGAAAGACGAAGACGCTCAGCTGGAACTGGATCAGATTGCTGAGCAGCATGACGAAATCAAAGCGGACTTCGACAAGAAATTCGAGGCGAAGCGTCGCAAAATCACTCAGGGCGATGACCTTGCCCCTGGCGTACTGAAGATCGTTAAAGTTTACCTGGCCGTGAAGCGTCACATTCAGCCTGGTGACAAGATGGCCGGTCGTCACGGTAACAAAGGTGTTATCTCAACCATCGTTCCGGTTGAAGATATGCCTTACGACGAGAACGGCACGCCAGTTGATATCGTACTCAACCCGCTGGGTGTACCGTCGCGTATGAACATCGGTCAGATCCTCGAGACCCACCTGGGTATGGCGGCTAACGGTATCGGTGTGAAAATCGACCGCATGCTGAAAGAGCAGGAAGAGCTGGCCAAGCTGCGCGGCTTCCTGAAAGAGGTGTATTCGCTGGGCGAAAATCATCAGGAAGTCGATATCGACAGCTTCTCTGATGACGAAGTTCTGCGTCTGGCTGATAACCTGCGTAAAGGTCTGCCTGTTGCGACGCCTGTGTTTGACGGTGCGCGTGAGTCTGAAATTAAAGAAATGCTCAAGCTGGCTGACCTGCCAGAGAGCGGTCAGATTACTCTGTTTGACGGTCGTACGGGTCGTGCCTTTGAACGTCCGGTAACGGTAGGTTACATGTACATGCTGAAGCTCAACCACCTGGTTGATGACAAGATGCACGCACGTTCAACCGGTTCTTACAGTCTGGTTACACAGCAGCCGCTGGGTGGTAAAGCACAGTTCGGTGGTCAGCGCTTCGGTGAGATGGAAGTGTGGGCCCTGGAAGCATACGGTGCGGCCTATACCCTGCAGGAAATGCTGACAGTGAAATCGGACGACGTAAACGGTCGTACGAAGATGTACAAGAATATCGTCGATGGCGATCACAGAATGGAGCCGGGCATGCCGGAATCATTCAACGTGTTGCTTAAGGAAATCCGCTCGCTGGGTATCAACATCGAGCTGGAAGAAGATTAAGCCGCGTTTCGCGACGAACTGACTTGAGATTGCCCGGCTACGGCCGGGCTTTGAGAAACTGACTCCGCCGGGAGAGTAATGTGAAAGACTTATTAAAGTTTCTAAAGCAACAAAACAAGACGGAAGAATTCGATAATATCCGAATTGGTCTTGCGTCGCCGGATATGATCCGCTCATGGTCATATGGCGAAGTGAAAAAGCCTGAAACGATTAACTACCGTACGTTCAAGCCTGAGCGTGACGGTCTTTTCTGTGCACGTATCTTCGGTCCTGTTAAGGACTACGAGTGTCTGTGTGGAAAGTATAAGCGCCTGAAGCACCGTGGTGTTATCTGTGAGAAGTGTGGTGTAGAAGTGACCCTGACTAAAGTACGTCGTGAGCGTATGGGTCACATCGAACTGGCCAGCCCGGTTGCCCACATCTGGTTCTTGAAATCACTGCCGTCACGTATCGGTCTGATGCTGGACATGACGCTGCGTGATATTGAGCGCGTACTGTATTTTGAATCTTATGTTGTGACCGAGCCTGGTCTGACTACCCTTGAGCGCAGCCAGCTGCTGACTGAGGAAGAGTACCTTGACGCACTGGAAGAGCACGGCGACGAGTTCGAAGCGAAAATGGGTGCCGAGGCAGTATTCGATCTGCTGAAAGTACTGGACGTTGACGCCGATGTTGCTGCAATGCGTGAAGAGCTGCCAAGCATTAACTCTGAAACCAAGCGTAAGAAGATCACCAAGCGTCTGAAGCTGCTTGAATCATTCCAGCAGTCAGGCAATAAGCCTGAGTGGATGATCATGACCGTGCTGCCGGTTCTGCCGCCTGACTTACGTCCGTTGGTACCACTGGATGGTGGCCGTTTCGCAACGTCTGACCTGAACGATCTGTATCGCCGTGTTATCAACCGTAACAACCGTCTGAAGCGTCTGCTTGACCTGGCGGCACCTGATATCATCGTACGTAACGAAAAACGTATGCTGCAGGAAGCAGTTGATGCGCTGCTGGATAACGGTCGTCGTGGTCGTGCCATTACCGGCTCAAACAAACGTCCTCTGAAATCACTTGCCGACATGATTAAAGGTAAGCAGGGCCGTTTCCGTCAGAACCTGCTGGGTAAGCGTGTTGACTACTCAGGCCGTTCGGTAATCACCGTTGGCCCTACGCTGCGTCTGCATCAGTGTGGTCTGCCTAAGAAAATGGCACTGGAACTGTTCAAGCCGTTTATCTACGGCAAGCTGGAAGGTCGTGGTCTTGCCACAACTATTAAAGCTGCGAAGAAACTGGTAGAGCGTGAAGCGCCGGAAGTATGGGACGTTCTGGACGAAGTGATCCGTGAACATCCGGTACTGCTGAACCGTGCACCAACACTGCACCGTCTGGGTATCCAGGCGTTTGAACCTACCCTGATCGAAGGTAAAGCCATTCAGCTGCACCCACTGGTGTGTGCGGCCTATAACGCTGACTTCGACGGTGACCAGATGGCGGTACACGTACCGCTGACTATCGAAGCACAGCTTGAAGCGCGTGCGCTGATGATGTCAACCAACAACATCCTGTCACCTGCGAACGGTGAGCCAATCATCGTACCGTCTCAGGACGTTGTACTGGGTCTGTATTACCTGACCCGTGACAAAGTGAATGGCGTTGGTGAAGGCATGGTATTTACCAGCCCGAACGAAGCAGAAAAAGCGTACCGTACCGGTAATGCTGAACTGCACTCACGCGTTAAAGTGCGTATCACCGAATACGACGTAGCAGAAGACGGCACCAAGACTGAGCGTGTTACGCTGACTGATACGACGGTTGGTCGTGCTATTTTCTCACTTATCCTGCCTAAAGGTCTGCCATTCGAGCTGATCAACCAGGCGATGGGTAAGAAGCAGATTTCTAAGCTGCTTAACGAGTGTTACCGCACACTGGGTCTGAAAGACACCGTGATCGCGGCTGACCAAATCATGTATACCGGTTTCCACTACGCGATGATCGCGGGTGCGTCGGTCGGTATTGATGACATGGTTATTCCGGAAGCGAAGAAAGACATCGTTGAAGCGGCAGAAGCGGAAGTTATCGAGATCCAGGAACAGTTCCAGAACGGTCTTGTTACTGCCGGTGAACGTTACAACAAAGTTATCGACATCTGGTCAAACGCGAACGAAAAAGTCGCTAAGGCGATGATGGATAACCTGAAGACCGACATCGTTATCAACAAAGATGGCGAGGAAGAAGAACAGCAGTCTTTCAACTCGGTTTATATGATGGCCGACTCGGGTGCTCGTGGTAGTGCTGCACAGATTCGTCAGCTGGCTGGTATGCGTGGTCTGATGGCGAAGCCGGATGGCTCAATCATTGAAACGCCAATTACCGCAAACTTCCGTGAAGGTCTGAACGTACTGCAGTACTTCATCTCAACCCACGGTGCGCGTAAGGGTCTTGCCGATACCGCACTGAAGACAGCGAACTCAGGTTATCTGACCCGTCGTCTGGTAGACGTTGCCCAAGATTTGGTTATCACCAACTCTGACTGTGGCACGTTCGAAGGGGTAACCATGACACCGCTGATTGAAGGTGGTGATGTTGTTGAGCCGCTGCGTGAGCGCGTACTGGGTCGTGTTGTTTCTGAAGACGTATTCAAGCCAGGTACTGACGAAGTACTGGTTGAGCGTAATACGCTGCTGGACGAAGCGCTGGTAGATATGCTCGAAGCCAACTCCGTTGACCAGGTACAGGTACGTTCGGTTATCACCTGTGACAACGACTTTGGTGTGTGTGCGAACTGTTACGGTCGTGACCTTGCCCGCGGTAACATCGTCGGTAAAGGTGAAGCCGTGGGTGTTATTGCAGCACAGTCAATCGGTGAGCCTGGTACACAGCTGACCATGCGTACGTTCCACATTGGTGGTGCGGCATCGCGGGCATCTGCTGAAAACAGCGTACAGGTGAAAACTTCTGGTAGCCTGAAACTGCACAACGCGAAGTATGTACGTAACTCAGACGACAAAGTGGTTATCGTATCGCGCTCAACTGAACTGACCGTGATTGATGATCAGGGTCGCGAGAAAGAACGCTATAAAGTGCCTTATGGTGCCGTTCTGACCGTAGACGACGGTGCGGCGGTTCAGGCTGGCGATATCGTCGCCGGATGGGATCCGCACAGCCACCCGATTATCACTGAGAAAGCAGCGAAGATTACCTTTGCTGACCTGGATGACTCAAACACCGAGACACAGCAGGACGAGCTGACCGGTCTGACCCGTATCGTGGTTAAAGACCTGGCCAAGGTTAACGCCAAAGAGCCTAAGCTGATCCTCGAGAGCGAAGAGTTTGGTCTGCAGGAAATTCGTCTGCCAAGCTTCACCACCATTGAGGCGGCTGAAGGTAAGGTTGCGAATGAAGGTGACGTACTGGCACGTATTCCTCAGGAAAGCTCGAAGACCCGTGATATCACCGGTGGTCTGCCACGTGTTGCTGACCTGTTCGAAGCGCGTAAGCCAAAAGAGCCGGCTATCCTTGCTGAGATCAGCGGTACTATCGGCTTCGGTAAAGAAACCAAAGGTAAGCGTCGTCTGGTGATTACGCCTGCTGAAGGTGAAGCTTACGAAGAGATGATTCCTAAGTGGCGTCAGCTGAACGTGTTTGAAGGTGAGAAGGTCGAGAAAGGTGAAGTTATCGCCGACGGTCCGGAGTCACCACACGATATTCTGCGTCTGCGTGGCATCTCAGCGGTATCTAACTATATCGTGAACGAGGTACAGGAAGTGTACCGTCTGCAGGGTGTAAAAATTAACGATAAGCACATCGAAGTGGTCATTCGCCAGATGCTGCGTAAGTGTATTATCACCCAGCCGGGCGACAGCCAGTTCCTCGAAGGTGAGCAGGTTGAAGTGTCACACGTTAAAGTGGCTAACCGCGAACTGGAAAAACAAGGCAAGATGCCGGCACAGTACGAGACACAGCTGCTGGGTATTACCAAAGCATCACTGTCGACTGAGTCGTTTATCTCTGCGGCCTCGTTCCAGGAAACAACCCGCGTACTGACTGAAGCAGCGGTACAGGGTAAAGAAGACGACCTTCGTGGTCTGAAAGAAAACGTTATCGTGGGACGTCTGATCCCGGCCGGTACCGGTTTCGCCTACCACGAACGCCGTGCGCAGAAGCGTATTCAGGCTATCGAAGAAATGTCAGTATCTGCTGCTCAGGCAGAACAGGCACTGACCGAAGCGCTGAATGCCGACGCTAACGACGCGTCATCTGCTGACGAGTAATGGTTTAATCGGGGGCTGACAACAGCCCCCGGATGCCCTGAATAGTTGCCAGCACAGCGCACCGAATCTGGTGGTTATGCTTTGTACAGCTTGACAGGTGGTACTTTGATCATTACTATTCCGCGACCCGAATTTTGAGAGCCTGAAATGGCAGCGAAACCGGGCGCGGTTTTTTATTTATGCCCTGCGTAATCCTGACGAGCACAGGATGTTCATTCAAAGGGTAAAAAAGTCGTAACAAGATGACCCGAACCTGATGTTCGGGTTTTTGTAGTTTTTAATCAGGAGCTAGTTAATGGCAACAGTTAACCAGTTAGTGCGTAAGCCGCGCAGAAAGCCCGTTGAGAAAAGCAACGTTGCTGCCCTGCAAGCTTGCCCGCAAAGACGTGGTGTATGTACTCGTGTATATACTACTACGCCTAAGAAACCAAACTCTGCACTGCGTAAAGTCTGCCGTGTGCGTCTGACCAACGGTTTTGAAGTTTCTTCATACATCGGTGGTGAAGGCCACAACCTGCAGGAGCACAGTGTTGTTCTTATCCGTGGCGGTCGTGTAAAAGACCTGCCAGGTGTTCGTTATCACACAGTTCGCGGTACGCTTGACTGTGCTGGCGTTAACGATCGCAAACAAGCGCGTTCTAAGTACGGCGCGAAGCGGCCCAAGTCTTAACGGTTCTCCGTTAGTAAGGCCAAACTAATTTAGTTAACGAGTTTTGGGAACACCCTGAATTCATACGGAGAATAGAAAATGCCAAGAAGAAGAGTCGTAGGTCAAAGAAAAATCCTACCTGAACCGAAGTTCGGTTCACAACTGCTTGCAAAATTCATGAATGTCGTAATGCTCGACGGCAAGAAATCAGTTGCTGAAAAAATCGTTTACGGTGCGCTTGATATTGTTGCTGAAAAAACCGGCAAGGCACACCTGGATGTGTTCGAAGATGCACTGGACAACATCCGCCCTACCGTTGAGGTTAAGTCTCGTCGTGTAGGTGGTTCTACTTATCAGGTACCTGTAGAAGTACGCCCTGTACGTCGTAACGCACTGGGTATGCGTTGGTTGGTAGAAGCGGCCCGTAAACGTGGTGAGAAGTCCATGGCTCAGCGCCTGGCAGCTGAAATGCTTGATGCAGCAGATAATAAAGGTTCAGCGGTTAAGAAGCGTGAAGACGTACACCGTATGGCCGAAGCGAACAAAGCGTTCGCTCACTATCGCTGGTAATTAGCGTTAATAACTGAGAGAGATGTATGCCTCGTAAGACCTCGATTGAGCGGTATCGGAATATCGGTATTGTTGCTCACGTGGACGCGGGTAAAACCACGACCACTGAGCGTGTTCTGTTTTATACAGGACTGTCTCATAAAATCGGTGAAGTGCATGACGGTGCAGCCACCATGGACTGGATGGAGCAAGAGCAGGAGCGTGGTATTACTATCACGTCTGCCGCGACAACCTGTTTCTGGTCTGGTATGCAGCAGCAATTCGATCAGCACCGTATCAATATCATTGATACACCGGGACACGTAGACTTCACGATTGAAGTTGAACGTTCTCTGCGCGTGCTCGACGGTGCCGTTGTTGTGTTCTGCGGGTCTTCCGGGGTAGAGCCTCAATCAGAAACAGTCTGGCGTCAGGCTGACAAATATGAAGTGCCTCGCCTGGTGTTCGTCAACAAGATGGACCGGGCAGGCGCTGATTTTGAACGCGTTGTGGGTCAAATCCGCAAGCGTCTTGGCGCCAACTGTGTCCCTATTCAGTTAAATATCGGCACAGAAGATGAGTTCCGTGGTGTAATCGACCTGATCAAAATGAAGGCGATTAACTGGAACAGTGAAGATATGGGCATGACCTTCTCGTATGAAGACATCCCGGCTGAGTATCTGGACAAAGCTCAGGAGTATCGCAACGAGATGATCGAAGCGGCTGCTGAAGCGAACGAAGCGCTGATGGAGAAATACCTGGAAGGGGAAGACCTCAGCGAAGAAGAAATTGTTCAGGGCCTGCGTACCCGCACGCTGAACAATGAAATTGTACTGGCGACCTGTGGCAGTGCATTTAAGAATAAAGGTGTTCAGGCTGTGCTTGATGCCGTTATTCAGTATCTGCCGTCTCCGACAGAAGTAAAACCGATTACCGGTATTCTGGATGACGGTAAAGAAACCGAAGCGACCAGAAAGGCCGATGATGCCGAGCCGTTTTCTGCGCTGGCGTTTAAAATTGCGACCGACCCGTTTGTCGGTACACTCACATTCTTCCGTTGTTACTCAGGTGTGGTAAACACCGGTGACACGGTATACAACCCGGTTAAAGGCAAACGTGAACGTTTTGGCCGTATTGTGCAGATGCACTCTAAAGACCGTGAAGAAATTAAAGAAGTTCGTGCAGGCGATATCGCTGCGGCAATTGGCCTGAAAGATGTGACCACCGGGGATACGCTGTGCGACCCGAATCACGTCATTACGCTTGAACGCATGGACTTCCCGGATCCGGTAATCTCTATTGCGGTAGAGCCTAAGTCTCAGGCTGACCAGGAAAAAATGGGGATTGCGCTTAGCAAGCTGGCGGCTGAAGACCCGTCGTTCCAGGTTAAGACCGATGATGAAACCGGCCAGACGATTATCTCCGGTATGGGTGAACTCCACCTTGATATCATTGTCGATCGCATGAAACGCGAATTCAAAGTCGAATGTAACGTGGGTAAACCCCAGGTTGCCTATCGCGAGACTATCCGCAAGTCTGTGGAAGTTGAAGGTAAGTTTGTCCGTCAGTCAGGCGGTCGTGGACAATTTGGTCACGTCTGGCTGCGTATCGAGCCTCAGGAAGAAGGCGCGGGCTACGAGTTTGTCAATGAAATCGTCGGTGGTGTAGTACCGAAAGAGTTCATCCCGTCGGTTGACAAAGGGATTCAGGAGCAGATGCAAAATGGTGTCCTGGCCGGCTACCCGGTGCTGGATGTAAAGGTATCCTTATTTGATGGTTCCTACCATGATGTTGACTCTTCTGAAATGGCGTTTAAGATCGCCGGCTCAATGGGTTTCAAAAAGGGGTGTGCGGAAGCCAATCCTGTATTACTTGAGCCCATTATGAAAGTTGAAGTAACAACTCCAGAAGACTGGATGGGTGATGTTGTTGGTGACCTCAACCGTCGTCGCGGCATGATCGAAGGTATGGAAGAGGGCGCAGCGGGTATTAAGATAATCCGCGCGAAGGTGCCACTTTCTGAGATGTTCGGGTACGCCACTGACTTGCGTTCTCAGACGCAGGGCAGAGCGTCGTACTCAATGGAGTTCTTCAATTACTCTGAGGCGCCTAATAATGTGGCGCAGGCAATTATTGAAGCACGAATCTAAATCTTAATGAAGGTTCGGTCCGGTCTATATTGGGTCGGACTTTTAACTTAGGAAACGAGAAAAATGGCAAAAGAAAAGTTTGAACGTACGAAACCCCACGTAAACGTGGGTACAATCGGCCACGTTGACCACGGTAAAACCACTCTGACTGCAGCGATCACTACTGTTCTGGCTAAGACTTACGGTGGTTCTGCAAAAGCGTTCGACATGATCGACAACGCACCTGAAGAAAAAGCACGTGGTATCACCATCTCTACTTCACACGTAGAATACGACACGCCTACCCGCCACTACGCGCACGTAGACTGTCCTGGACACGCTGACTACGTTAAGAACATGATCACAGGTGCTGCTCAGATGGACGGCGCGATCCTGGTAGTAGCGGCGACTGATGGTCCTATGCCTCAGACTCGTGAGCACAT
>NZ_JBFNPK010000011.1:0-122103 GCF_040812025.1 Alteromonas nitratireducens
ATCGAGCGTTTTAACCGGACTTACCGCGACGAAATACTCAATATGTATGTCTTCAAAACACTCAATGAAGTGCGTGAACTGACGGATAGCTGGATGACTGAATACAACGAAGAGCGCCCCCATGATGCGCTGAATGATCTGACACCATGGGAATATTTAACCAAGCATGAACTGGCCGAAACCTCTAATTATGGGTGTAACTAATTAGGGGAGGTTTACATCATCACCAGACTCTCTGTCAGTGCCCATGGCATTTCCATTTTATTGGCGTTTGGGCTGGCTATATTAATCAACAAACTAAGCCTGAGTGGTTTTCGTTACATGCAGGAATATACGGCATTGTGTTTAGTACCACTCGCCGCTATTGTCTTTAGCCTGGTCAGGCACAGAGGTTCAAAGTGGTTTCACCTTTTCCATATGGGTTTACTTCCTGCGCTTTTATGGGCATGGTTTCTGGGCGCAATGTACATCATTGGTGATTCGCTCTGACAAATGACTATGGTGCTACTCGGCACGGTGTCTGGCGTATGCCATAGTGAAATTTATTCGATACTACAGGAGACGAAATGGAGCTTAATCAGGTTACCTTGCCTGTGAAAAACATGGATGACGCGGTGTTGTTTTATCTTCGCCTTGGCTTTACACAAATTGTCGATACCCCCCATTACGCGCGCTTTTCATGTCCCGACGGCAATGCCACATTCTCGTTATCGCTGGCGCCCGATGCCGGTGAGAATCATTCTGTTATTTATTTTGAGCATGAGGATCTGGACACCTTGTGTCAGCGCCTTACAGCGCAGGGCATAGTGTTTGAGCAGTTGCCACAGGAACAGCGGTATCTGTGGAAAGAGGCTGTACTCAGAGATCCGTCCGGCAACAAAATTAAACTGTACTGGGCTGGCGACAAGCGGTTAAATCCTCCCTGGAAAGTCGAAAAGCGGTTACCCTAAGCCGGAATCTGGAAAAGCAATCATCAATAAGGAGATAAGATGAACGTGTTATTTTTTCTGTTAATCATAAGTGTACTGTCTGGCCTTGTACTGGTGGTGCTGGGTTACCTTATCGCAGTGAAAAAGCAACACAGCCTGATTAACGGGGTGGATTTTTCCTCGCTATCCAATCCGGATGGTTTCGGCGGCGTTGTGGGTAACAGTATCCTGATATCGGGTGCGCTGATGATGCTGATGGGCGTGGTTGTGTATTTGCAGGTCGTGGGTTTGGTCACGTATCTGCTGCTCATGATGATGGTGTCGTTTATGCCACTGCCGGCATTTTTTTATGCCAAAGCAAAATTTGCCGAACCCGGGCGCATCGAAAACTAACCCGGTGCCCGGCGTTCCTGTATTTTAGTAAAGAGGACGTATGGACTATCAACTGGTCAGGGCAACGCAAGAGGATGCAGAGTTTTTGCTGGCGCTTCGCCTGCAAACCATGAACGAGCACCTTGAGGCCGCTGGCCTTTATCTGACCGCGGCTGAGCACAAAGCTCGGGTTGCCCACCAGTATGAGCACTCCTATCTTATTTATTTCGACGGGGTGTGTGTTGGGCTGCTCAAGTATGAGGACCAGCCAGCCTCAGTGTATGTCATGCAGTTCCAGCTTCTGCCAGCGCACCAGGGCAAAGGCTACGGCCGTGCCATACTGGCCGATGTAATAAAGCGGGCAGGGGAAAAGCCTGTCAGGCTGACGGTACTCAAACAAAATCCCGCAAAGCGATTGTATTATTCCATGGGGTTTGAGCTGGTTGGTGAGGATGAGCACGAGTATCATTTGCAGCTTACACCGTAGCCATGGTGTGCACTGCGCGCACGAACAATACACGATAAACCGGTCATTACCGACTGACAGCGAGTGAAACAAAACGTGGACATTACACCCGACGACCTGAGCAGCGGCGACGTGATTGCGCTGCTGGAAGAACACCTGCGTGACATGTATGCCACATCGCCACCCGAGAGTGTCCATGCGCTGGATATCGACGCACTGAAGTCACCGGCGATCCGGTTTTATAGTGGCTGGATTGATGGCAACCTGGCCGGGTGTCTGGCAATAAAACACCTGGATGACCAGCATGCCGAGCTGAAGTCGATGCGTACCGCACAGGCTTACCGGAATCAGGGAGTGGCAGGTAGCCTGCTTACCCATGTGCTAGCGCATGCGAAAGCGTGTGGTTATTGCCGGGTCAGTCTGGAAACCGGCACACAGCCGTATTTTTACCCTGCCCAGCGTTTATATCGCCGGCACGGCTTTGAGGACTGCGGGCCATTTGGCAGTTATCAGCCCGACCCGCACAGCGTGTTTATGACACGTCGGGTGTAGTTTGAACAAGCGTTAATTGCTGGGCAAAACAGAATAGATAAAAGGACAAGTGTTATGCGTGGAGCTACGCTGCTGTATACCTCAATTTTCATACTGGTTGTATTGTCCGCCGGTCTGGCGATATGGGTCTATTACCTCAAAGAAGGGAAGGATCTGCTGAACTTCACTATATTCATCGTAGGATTCTGTATCGCGGTGCTTGCGCTTTTCATTGCGGTGAGGACATACACATCGATTGATAGCGTAAATAACATCAGCAAAATGGAAGGCAATATTCTTGATAACGAGCACTATGTGACATCTCTCCCTGAACTGATCAATCACTATCAGGCAAAGGATGAAAAAACGCTCGAAAATGCACTTTTTGAGTCGATGGAGAGTAAGCTCAAGTATGAATCTGATACGGCGGTAATGTTTGCTGACACGTTGCAATATCTGATTGACCTCATCGTGCTTTTCCCTGCGGTTTTCAACGCGTCAGATACGGATAAGGGCCGTTACAAAAAGCGTATGGACAAAATTCTACTGACTATTGATAAACAGCGCGATGCTCTTCACGCCGTCAGTAAAGGCAATGCCATCCAAATTACAGAGTCAATAAAACTCTTTAAAGCCGTTGTGGCCTATCAGCGGTTTGTCGCGGACGGTGATTTCAACATTCATGCTGATTTACTGCATGTTCGCGGGCCCATATTGAGAAACCCGGTTACCCGAACTATCTATCACAATTACCTTGGATTGTATTACAACAAGAAAGGTATGCACCTTATCCGGGACGGGCTGAATATGGGAAATACCGATATTCTGTCACTGGAAGGGCTGGATTTTGTTAATTCAAAAGCTGACGAACTGCGTCCCTCTGTTAAAGAAGATACGATTTTGTATCTCAACACGGCCTGTGAACACTTTGACAGGGCACTAAGTATATCGAGTGAAGACGTAATGTGGCCCGGTTTTATTAACTTTAATAAAGCGCGAACCCTATACTTCCTGCATGTGTTAGAGCAAAAAGACACACCATGGTTAAACGTAATGGATAACGCTATTGCAGCACGTTCGCGGCTTAATCGTCTTATTGATGAAATACTCTCTCCCGGAGGCGGGAATAAAGACGCTACCGTAAAAGCCACACACCTGAGGGAGTTTTTCCAGTTTCAGGAAGAGATGGCCCGTCTGGTAAAACTCAACTTGCTGCTCGTACAGACGAATGGTGAAGAAGAACTCGCGGCTATTCGCTACAAGGGCACAGCATTGTCAGAAACGACGTCAGACAAGCTTGATACGCTTTTCACTGACTGCAAAACGTTTGCGGTCGTCACAGGCTACCAGGCGTCGATCAAAGACTGGCTGAACCAAAAAAATGCGATAGCTTAACTGCGTTTCAAACGCTTTATCAGGGTTTTAACAATGCCGTCTGAACGTTTAGCCTTTACGCCTCTGGCCAGCAGTGCCGCGTATTCTTCCATGCGTGCGTTGACCACTTTACCATTGGGTCTGAATATTTTGGCCTGGGCAAGCAGGTTGTAACTCAGGGTAAGGTCGACCGTTTCCAGCCTGGACGCCGCCTGAATCAGCACGTTTGGGTCGGCTTGTTCTGTGATGTTCATCCACTGAACATACGCACTCAGCAGGTTATAAGACAGTGGTGCAAGTTGGGGATCCGCTTTTTTAAACGCCACGTCCTCACTAAATTGCTCATCAGCAGGCAGATATCGATTTACGCGTCTTTTTTCTTTGGCGATGCTGTCGATGTTGGCATCCTGAATGCGCGGGTAAAACTGAGTGATGAACTGGTGCTGCTCCTCGCCTTTGTGCGTCAGGGCGTCATATAACTTATCGACTTTGCGAACCTTAAACCTTTTGTGGTAATAGCGCTGCATCAGAAAAAACAGGGCTTTTTTGTTGTCGTCGGGCGCCTCATTGTCGCGTATCGGTTTGACGATGAGCGGCAGGGAAAAGTACGCACAAAAATCTTCGGTCACGTCGTTATTTTTGGCTGCCCGCATGTTCTTAATATAGGTGCGAGGCAAATAGCCGTACTGCCTGATAGTCTGCAGTACATTGCCAGGCTGCCGGTAGGGCGCCGTAGCCAGATATTGTCTGAATGTCGGCACGTTGCCTTTTTTCGCTACATCCTTGATACCCCATTGCTCATACGCTGATGCGACCCACGAATCAATGTCTCTGACATACACGGCGAAGTGAACGTCGTGATGCTGCATCAGCCAGTCAAAGTAGGGCTTCAGGCGGGGGAGCTCAGTTGAAAAGGACTCGTTTGACAGCACCACCGTGTGCAGTTGCCGGTCACTGGCATATGACACATACTTTTGTGTGGCCTGTTTGAACTCGCCAAGCAATTCATCAGGACTGAGTTTGCGATAGGTGCCGGCACCGCGCTGCCACTGCTTGTCTTTGCCCAGGGTTTCAAAGCGCAGACCGGCATACAGCACGCCCTCATCCTGATAACGTGAAAAGTTTTCTCTGAAATGCCGCTGTACCGACGTGGTACCGGTTTTACCCAAGCCCAGATGAATAATAAACCGCATCGTGATTGTTATGGTCCCTTACAAAATGGTCGTCAAGCCTAGCAGACTTATGCGGCAGGCAGAAGGGGCTGGCAGTAACGCAGCGCGTATCGCTGACTGTCCGGTTGGCCACAAAAGACGACACCGGTACCATTTGCAGCCGCGCGGTTTCGTGGTAACAATGTGAGCGGACCGTAAGAATGGAAACAACCATGTTTAATGCATTGCGCCATGCGCTGCAAAAAGCCAGATTTAAACGTCGTGGCCTGCTGATAATACAGGCGATACCGGCTGATACGTTTGCCACCATACTTGACGAGTATCAGGCCCGTGGCTGGGAGCTGACCGATGCCTATCGCGCGTTCAGTGCCGAGCAGCCGCGCTGGCGTGGGGTACTGAGAAAAGGCACAGGTCAGCTTCGCTGCGAATGGACGGCGGACAGGACGGGCAGCATGGTGGGTATAGCGCGCATTGTGAATGGCGTAGCCAGCGAGTATAACCTCACCGCAGACGCCTCACCGTCGAAAGGGTAACTGCACAATGAAAATAGAATTGCATGACGATCCGGATCCGGCACTGATCGATTTTCTCAGCCAGCGAATTGTTGAATTTAACATGGCCAACTGGGAAGTGACCGAGCGCCTTCCTCTGGCTGTGACTATGAAAGACGATAATGGCAATGTGCTGGCTGGCGCGTCAGGCCGGACGTTTGGCGACTGGTTGTTGCTGGAGCGCCTGTGGGTTGACGAATCGCTGCGCGGTCAGCATATTGGCAGCCGGTTGCTCAACGAGATTGAACGGGTCGCCAGACAACGTGGCTGTACAAAGTGCCTGCTGGATACCCTGAACTTTCAGGCCCGGCCGTTTTACGAAAAACACGGTTACGACGTGCAGTGGGCACAGCAAGGCTATCCCAGAACAGGTTGCAAATACTTTATGGTAAAAACGCTGGCATAACCTTTTGTGCCCACGTTGCCCGCATCAGTCTTCACTGCAGTCGCAGGGCAGACGTGTCCCGTTTAGCCGGTGCCAGCGGCAAATGCTGTCCCAGATTTCGTCGGCGGTTTCGGCATACCAGAATAAATCCCGGTCTTCCGGATCAACCACGCCTTCGGCAACCAGAAAATCCACGTCGAAGGCTTTGCGCCAGTAGGCTTCACCCACCAGTACAACCGGCATCGGTCTGAGCTTTCGGGTCTGCATCAGGGTGAGGGTTTCAAACAACTCGTCGAACGTACCATAGCCGCCGGGAAACACCACCAGTGCGCGGGTACGCAGCAAAAAGTGCAGTTTACGCACGGCAAAATAATGAAACCGGAAACACAGTTCGGGCGTGATGTAGGGGTTGGGGTATTGTTCGTGGGGCAGGTTAATGTTCAGACCAATATTGTTACTGCCTGCATCAAACGCGCCGCGATTGGCCGCTTCCATAATGCCCGGGCCGCCACCGGTCATGATCAGAAGCTGACCGTCCTGCAGTGTCTTGCTGGCCTCGCTGACCAGCCGGGCAAACTGCCGGGCAACATCGTAGTACCGGCTTTTGATGAGTAACTGGCGGGCAACTTTCAGGCGTTGCTGCAGAATGACATCGTCAGGGGTTTGCGCAAGCTGCTGATTCAGTGCTTCGACACTGGCATGGGCCGTTTCTTCGTCGGTAATACGGGTGCTGCCAAACACCACAATCGTGTGCTGGATATTGTGTTCGGTCAGCAGGTTTTCGGCTTTCTGATAATCAATCAGCAATCGTGTGCCGCGCGTGGCATCGGTGTTTAGGTAATCAATGTCCTGATCGGCCTGACGGTAGCTTGGGCTGTCAAGTATCGCCCGAATTCTGGCATCAATGCTGGCATCATGCCGGTCCGACTTGGGGTGGCTCCACGGCAGGGGCGCATGGCGCTGTTGCGGGGGTGGAGGGGTAGGCATGTTGACAGTAGCCGGCGTGTCGCCAGGTTTGTTTTTATTTTTCATTACTGGTCCTGATAATTTCGGCGATGCGCTGTCAGTGTATGACAACTGCACAAGCCATGTCGCTGATCATTCGCAGAAAAGTTATTCGGGATCAAAGTTCGTTGTTTTCTTTCCTACTATAACTATCACTGCTACAACCTATAAAGGGGAGCAAAAAGGTATGTTTTGCAGGAAAGGATGGCAGTGACAACAACGCAGCAGCCAATTGGTGAAGTAACCCAGGTGCAGGGACCGGTGATTGTGGTGCGATGCCAGCGTCTGCCTCCGCTCAATCGCGCGCTGATGGCCAGGGTGAACGGCGATACCTACTTTTTTGAGGTGCACCAGCATCTCGATGATGATCACATCCGCGCCATCATCTTACACCGCAGTACCGGTTTACAGCGCGGCACCGTGGTGTATGACACCGGCGCGCCGGTGCGGGTGCCGGTCGGTGAGGCCTGTCTCGGGCGGGTACTGGATATCTTTGGCGCGCCGCTCGACAACCTGCCTGCAGCGGACATCAGTGATTATCGTGACATTCATACGCCGCCGCGTCCCTTAAGTGAGTCGGTGATTACCGACGAGATCCTGCCGTCCGGTATCAAGGTTATCGATTTGCTTTGCCCGTTTGTACGGGGCGGAAAAACCGGCCTGTTTGGTGGCGCCGGTGTTGGCAAGACGATGCTGATCATGGAATTTATGCACGCTATTGCCCATCTGCACAAAGGGTTGTCGGTGTTTGGTGGTATTGGCGAGCGGATCCGTGAAGGTCATGAGTTATGGCATGAAATGAAGGCGGCCAATGTGCTGGAGCATTCGGTGCTGGTCTATGGCGAGATGGATGAATCGCCGGGCGTGCGCTTTCGTGCCGCGTTAAGTGCACTGACCTATGCAGAATATCTGCGCGATACACTTCACAAGGAAGTGTTGTTTGTGGTGGATAACGTTTACCGGTTTGTCCAGGCAGGCAGTGAAATATCCAGCCTGCTCGGCCGCATGCCCGCTACCGTTGGCTATCAGCCCACGCTGGCATCGGAAGTGTCTGAGCTGGAAGAGCGGATCAATTCGACACCGGAAGGGGCGATTACGTCGGTGCAGGCGGTCTATGTACCGGCCGATGACATGACCGATCCGGCCGTCAGTGAAATTCTGGGGCACCTGGATACGCGCGTTATTCTCTCACGCGCGGCCGCCAGCCAGGGCCTGTATCCGGCGGTTGATCCGCTGGCGTCCGGCAGCCGGCTGGTCGATCCCTATGTGCTGGGTGAGCGGCATTATCGCATTGCGCAACAGGTGCGTGAACATTTAAGTCGTTATAAAGAACTGGAAAATATTATCTCCATGCTGGGCATGGAAGAACTCTCACAGGAAGACCAGCGTGTGGTGAAACGTGCCAGAAAGCTGCAGCGTTATCTCACACAACCGTTTTTTGTTACCGAAGCCCATTCCGGCGTGGCGGGTGTCAGTGTGCCGCTGGACGACACGCTGGATGACTGTGAGGCGTTTTTAAGCGGTCAGTATGACGATATCCCGGAAAAGGCCTGTTACATGCGTGGCAGTATGAAAGGGGAGGCGTCATGAGTCAGCCATACACCCTGCGTATTTATGCGGCTTACGGTGATGAAACCCTCGATAATGTAACGGCCTTTATTGGTGATGACGACTCCGGCAGGTTTTGTCTGCTGCCCGGTCATGCTGAGTTTATGACTGTGCTCAGTGTCGGTATGGCCACGCTGCGTCTGGTTAACGGCGAGACCCGCTATCTGGCGACGCCGGGCGGCTTGCTGCACTGCCGGCAGCGCGCACTGACCCTGCATACCCATCAATACTGGCTCGGTCGCGATCACACCACAATGGCTGAGCAACTGCGTCTTCATTTTTCTCAGGCAGAAGACAGCCTGCACCACAGTAAATCCAACCTTGAGCGCATCGAGCAGTCGATGCTGCGTCATATGGTCGACATGGAGCGCTGGCAGTGAAGGTGGACAGGAAATCGCTGGAAAAACGCGTCGCGCGACAGAGCAGGCAGTGGCAAAAGGCCGGCAGAGACCGGCATTTTCTCTCGCAGTTAGGGCTGCTGGGAACCCTCGGGCTGCTGTTCGTGATCCCGCTGGTGGCCGGTGCTTATCTTGGCAGTTGGCTGGACGCCCGGCTGGAGGGCTTCTCGACCAGATGGACAGTGAGCCTCATCATTGTTGGCGTGTTTGTTGGTGCGTTTAACGTGTATTTTTATATTCGCGACACGGATGGAGAGCCGCATGACCGATAACGCGCTTTTCAGTGACTGGTCGCTGACGCTGGGGCCGCTGGATATCAGCAAAAGTGTACTGACCAGTGTCGGGGTTACCCTGCTGCTGGTGGTGCTTGCTTTTGTGCTCACCCGTCACCTGACGCTGCATCCGGGTATGCGCCAGAGCATGCTGGAGGGCATTGTCGGTTCAATAGAAGATGCCGTGGCGGCCGTTCAGCCCGATTACGCAAAGCCGCTGACGCCGCTGATTGGCACCTTGTGGATCTTTCTGGTTGTCTCCAACCTTACTGGCCTTATTCCAGGGCTCGAATCACCCACTCGGGATTTGTCAGTGACCAGCGCGCTCGCCATCATCGTCTTCTTTTCTGTTCACTGGTACGGCATTCGCGCGAACGGCCTGAAGCAGTATCTGCGTCATTACCTGTCGCCATCACCCCTGCTGTTGCCATTTCACATCATCAGTGAGCTGACCCGCACGCTGGCACTGGCGGTACGCCTGTTTGGCAACATCATGAGCCTGGAAATCGCTGCGCTGCTGGTGCTGATGGTGGCGGGCTTTCTGGCACCGGTCCCGCTGTTAATGCTGCATATTGTCGAGGCGCTGGTGCAGGCCTACATTTTTGGCGTACTGGCGCTGATTTACATCGCCAGTGCCATACAAACCCAGCAGGAAAATATTGAAAAACACAATGAGAAAAAAGGAACCCCTTCATGAATGACATGACACTTCTGGTGGTGGCATCTACCGTCGCCGCGTTACTTGCAATTGGCCTGGGGGTTATGTTGCCGGCCATCGCCATGGGTAAGGCTATCAGTCAGGCGCTGGAGTCGCTGGCCCGCCAGCCGGAATCAGAGAAAACCATCATGCGAACCTTGTTTATCGGTCTGGCCATGATTGAGTCGCTGGCTATCTACGTGCTGGTCATTGTACTGATTGTGCTGTTCAGAAATCCGCTGCTGTCGCTTATCTGATAACGGAGACCCGCTGTGGAACTGAACGGCACCACGTTTATTCTGGAGCTCATCAACTTTGTCGTGTTGATGTGGCTGCTGAAGCGGTTTTTGTATCGTCCGGTGATCGAAGCCATCGAGCGGCGCCGTCAGCGTATTGAAAGTACGCTGGAAGAAGCCAGGCAGCATCATGAGGACGCAGACGCAATAAAGCGCGAGTATGAAACCCGGCTTGCCGGGCTGGAGCAGGACTACCAAACGCGTGAAGCCGACGTGGCAAAACGTATAGCAGAACTGCGTGAGCAAAAAATGGCCCGGCTTGACGAGGAGATGACGGCCGAGAAGGCGCGCAGGCAGGCGCTGCTTTCACACGAACAAAACGAAGCGTGGCTCGCTCTGGAAAAGCAAGCGGCAACCCTCAGTGGCCAGTTTGTATCACGCCTGCTGCAGAGGTTTGCCGGACCTGAGCTGGAACAGCAGATAGTGCAGCGCCTGATTGAAGACCTGTCAGCGTTACCCGACGCCAGAAAAAAAGCCCTGCGCGAACAGGCTGACAAAGCCGGGGTCAGCGCCATGGTAACCACGGCGTATGCGCTGCCCGCACCGTTACAGCAGGCACTGGCGGCGGCGCTTGCAAAAATCGCCGGGAATGACGCGCTTCAGTGTCACTTCGGGGTGGAACCCGCGCTGATCGCGGGAGCAGAAATTGCGCTGGATGCGTTTCGTATTCAGGCCACCCTGAACAGTGAACTGGCGTTCTTTAAAGCGTTGCTGCATGAAAGTTAATCCGCTTGAAACCCGACACCATTCCCCGCTCATGAAAATTGCCGACAAGCTCAGCAATTACGCATTCACACCGCGCATTCATGAGACCGGACGCGTGATCTCAGTGGGAGATGGTATTGCCTGGATTGACGGTCTGCCGTCTGCGGCCATGGATGAAATCCTGTTGTTTGAGGACGGTAGTCGCGGGCTGGTTTTTCATCTTGATGAGCACCGCCTTGGTGCCATTCTGATTAAACAAACCACGGCGCTGGCAGCCGGTACCGTGGTTAGCCTGTCAAAGCAGCAGATGAGTATTCCTGTGGGCGATGCCCTGCTTGGCAGGGTGGTGTCGCCGCTGTCGGAACCGCTTGACGGCAAGCCGCCGGCAGACTGTTCTGACCGCCACGTGCTTGATACCAAAGCGCCGTCTATTCATCAGCGCGATTTTGTGAATAAACCGCTGTATTCCGGCATTAAAATTGTGGACGCCCTGATCCCCATTGGAAAAGGCCAGCGTCAGTTGATTATTGGTGACGAGGGGCTGGGAAAAAGCGCACTGGCGATTGATGCTGTGATTAATCAGAAAGGCCGCAATGTGCGGTGCGTGTATGTGCTGATTGGTCAGCGCCGGTCGGCGGTGGCGGCCACAATTCAGTATCTGCGCGACGCTGGTGCCATGGACTACACTACGGTGGTGGTCAGTGAGGCCAGTGCGCTGGCCGGAGAAAAATACCTGGCACCCTATGCCGGCTGTGCACTCGCTGAGTACTGGATGCACAAAGGGCACGATACGCTGGTGGTGTATGACGATTTGACCACCCATGCACATGCGTACAGAGAGTTGTCATTGTTGCTGCGCCGGCCGCCGGGACGGGAGGCGTATCCGGGCGATATATTTTTCCTGCATGCGCGGCTGCTGGAGCGGGCAACCTGTCTTGGGGCGGAATTTGGTGGCGGAAGCATGACCGCACTGCCGGTCATTGAAACCCTGCAGGGCGAAATTGCGTCATACATTCCGACCAATCTTATTTCAATTACTGACGGACAGATTTACCTGACAGACCAATTGTTTAATGCCGGTTTCAGACCCGCTATCGATATTTCCCGGTCGGTATCGCGGATTGGCGGCAACGCCCAGCATCCAGCCATTAAACGGGAAGCCGGTCGGATTAAGCTGGACTACCTGCAGTTTCTCGAACTGGAAATTTTTACCCGCTTTGGCACCCGTCTTGAGCCCGGAATGGAAAAGGTGCTGCAGCGTGGACGCGTACTTCAGGTGCTGCTTAAACAAAACCGGCTGGCACCGGTGACGCCGTCATTTAATCTTGCCTGGCTACTGGCGTATAACGAGCACTGGTTTGATGACGTGACACCGTCTGACATACCGCAGGCACTGGTAAACCTGAAAGAGGTCGTCGGCGGGTTGTCGCTGAATCTGGACGCTGAGCGCCGTGCCTGGGTCGACGCCCTGACAAACTGGCGGGCGTCACTGACATGACCAATGCCCGCGCACTCAAAACCCGCATGGACCAGTTAGGTGACATTGCACTGATCATCGGCAGTCTGAAGTCTATTGCGCTGCTGGAAAGTCAGCAGGCGAGGGGGTGTGTAGAAAGCCAGACGGAAGGGCTTAACACTATGCAGGAGGCAATAGTGCGGGTGATTGCGGGCAGCCCGCAGCTATCTCTGCCTGCACCACAGGCGCCGTCGGTGCTGTTCATACTTGGATCAGAGCGGGGCTTTTGTGGCAATTTCAATGCACGTCTGTGTGATGAGCTACATGCGCTGACGGAAGACGGAAGACTGTCGGATTGCCAGATTTATCCGGTCGGCTACCGGCTGTCGGTAAAGCTTGAGCAGGAACCGCGTGTCGTCAGTCCACTCAAGGCGGCGAGTGTGTTTGCAGAAATCGAAAGTGTGCTGTCGGCGCTGACATCGTTAATCAGCCAGCCGGATTCACCAATGACGCCGGAACAGGTTGCCGTGCTTTATCACGACGGCACATCGTCATCGCCCCGTTTTGAACCTTTGCTGGGCAGTCTGGCTCACCCGGACAACAACGCTGAGGAGGGGTTTTCTCCGATCCTGAATCTCAGTCCTGAGGCGTTCTATGCGCAGGCCATGAGTGAATATATTCTGACCAGACTGAACCATGTGCTGACCCTGTCATTTTTCAGTGAAAATCAGACCCGGCTACAACACCTTGAAAATGCGCTGAACAATGTTGATGATCAGACCCTGACGCTGGAAAAACAGCGCAATCACCTTCGCCAGGAGCAAATTACCGAAGAGCTGGAAACCATTTTGCTGAGCGCAGGACTAAAAAGCGAGGAGAAATCAGAATGAGTCAGCCCGCAACCTTATTGCAACGGGACGATACCGCGTTAATGGTTATCGATGTACAGGGCAGGCTGGCCCGTCAGGTTGTCGATGCAGAGGCAGTGACAGCACGTATCGTGATGCTTATTCATGCTGCCAGAACGCTGAACCTGCCTGTGTTGTGGGTCGAGCAGTATCCCGAAGGCCTGGGGCCAACCGTCAAGCCGGTTGCTGATGCACTGGCAGGGCACACGCCGTTTGCCAAAACCACTTTTAATGCCTGTGAAAATGCGGACATTGCGTCTGCGCTGTCGCAAACGGGCCGGTCTCATCTGATTGTCTGTGGTATCGAGACCCATGTGTGTGTTTATCATACCGTGGCGGGGCTGATAGACAGTGGCTTTTCGGTGAGTGTGATGACCGACGGCTGCTCGTCACGTCGTGCCGCTGACCGCTCCGCCGGTCTGGCGCGCATGCAGACACTCGGGGCGGCGCTGCGAAGCACCGAGATGACTGTATTTGAGCTGATTGGCGATGCTGCCGATCCCGCCTTTAACGTGTTATTGCCGTTGCTTAAGGAGTGATAGGGGGCTTTTATCATCCCTGGCACTTTGAACATTTCCTTCCCATCACGTGAAAGTTGTGCATTTTTCGCAGTTTATCTGCCTGACAGGGTAGTGCTGTGCGGCCCCTGTTGTGTACAATACGCAGCTTTATCATGAACTGAAAATTGCCATACTGGGGACATTATGGAGCTTGAATCAATCGTCAATGAGGCGCAGGGTCGCATTGACGCAGCAGAAGATGCTGCCACGCTTGATGCGGTGCGTGTTGAGTACATGGGCAAAAAAGGCAAACTGACAGACCTGCTGAAAGGGCTGGGTAAACTGTCTGCCGAAGAACGCCCGCTGGCGGGCCAGAAGATCAATCTGGCAAAACAACAAATTCAACAGGCGATCACCGTAAAAGGTGAAACCCTGCGTCAGCAGGAAATGAACCGCAAACTGGCGGAAGAGGCGGTTGACGTCACGCTGCCAGGGCGCGTGGTCACGCCGGGTAATGCCCATCCTGTTACCCGCACTATTGCACGTATTGAAGCATTTTTTGGCGAGCTTGGCTTTGCTGTTAAAACCGGTCCCGAAGTGGAAGACGGTTTCCATAACTTTGATGCCCTGAATATTCCGGCAAACCATCCGGCGCGCGCGGACCACGATACCTTCTACTTCAACCCTGATCTGATGCTGCGCACGCAGACTTCCGGTGTACAGATCCGGACCATGGAAGCAGAAAAGCCGCCGCTGCGCATTATTTCCCCGGGACGCGTTTACCGTAACGACTACGATCAGACGCACACGCCGATGTTTCATCAGGTAGAAGGCCTGATGGTAGACAAAAATGTCAGCTTTACCGAGCTGAAAGGCATTCTGCACGACTTCCTGCATCACTTCTTTGAAGAGTCGCTGGAAGTGCGTTTCCGTCCGTCTTACTTCCCGTTTACAGAGCCGTCGGCGGAAGTGGATGTGATGGGTAAGGACGGTCAGTGGCTGGAAGTACTCGGATGCGGCATGGTCCATCCGAACGTGCTGAAAGCGGTAGGGATAGACCCTGAAGAATATACCGGTTTTGCCTTTGGAATGGGTGTCGAACGTCTCACCATGTTGCGCTATGGCGTTACCGATCTGCGTGCGTTCTTCGAAAACGACCTACGTTTCCTGAAGCAGTTTAGTTAAGGCAAAGTATTATCATGAAAATAAGTGAACAATGGTTAAGGGAGTGGGTTAACCCGTCTCTGACAACAGCAGAACTTTCTGAACAGCTCAGCATGGCCGGCCTTGAGGTTGACGGTGTCGAACCGGTGGCGGCTGAGTTCACCGGCGTCGTTGTGGGACGCGTTGTGAAATGTGACCAGCATCCGAATGCCGATAAGCTGCGTGTTACCAAAGTGAACGTGGGTGACGACGAGCTGCTGGATATTGTGTGTGGCGCACCAAACTGTCGCCAGGGCCTGAAAGTCGCGGTAGCCAAAGTAGGCGCAGTACTGCCCGGTGACTTTAAAATTAAAAAAGCCAAGCTGCGTGGTGAACCTTCGATGGGCATGCTGTGCAGCTTCTCCGAGCTGGGGATCAGTGATGATCATGATGGCATTATTGAGCTGCCACAGGATGCGCCGGTAGGCAAAGATATCCGTGAATACCTGAACCTGGACGACAGCACCATCGAAATTGATCTGACGCCGAACCGGGCGGACTGCCTGGGTGTGCGTGGTATCGCCAGGGAAGTGGGCGTTCTGAATAACCTGGATGTGTGTGAACCACAGATTGATGACGTTGCCCCGGAGATTGATGATACGCTGAACATTACGCTCTCAGCGCCGGATGCGTGTCCGCGTTACCTTGGGCGGGTTATCAAAGGGGTAGATGTGACTGCACCGTCACCGCTCTGGCTGCAGGAAAAACTGCGCCGTAGCGGCATCCGCAGTATTGACCCGATTGTTGATGTCACCAACTACGTGCTGATCGAATTAGGCCAGCCTATGCATGCCTTTAACCTTGCCGCTATTGACGGCGGCATTAACGTGCGTCTGGCCAGCGAGGGCGAATCACTGACCCTGCTGGATGAGTCAACGGTTGAACTGAAAAGCGACACGCTGGTGATTGCCGATGACAACAAACCGCTTGCGATGGCGGGTATTTTTGGTGGTCTGCATTCTGGTGTGAACGCTGACACTAAAGACATTCTGCTGGAAAGCGCCTTCTTCAGCCGTGATGCCATTATGGGACGTGCCCGTCAGTATGGTCTGCATACCGATGCCTCACACCGCTATGAACGAGGTGTCGATCCGGCGCTGCAGCGTAAGGCAATGGAACGTGCTACGGCACTGATCACAGACATTTGCGGTGGTCAGCCGGGGCCGGTTGCTGAAGCCGTTGATGAGGCTTCACTGCCGACGCGCGCAACCATCACGCTGCGCCGCGAGCGCCTGACCCGTGTGCTGGGTATTGCAATTGACGATGACAAAGTCACCGAAATGCTGAATCGTCTTGGTATGGCAGTGACTGAAACAGACGCAGGCTGGCAGGCAGTAGCGCCAAGCTACCGTTTCGATATTGCCATTGAGGAAGATCTGATAGAGGAAGTTGCACGCGTGTACGGTTACAACAACATCCCTAACGTCTCACCAACGGCAACCCTGGCCATGCTGGCGGGTGATGAAGCTGTATTACCGGTATCACGTTTTACGTCGCTGTTGGTGTCGCGGGGCTACCATGAAGCCATCACGTATTCTTTTGTCGATCCGAAGGTACAAAATGCGCTGTTTCCACAGCACAAAGGCATGGTGCTGCCGCATCCTATCTCGGCGGATATGTCAGTCATGCGTGTCAGCCTGTGGCCGGGGCTGCTCGGTGCTGCAGCGTATAACCAGAAGCGTCAGCAAAACAGTATTCGTCTGTTTGAGACCGGGTTACGCTTTTTGCCAGACCCGGACGCGCCAAACGGAGTCAACCAGCAGCCTGTTATTGGTGGTGTGCTGGCCGGTCGTCGCGCCGTTGAGCACTGGGATAACGGCGATGAACAGGTTGACTTCTTTGATGCCAAAGGCGATGTCGAGGCGCTGTTAGCATTAACGGGCCACAGCGACCGTATTTCGTTCGCACCGGCAGATCACAGTGCATTGCATCCGGGTATGTCAGCAGAGATCATGCTGGATGACCGCAGTATTGGCTATGTGGGAGCCGTCCACCCTCAGTTCAGCAAACTGCTTGGCCTGAACGGGCGTGCGTTTGTTTTTGAACTTGAGCTTGACGCCATCAGCCCGCGTAAACTGCCTGCTGCAATGCCGGTGTCACGTTTCCCGTCAAACCGTCGTGATATCGCGATTACGGTAAAAGATGAGGTGAAAGTAGGGGACATACTTTCTTACGCTAAAAAAATTGGCGTAAATCAACTAGTTGGCCTAAACTTGTTCGACGTGTACAAAGGCAAGGGAATTGAGCCCGGCTACAAGAGTCTTGCCTTGTCACTGCATCTGCAGGACCCGGAAAAAACGCTGGAAGAAGCTGACATTCAACATGCGGTAGATACAGTGGTGCGGGGCCTGGAATCTGAATTCGGGGCAGCGTTAAGAGAGTAAACTATGGCACTAACCAAAGCCGAGATGGCTGAACACTTATTCGAAAAACTGGGTATTAATAAGCGTGATGCGAAGGATCTGGTGGAAATGTTCTTTGAAGAAATCAAAGAAGCGCTGGAGTCCGGTGAACAAGTGAAACTGTCTGGCTTTGGTAATTTTGACCTGCGGGATAAAAACGAGCGCCCGGGCCGAAATCCCAAAACGGGTGAAGATATTCCAATCAAAGCCCGTCGTGTAGTGACCTTCAGGCCAGGTCAAAAACTCAAAAGCAGGGTAGAGAACTCCACCCCCTCTGAGTAATAGTTTTGCCCGCCCATGAATAAAAAACGTCGCATTAGTGCGGCGTTTTTTATTTGTGCCGCCGTAAGCGGTCTGTTTTGTCGCGACTATCGGGCGTCAATATAGACTAAAGTATAAAGCGACCGGGTAATCTTTTTGCTGCGCTGTGATGTATTGAGCCTATGTCTGGCTACGTTACCTGAAATATGAACAACCCAACGATGCATGTTTGCGTAGTTAACGAGGATGCTTATGATCGCAGAAGATGATGCTACGCGTTACTGGGCGCCCTTGCATGACCTGGAATATGCCAGAGTCGACGCGTTGCATGCGACCGGTTTGCTCGATACGCCGCCATCGCCCCGGCTGGATATGATCACGAAAAGCGTTGCAGAAGTGTTTGATGTACCGTTGGTGCTGTTATCGCTGGTGGATTTTGACCGCCAGTGGTTTTTGTCAAAACACGGCAGTGAACTGACCGAAACCAATCGTGACGTCTCCTTTTGTGCGCATGCCATCCTGGAAGATGAGATCCTGGTGATAGAAGATACCCGCCGTCATCCGGTGTATATGCATAATCCGCTGGTGACGTTTGGAATGAAAGTTGGCTTTTATGCCGGAGCGGTTATCAGAAACCGTGAAGGTCTGCCGTTGGGCGCCTTATGTATTGTCAGCCCGACAGCGCGTCGCTTCACCGTAGAAGATGAAAAAAAGCTGATTTATTACAGCAAGCTGGCGAGAGAAGAAATGTTCAGCTACAGCCGGTTACAGAAGCAGCGCGGACGACCCAGCGCGTCCACAACCGCCTGATTTTTCCCGTCGCTTAACGGTTTCTGCCGAGTCGCTCGTGACTCGACACCCACTCGTCGGCGACCACGGCCGAACCCAGTGACAACTCACCACACAGCACCGTGGCTGCCACGATTTCAGCGAACTTGTTAACCTGGCCTCTGCCAACACAGCCCAGCACATCAAGGCATTCTCTTTGTGTTGCCAGACCGGTTCCGCCACCAAAGGTGGCCACTACCAGTGACGGAATGGTTACCGAGAAATAGTAGTCTCCGTTAGGCAGTATCTCCGCGTAAGTAAAACCGGCGGAAGACTCGGCAACATTAGCCACATCCTGACCGCAGGCAATAAACAGTGCCGTGATGCCGTTGGCAAAATGGGCGCCATTGCTCACGCTGGCTGCCATCATTGCGCCCATGTTGGAATACTGACGTTGGCGGTATAAGGCCTCAGGTGAGCAGTGCATGATGTCCTGCATCTTCTGCTTTTCCAGTGTAATTTCGGCCACCACGCGTTTGCCACGGGTATGCAGGGAATTCAGATGCGAGTGCTTTTTGTCGGTGTCCATGTTGGCGGCGAGTACAAAATGCTCCAGCCCCGGTGGATTTTGCGCCTTTATCCATTCACAGGCCGCGCGTGTTGCTTTGCTGACCATGTTCTGGCCGGCTGCGTCACCACAGCGGTAATTAAAGCGCAGCCAGCGAAGCTTGGAGGCGGCATATTGCTCAATGTCAGACAACCGGCCGACGCTGGTGGTGCTGTCGGCAACCGCTTTAATTTCATCAAAATGGGCATCAACCCATTCACCGAATGCGCGTGATGCCCTTGCATCATTAAACGAAAACATGGGGGCGCGCTGCATGGCATCATCCAGCACGGTGGTAGTAATGCCGCCGCACTCGCGGGTTAATCGCATGCCGCGGGAATAACTGGCGACCAGCGTGCCCTCGGTGGTTGCCATAGGAACGTAGAATTCACCCTGCGCCTGTTCGCCGTTGACCAGCATGGGGCCTGCGAAACCAATCGGAATTTGTGCCACGCCACTGAAGTTTTCGATATTGCCTGATAACGTGCCAGGCTCGACAGAATAGTGTCCGAGGTGGTGTAGTTCGGTATTGGTTTGTGATGCCACAAAGTCCCGCCGGGCGTCAGCCATGTCCACGGTATAGTCGTTATTCTTATCGCGAGGGATTTTAGCCATGTTAATACTCTTGCTGAATTGTTAACGAACATCATAAAAAGAGTGCTTAAAAAATAACAATGATCAGTTTTTATATCTCTGCATAACTGATGAAAGTCATCAGACCACTCGGCGAAAATCTCAAAAACGTGATTTTATTCATAAGCTTAACCTGCAATTTGAGACGCCAGACACACTCTGCAATAGTTTCTTTGTGTAAAGATAAAAATGTTTATGAAAAGATAAGCTGCCATACCCAAAAAGGAGTGTAGTTATGAAAGTAGGCATGTTATCAGGGGTTATCAATAATCTTTGCCGTCTTTTACTGATATCCGGCGGCATGATGCTGGCGGTTAATGCGGCGTACGCGACGGCTGATGCGACACAGGATAAGGCGGAAATGGCGTCACTGCTGAATGCCTATCACCAGGTGCATGGCTTTTCCGGTACCGTAAAAGTCGTAAGGGATGAAGAAACCGTGTTTGAGCAAAGTATCGGGCTGGCGGACCGGAGTTTTGATATTGCCATGACACCATCCACCCGAAACTCTATCAATTCGATATCAAAGACCTTTACGGGTGTCGCTGTTCTGATGCTGGTCAGAGACAACAAACTTGAGCTGGATAAACCGGTAGGGCTTTACCTGCCGTACCTCACCGCCACGTGGCGTGATGAGGTGACCATTCATCACCTGTTAACCCACACCTCAGGTTTGCCAAGAGAGTCCGGGATCCAATGGTATCAGGAACTGACATTACAAGAGCAGGCCCGGGAGCTGGTCGACAAACAGGCTCTGCAGTTTTCTCCTGGTGAGCAATATGCTTACTCAAACAGTGGGGTAACGCTGCTGGGGGCGGTGCTTGAGGCGGTATCCGGCATGGACTATGCGGATGTCATTACTCAGCAGATTATTACGCCGCTCAAACTCACCAATACCGGGGTTTACCGTGGCCGGGCGGTGGTTGCTAACCAGGCGGTGCCTTACCGGCTGACGCCGACCGGCCTGACCCATGCGCAGCGAACCAAGCACCTCGGCGTCAATGCGGGCGGCGGCCTGTATTCTACTGCCGACGATCTGTATCGCTTTATGGTGGCATTGCAGGAACATACCCTGCTGCCTGCCGCGCTGACAGACAAGCTGTTTGCCCCGCATATTCAAAGCGGGGAAGGGGAATATGAAGGTTACCTGTGGAGTATAAAAACGTTTGGCGATGAACGTCTGTATTTTTCTGCAGGCAGTGGTTATGGCACCAAAAGTGTGATGATCCGCTCGCCAGAGCGCGGCGACTTTATCGCGATAACCTCAAACTGGGGCAATACGCCAATTCTGCCGATGTTGCGCGACGTATTCCTGCTGTCGAAAGGTCAGCCGGTTGATCTGCCACAGCGCACACACCTGGCAGATCCTTCGACCTTTACCGCGGATTTTGGCAGCTATACCTTCGAACCCGGCCAGTTGAAAAAGCACCTCGGCGCCGACAGCGATACCGTTACCCTGCATGAGTTTGATGGCAGATTATTTATGAACGAGGAACTGCTTGCGGCGAAAAGCAACCGCACACTGGGCTTGACCTACACCGACGAGGTCAGCATTCGTGTGGGTAAAGGCCATATGCAGATAGTGATCAACGGCATCAGCCTGGAGGGCGTGCGCCGTTAACTACGATAAATGGCTGTTATGGTGAGGGAGGTATGCCTGCTGCGGCTGTGTTATTCTTGACACCGCAAAATTGATATTAACAGTTTACGGTGTAGGAGATGTCTATGAACAAGGTGCTGTTGGTGCTGGTCGTCATTGTGATTGCGGTGGCCGGAAGACTGCTTTATTTGTCGGATGAGACCAACGATAGCGCGAGAGAGACAGTACCGGTTATCACCGTCATGGATATTCTTAATGCGACAGATCTTGAAGCGGGCATTAAGCAAGGGGTTCGGGATAATGACGACACGACCATCGATGCCTGGCTGAAAAAGGCGCAGGATGTGGCCCGTGAGGCTGAATTGTCAGAGCAGGACCAGGCCTGGCTGGCATCGCAGCAGGCCCGCGACTACGTAATATTTAATGCGAAGCGCGCGCTGTTCAACGAGGCGTTTGAAGCACGGTTCGTTGGGCTGGAAGGCATAGAGGACTTAAAGGCCGCGTATCCGGAGGCTAAAAACCTCTTCGCCAAAGCCGATAGTCTGCTGAAAAAGCGTGACAAAATCATCTACAGCATTGCAACTACGCTGGCCAACGGTGAAGCGCCGACCGCCGACGAGATTGAACAGGCAAAAGCCGTCTGGCGGGAGCGCTACAAACAAGTTAATCCTGAGCTGTTGCCAGACGCGTCCTGAGGCCAGCCACCGCCAACGGCAGTGACCGGCTGTATTGCGGCTACTCAGTCGTTGCTGGCAGCCATGCGCGCTTATGCAGTAATTTCTGGGGCAATAGCGGCGTTGCCGCATTGTTGATGTAGTCGCTGTATCCGGCCTGATAAAACGGTGACAGGGGATGCCCTGACTGCCCGCCGGGTAACGTCAGAATGGCATTCTTCAGATGTCCCGGCTGAACAAAAAAGCGTTCAGATGCACCAAAGCCGGTTTTTTGTACGGCTGGCATGTAGCTGTCACCAAATCCTGTCGTTTCCTGCATATTCAGCAGATCACCCAGCAGTGGGATCTGGCGGGCAAAAGGATGGGCGATGCGCAGCGCATTGACCCTGCCCCAGGTAAGGTCTGCCAGTCCGTTCTCTTTCCCATACGTTGCCAGCAGTTCATCACGGGCGTTGCGGTATGCCGCTTTGATAAGCGCAGTGTAATCGCTGAAGCCATCAGGCAGCCAGTCGTCCGGCTGCTGCGACAGCAACTGCCACAAAGCAGGCTCAATCTGCCGCAGAAGCGGCGCCGTGTTTACGTCTTTGTCTTCCAGTACGTTAAACAGATTACCCATCAGCATTTCTGTCAGCGATGAGCGAAAATGCCTGACCAGGGTATATCCGACAGACTCTGCGCACGCACACGCCTGCCAGCTTTTCAGGTAACGGATATCGTCACTGAAGGTCTCTGCTTCGGTTGCCAGCGAAGCGAGCAACAGATCATGCCAGGGGACAAGAAAGTCGGCTTTATTATCAAGCTGAATGGCATAGAACTCGGTTTCACTGAAGCGTTCGCGCTCGAACAGGCGTTGTTTTATCTGATAGCCGCGAGCACCAAGCGCATAACCGCCGTCGCCAAAGGTTGCCAGATCCTGCGTACTGATAACGCGTGCATTGGCGGTCCAGAGCCGCTGCTGCGGTGGGTTTTTTACTACCGGGCGCTGATGATTCACCTGCGCCCAGGCCTCACTGTACTGCGCCGGACTAATTGCAATGTCACTGGCATGCGGACGGGCAGGCAGGGCGCCTGCCGGCGTCCAGGCGGCATTACCGTCAGCATCTGCCAGCATCATATTCTGGGTTGGAATACCCATGCTGCTTGCCAGTGCTATGGCATCGTCGACCGTCTTTGCGGTATCCAGTTGGGTAATAGCGAGATTAACCGCGTAAGGCTGATGTGCAACCCAGGACAGCGCAAAGCGCTCACCGTCAACATCACGCACCGGGCCGAATTCACTGACCGTCAGTGTCATGATTTCATCACCATCTCCCACGGCGATAAACTCCTGCTCTTCCCAGGTTCTGACATCGTCCGGTAATCGTACCCAGTCCACCGTGTCCAGGTTCGCATTAGTAAAGCCCCATGCCACCTTGCCGTTGGTGCCCACCACAATGCCCGGTAACCCCGGCAGCGATACGCCGGTGAGTTGCACGGCGGTGTCGTCAACCCGGTAATTTAACTGAGCGCGATACCAGATAATCGGTACGCGCAGGGTCAGGTGCATGTCATTGGCCAGCAACGCGCCCTGATTGTCTGTCAGCGCACCGGTCACTGCCCAGTTGTTACTGCCAATGTCGGGCGGCTCCTGATAATCGTATGTGGATGCGGTTTGGGTTCCCAGCGGGTAGGGCGGAAGCTTGACGGTCCCGGTTTCCAGCCAGCTGTCATCCAGCGCTGCCTGGTAGCGCGTCGGCTGCATAATGAAATTCAGCATTGGCTGACCAAATTCGGAGGCCAGGACAGTGCGGGCCATGTCCATATCGACCTGACTGCGCTGCAAATCCAGGTACATACTGAACACCACAAGAATGCTGTCTTCCACCTGCCACGGCCTGATTGCCATGCCTGATAACAGATATTCAAACGGCGGCTGCGCCATTTCAGTGAGGGCGGCGTTGACGCCGTCGGCATAACGCTGTAGCAGAACGCGCTGCCAGTCAGGTAGTTGTTCAATTACCTGCGCCGCACGTTTTCTGAACTGATGAAAGCGGGCTCGCTTGTCAACGGAAAGGGCGGCAGGACCTACCCATTCAGACAGTCCGCCCGCTGCAGCACGGCGCTGCAGATCCATCTGAAAAAAACGGTCCTGGCCATGTGCGAAACCCAGCGCAAACGCGGCATCCTGACGGTCGTTGGCCTGGATCACAGCCTGGCCCAGGGTGTCTCTGGCCAGTGATACCGGTGCGCGGACGGCGCTACTTTGTGATTCACCGTCCAGTACGGGTAAACTGGCCCGCAATAACAACCAGCTAACCAGCATGGCCACACCAATCAGGCCGATCAGGCTGACCAGCGTCCATTTAATCCACTGTTGCACGTGTATTACTCCGTTTTTTTCTCTATCCTACCCACAGCAGAACAATAAAAAAAGCAAATGCTTATCAATGGTTAGGATGTGAGGGCCACAGAATACATGGGACCGCTAATTATAGATTGTCAGCAGGAATTACTGCAGCCGGATGAAAAAGAAAAACTTGCCCATCCCCTGACCGGCGGGGTGATTTTATTTGCCCGGAATTACCATGATCCCGAACAGTTACGGGAGTTGACCCGCAGTATCCGTGAAGCAGCAGGAAAACCGCTGCTGATAGCCGTTGACCATGAAGGCGGACGGGTACAACGCTTTCGGGAGGGGTTTACGCGCCTGCCGGCGATGGGAGATTTACTGACCCGGACGGCAGACAGCGATGAAGCCAGCGCGCTGGCGAATGCCTGCGGCACCATCATGGCCTACGAGCTGAAGCAGGCGGACATCGATATCAGTTTTGCGCCGGTACTGGATATCAATGGTATCTCTGATGTGATTGGGGACCGGGCCTTCGCAGACAATGCAGATGAGGTTGTGACCCTTGCCCGGGCACTGATTAACGGTATGCGGCAATGCGATATGCCAGCGACGGGTAAACATTTCCCCGGTCATGGCAGTGTTCAGGCCGACTCGCACATAGCGGTGCCGGTGGATAGCCGTGCACTGAGTGAGATCACTTCACAGGACATGATTGTGTTTGAGCGGCTTATTGCTGAGCAGGCGCTGGATGCAATTATGCCTGCGCACGTCATATTTCCTGCCGTAGACGATGCACCCGCCGGTTTCTCGTCGGTCTGGCTGCAGACAATACTGCGCCAGCAGATGGGCTTTGACGGCGTGATATTTTCAGATGACCTATCTATGGAAGGCGCGGCGGTGGCAGGCGGCTACCCTGAGCGGGCGCAAGCCGCGCTGGCGGCGGGCTGCACCATGCTGCTGGCGTGTAACAATCCCGCTGGCGCAGAGCGTATTTTAGATACGCTGCCGCATACCGGTTACGACAGTACGCGGTGTCAGCGGATGACGGGCAGGGCACTACCGGCCGACGCGGCGGCCGCGTACCAGAAAGCTATCGCATTGCGGAGACGTTATGACTAAGGTGAAAGGGCACTTTATTGCACTGGCGCTGTTTCTTGCCGCCATTACGTTTGTACTGACCCGGTTCAGTGAACTGACGCTGCCGATGTCGCTGACAGCAGCCATCACAGTGCTGATTGCCGCCCTGTGGGTGACCGAAGCGCTGCCTATCGCCGTTACGGCACTGGTGCCGTTTGTGGCCTTTCCGGCCGCCGGGATCCTGAGCTACCAGCAGGCAGCCAGCTCACTGGGCAATCATGTGATCATTCTTTTAATGGGCGCGTTTATGCTGTCAAAATCGCTGGAAAAGTCGGGCGTCCACCGGCGTCTGGCGGTTTATATGCTGCGGCTGACCGGCGCCAGCAGTGCCAAACGTCTGGTGCTGGGATTTATGCTCGCATCTGCTGTGCTGAGTATGTGGATATCAAACACCGCTACCGCGCTCATGCTGTTGCCTATTGCGATGGCGGTGGTAACCAGTATCAATGATCCGCGCCTTAGCACGGCGTTGCTACTGGGTATTGCTTACGCCTCCAGCGTAGGGGGAATTGGTACCCCCATCGGCACGCCGCCTAACATCATATTCATGAGTCTTTATCAGCAGGAAACCGGGCTTGAAATCAGTTTTCTGGACTGGATGAAAACCGGTATTCCTATCGTTCTTGTGGCGATCCCGGTGATGGCGTTGTGGCTGACCCGCGGTATCAGTGCACTGCCAGCCGTTAACCTGCCCGCAACCGGGCAGTGGCGAACCGCCGAAAAACGCGTGTTGTGGGTATTTGCGCTGGTCGCCCTGGCCTGGGTTTTTCGGCAGTACTGGACCGCCTGGCTGGGCATGGACAGTGTCGGAGACAGTACCATCGCGCTCGCCGGCGTTGTACTGATGTGCCTGATCCCGTCCGGCGAAATAACGCCTGAGGGGGATAAGGTATACCTGCTTGACTGGGATACCGCAGAATCGATTCCGTGGGGCTTACTGCTGGTATTTGCCGGCGGGCTTTGTCTTGCCAGTGCGTTTTCCTCTTCTGGTCTGAGCCAGGTGCTGGGAGAAAGTCTGACCGGGTTGTCTGTGCTGCCGCTGGTAGGCCTGATGCTGACCCTGTGTCTGGCGGTGAGTTTCCTGACCGAAGTGACATCGAATACGGCAACGGCCACATTGCTGATGCCTATCCTTGCCAGCGCGGCTGTGGCCATTGATATTGATCCGCTGCTGCTGATGATGCCTGCCGCTATCAGCGCCAGTTGTGCGTTTATGATGCCGGTGGCTACCCCGACCAATGCGATTGTCTATAGCAGCGGGTTATTGCGTATTCCGGATATGGCGCGCGAGGGGTTCATCCTGAATATTCTGCTGGGAGTAATCGTGACCGCGGTGGTCATGCTGACACGGTTGTAATTCAGAGCAGGGAAAACAGCGAGGCCAGCACAATCCAGCGTTGTACCTGCTGGTACTTTGGGCTGGCCAGCTGCGTATCGCAGCCATGCAGGCGATAGCCTGTGGCGGGCAAGGTTTCAATATAAATATGTTCAGCCGGGTCGAGTTCATGCAGGACTTTACGCAACCGGCACACAGCATGGTTAACCACATCATCAGAAATATGCGCGTGTCCCCACAGTTGCGCGCGGATCTCATCACGGGTCAGGGTGTGATCGTCGGCCTGCAAAAACAGCATCAGCAACTCGCCTGACTGCTTCGTCAGTAAGCTGGGTTCATCGTTGATGGCTGTGGTCAGTTCCCGCGTCCGCTGATTGTAAGCCAGTCCGTTAAACTTCTGTATGGGTGTCACAATGACGACCTCGTTACGTTGTTAGAAATACAACAAGACTGCAGTACGTAATTATAGTGTAAGCGCTTCCTCCTTGTGGTTAAAAAATAAACGATGACAGGCGAAAAAATCACGATGTGCGTGTGAGACAACCTAGAGCCTGTTGACCTTTGCTGTATGAATTTTGTTCTAACTAAACGCTTTTTAATCGCGGCGCTTATTTGCAGGCCTAATGTATTAAGTCAAAAATAAGCAACAAAGAGTAAAAAGCGTTTAGGACGAACCCTTTGGGCAACGATTGTGCGGCATTTTTGCTGCCTCAGCACTCATTCATGTAGAGAAACTACACCACAATCGCGCTTCATTGCAGAAATGCCGCACAATCGTTGCAAAATTATACAGCAAAGGTCAACAGGCTCTAACTGTCTGTCTGAAATAAGAAAAAAAAGCGCTGTCATGTGGCTGTCAGTAAAAAAAAATCGTTTCGTCCTGCCGGTCAGGTAAACGTCAGTGCCGTGTCATCGACATTTTTGGTTTCCCGCGCAAGCTGAAAGGGTGAAGTGTTTACTGAACCCAAATCAGCCACTTCATACTATGTGACATCACACTATTTAAGGAGAATGACATGAACGGTCATATTCGCACATCCTGTCGTCTGGCAGCTGTGCTGGCAGGTACAGTCGCGCTGGGTTTATCAGTGCAGTCCCAGGCCATGGATAAAAATACCGAAGCCGTACTGATCGGTTTTTGCAAAGCGTCAATGAACAACGATCTGATCCAGTTGCGCAGCGATATTCGTCACTATCGTCTGAGCTTCAGTCAGGTAGCAGATAATGTTGTCTGTAATGATCAGAGCATTGCAAACTTTGCCGCGTCTTATGGCGCAACCCGCACCTCATCCGCGCTGGCGAATAAAATGAGTGCACGTCCGGTAACGGAAATCAAAGACTTGTCAAAAGTCAGTGATCCCGCCTGGTCTGTGAGCTTTGAGGTGGGTAAATAAGTAAAACGCCGTTTACAATGATGTGTCGGAGAGCCCAGCACGATGGTTCAGGGTTCTGGCAAGCGTAAACAGATAATCTGATAATCTGTTGATATACGCCGCAAGAACGTCCGGCACGTCGTGAACCCGTTTTAATGCAGTAATCGTTCGCTCGGTGCGTCGGCAGACTGCCCGGCATACATGTGCCTGTGCAGCCGCCTGACACCCACCGGGCAAAATAAATTGTGTCTGTGGAGCGAGTTCATGCGTCAGCCTGTCTATTGCTGACTCTAGTGCACTGACATCCTCTTCACTTAACGATGACGTGGCGGAAATCGCAAACCCGGCCTGGAACAACTGCCGCTGGATGGTGTGCAACGTGGTACTTTCAACGTCATTAGCCAGGCTGATGAGCAGTCCGATATGGCTGTTGAGTTCGTCCAGATCGCCATAGCACGCCAGAATAATGTCGTCTTTATCCACGCGCATGGGTTTATCTGCGTAGATTTGGGTACTGCCTTTGTCGCCGCCACGGGTATATATTTTCATGTTACTCGTCTGTCTGCTCTTGTGTTTCATCCGCAGGTTCTGGGGCAGGGCGTTCGTGACGCCGGATTTCCACAATCATGCCAAACAACGGATGGTCGAAATAATGGACCTGTTTACTGATAACCCGTCGTAACTGACTGAACGGGACGGATACCAGCTTATACTCCGGCGTGACCGCTTCCGCTGTCAGTACATCCAGGCTGTCGTTGACGGGAACCGGCTGACGGTAAAACAGCGCGTTATCAATGTGCAGGTAAGGCACACGGTTGACATAACGCAGGAAGACTTTAATCGTGCCGTCAATCTGCCACAGCGGAGCCTGGCGTACCGTCTGGTCTGCCAGCGTATCGTCAGACGGGTTCTCCGGCGAGGCCGCCATCATTCTGGAGAACGACACCGTATCGGGGGCTGCCAGGCGGCTATCAAGCGTATCAAATAACGTTGATGGTGTTATTGCGGTGTCTGACTCGGGCATGCCGGGATTGTCATTCTGATGCTTTTCATAGCCGTCAGCCGTAAAACGGGACGCGTAATTCTCACCGGCGACCAGACGAAACGTGGCGGCGTTATCCTGACCAAATTTTACTTCCTGACGCCAGACAGTATGCAGCAGACGCGTGAGACCGCGGGTACTGCGGATTTGTTGTGACAGCGATGTCAGTTCACGTACGCCAGACGGCAGCAGATGGGGCTGCGCTGCGCGATACCAGTCGTTACCCTCGGGTAACAGCGGTACGCGCTCGGGCGCAGCAATCTGGATATCAATGGCCTGACGCTGCCACTGTCCGTTTTTATATACCAGCCAGTCAGGCTCACTAAGACAGGACGTCACAGCCGGTACCTGAGTGTAGTCAGCAGAGAAGTCGGTATGAAAATCGAGCCAGTAGCGGGCAATATCACTGTCAGAAACAACGGGTACTGGCTCGCTGATGTTCTCGCTCGCGCTGTCCTGAACGGGAGAAGCGTCATCTGCTGACGCTGCTACGGTCAACGACGTGGCAACGTCGCTGTCGGTTGCGCTGTCTGCGAGCAAATCCGGATTTGTTGATGTGATGTCAGGCAAGCCGGTGGGCATCAGTGCGTCCTGACGTTCGCGGTACGCGGTGATGATATCATCGAGCGCTGGCGCAGCCTGCCACAACAAAAATGGCGGGGCATCGCAGTCTGGCAGTGTGCGTGCGATGGGCGTGATATCCGGCATCATGTACGCAGACAGCAGGTCATAGTCTGCGTTTGCTGGCGCCAGCGACGGCGCATAATCGAACTGCTCGCTGAGGGCGGTGATCGCCTGGTTACGATCAAACACGATGACTTCAATATCAAACCACCAGTCGTCGTCAGCGTAGGCTGACGGACAGAGCAGAAGCAGTGCGATAACTGCGCGCCACGGCATTGACATCTAGCGTGTCTCCTTTGCAAATTCAGCCAGCAAATCACCAAGCAGGGTCAGGCGCGCCTGGGCACTGTCGGTGGTTTTGACTACCCGTAACTTCTGACTGCCTTCAAATTTGAACGTGTCAGAGCGGGTCTGGACCAGTTTAATGATGAAGCCCGGATCAACACGGGTATCTTCCCTGAACTCGATAGTACCACCCTGCGGCGACATATCCACCTTATGGATCCCAAGCGTGCGCGCCTGCAGTTTGTAATGGGCGATCTGAACCAGGTTTTTGGCTGCATCCGGGAGCAGACCAAAGCGATCGATACATTCAACCTGGAACTCGTCGATTTCCTCACTGCTCTGGCAACTGGCCAGGCGCTTGTAGAGCGACAGGCGCATATTCACATCACCAATGTAATCTTCCGGTAATAAGGCCGGAATACGCAGCTCAATCTCGGTGTGTGCCGACAGCGCATCGTCCAGCGTAGGCTCGCGGCCTTCCTTAAGTGCCGTTACGGCCTGATCAAGCATGTCCATGTACAGACTAAAGCCAATACTGGCGATCTGGCCTGACTGGTCGTCACCGAGCAGTTCTCCGGCACCACGGATCTCAAGGTCATGGGTTGCCAGCGCGAAACCGGCACCCAGATCTTCGAGCTGTGAGATGGCCTCAAGACGTTTTACTGCATCACGTGTCATGCGTTTAGGATGTGGTGTCAGCAGATAGGCATACGCCTGGTGGTGCGAACGGCCAACCCGGCCCCGTAACTGGTGTAACTGCGCCAGACCCAGGTGGTCGGCACGGTCCATGATAATGGTGTTTGCGGTCGGTACATCAATACCGGTTTCGATAATGGTGGTACACACCAGCACATTATAGCGCTGGTGATAGAAGTCACTCATGACCGCTTCCAGTTCGCGTTCGCGCATCTGGCCGTGCCCCACGGCAATACGTGCTTCGGGCACAATCCCGGCAATTTCCTCGGCGGTGCGGGCAATCGATTCGACCTCGTTGTGCAGGAAGTAAACCTGCCCGCCGCGCAGGATTTCACGCATAATGGCCTCGCGGATCACCGCTTTGTTGCGCTGCTGTACAAAGGTCTTAATCGACAGACGACGAGCCGGTGCCGTAGCGATAATCGATAAGTCGCGCATGCCCGACAAGGCCATGTTCAGGGTGCGTGGAATGGGAGTGGCGGTGAGCGTCAGAATATCCACATCGGCGCGCAGCGATTTCAGCTTCTCTTTCTGGCGCACGCCAAACCGGTGTTCCTCGTCAATGATCACCAGCCCAAGATCGGCAAAGTTAATGTCACCCGACAACAGCTTGTGGGTACCAACAACAATATCGACCTGACCTTCGCTGATACCATCGACCACGCTTTTCTGTGCCTTGCCACTGACAAACCGGCTCATCACCTCAATCCGGAACGGCCAGTTGGCAAAGCGGTCTTTAAAGTTCTCATAGTGCTGTTGCGCGAGCAGGGTGGTGGGAACCAGAATCGCCACCTGTTTCCCCTGACTGGCGGCCAGGAAGGCGGCGCGCATCGCGACTTCGGTTTTACCGAAACCGACATCACCACACACCAGTCGGTCCATGGCCTGTGGGCTGCCCATATCCTGAATGACCGCATTGATGGCCTGCATCTGGTCAGGCGTTTCCTCAAACGGAAAGCTGTCGGCAAATGCCTGATATTCGTCCCAGTCAATCTTGTAAGCAAAACCGGGTTTGGCGGCGCGCCGTGCATATACATCAAGCAATTCGGCGGCCACATCGCGCACCTTCTCCGCTGCTTTCTGCTTGGCTTTGGACCAGGCATCAGACCCCAGCGAATGCAGAGGGGCGTGCTCTACGTCACCGCCGGTATAGCGTGAAATCACATGCAGCGATGACACCGGTACATACAGCTTGGACTGTTTGGCGTACTCAATACACAGGTATTCTGTGGCGACGCCGCCCGCATCCAGGGTCTGTAAGCCCAGATAGCGGCCAACCCCATGCTCAAGGTGTACCACGGGCTGACCCACAGACAGCTCGGCAAGGTTGCGGATAATGGCGCTTTCATCGGTTGCTGTGCGCTTTTCTCTGAGGCGGCGCTGCGAGACTTTTTGTCCGAGCAGTTCGGTTTCGGTGATGAACAAAAGCTCACCTTCGCCGCTGTGCCAGCGAAAACTGTGCTCGACCAGACCGGTCGTAATGCCGATGGCATCGTGCTGGGCTAAAAACGTATCAAAGCTGTCGCACAATACCGGCCTGATCCCCGCCTTCGCGAGCAGCGCTATCAGGGTTTCCCTGCGTCCCGGCGTCTCGGCACAAAACAGCGTGCGGGCGCCACGGTCTTTTGCCTCGTCGAGTGCAGATTTAAGCCGTGCTGCGGGCTCTTTTTTCTGTGCGTTAATTGCAATATCGGTCAGTGATTCGCAGCCAAGGTTAGACGCACCAGCCTTTTCCTCGATACTGTCTGCGTGCAGAGAAACGCGTGGCCAGTCTTTGATCGCACCGAATAATTCATTAACCGGTAAAAACAGTTCCTGCGGCGTTAGTAAAGGACGCGCCAGATTATAGCGGTGTTGTTCGTAGCGCTCTTCCACGTCAGCCCAGAAAAATTCACTGGCGTCTTTGACGTCACCGTGCAGGAGCAGCATGGCGTCCGGGTGCAGGTAGTCGAACAGCGTGGCGGTTTTTTCAAAAAACAGCGGAAGATAATATTCCACGCCACTAGGCATGGTGCCCTTGGTCACCTGCGAAAAGACAGATTCCTGTGCATTACTGGCATCGAAACGATCAAGAAACTGCTGGCGGAACAGCGACAGGGCGGCCTTATCGGTTGGAAACTCACGTGCCGGCAGCATGCGAATTTCGTTGACTTCATCGGTAGAACGCTGTGTCTCAATGTCAAAATAGCGAATACTGTCGACTTCATCATCGAACAAATCAATACGAAACGGCTTATCACTGCCCATTGGGAACAGGTCAATAATGCTGCCGCGGACCGAGAATTCACTGTGCGCCGTCACCTGACTGACATGCAGATAACCGGCCTGCTCCAGATTACGCCGGAATGTCTCTCGCTCCAGTGTATCGCCCTTGTTCAGCATCAGCAGATGTCCGGCCAGGTAGTCAACCGGTGCGACACGCTGCATCAGCGTATTGATTGGAACAATGAAAATACCCTGACTTTGCTGCGTCAGCTGATACAGGGTTTTCAGGCGCTGGGAAACAATATCCTGGTGCGGTGAAAACGTGTCATAGGGCAGGGTTTCCCAGTCAGGGAACAGCGTAATGTCGGGGTGGTCTGCGGCGCAGAAAAACGCAATTTCTTTTTCCAGTCTGAGCGCCGATGGCGTGTCGGCGGTGACCAGAACTACCGGGCCCTTGTATTGTGCTGCCGCCTGACTGATAGCCAGTGCCTGACTACTGCCGCGCAGTTGTCCCCAGTGCTGATGGTCCTGATGAGATGCCTGCTTTTTGGCGGCGGGCAGTGGCAAAGAAAGAATGGATGCTGTCATGTCACCTGTATCAGTCAGTTAAGCCTGTTTGCCTGTCAGGGAGTCTGGCGCGATTGCGCACGTTTTCGGAGCTCCTGAGTCTGAAGGTGCAGACTGGCTCTGACGAGCAGTTCCTGATCCTGCTCCCTGATGCGATTAAAAATGAACGCAATATGGTAGTCATTCCCGGCAGACTCGCAAGCGATAACTTCACCAAAACAAAAGATGGCTGCCGCTTCGGTGTCCAGAAATATGCGAATTTCCGCCATACTGCCCACATCCATCGCGTCTGTGCTTTGAATGATGAGGCCGCCACCACCAAATTTTACGGTCTGGTAGCGTAACGTTTCTTCGTCGTGCTGATGCAGAATGTATGACATCATCAGGTCAATTTTTCGCGCCTGATGATTGAGATAATCGGCGAGCGATTCAGCATGGTCGCTGAGATGGCGAAGCGGGCGTAACGCCTGGGCTTCAATGCTGGCCATCTCGCCGGCAATACGAAACGCATAGGGCATAACGGATTCGAGCTGGTCAGACGCAGGTAAAGGCGTGCCCTCGTCGAGCAGTTTTACATTCACATTAAGACGGTATGCCATCAGGAAAAACTCGTCGAACTGTGCCTGTTTTTGTTCCAGCGTCATCGCATCCATTAAAACTCTCCGCCAACCATTTCTTGTACGCTCAGTAGCTTACACGTAGACTAACCACTTTACTATGGTGTCGATGCGCGTCACGGGCAGCCTGTCGTTGTCATCCCGCGCTCTGGTTTGTTATTAACCGTTCATTTCGCAATTACTGATCCTGTGCATGTTTAGACCACCCTCAGCCTTTATTGCCCTTCGCTATGCCACTGCCGGCAAGCACAACAGCTTTGTGTCGTTCATTAATCGCTTTTCGGTTGCCGGGATAGCACTGGGGCTGTGTGCGCTGGTTATTGTGCTGTCGGTGATGAACGGCTTTGAAGCACAGCTTAAGGCCAGGGTACTGGGCATGGTGCCGCATGTTCTGGTAAAAGCCGCACCCGACGCCTTGCCATTCAGTGACATCGCCGGGGTACGTGGGGTTATGGCCTACCGCGAAACCGAAGGGGTGGTGCAGTCACGCCGGGGACTTCGGGGAGTACAATTGCAGGGCGTTGATCCGCAAGGCATGCAGCGTAACGCGCTGGTGGCCGAGCTGATTCAGCGAGGTCGGTTCAGTAATCTTGCGGCGGGTCAGTTTGTTGTCATCATCGGACGGGCACTGGCTACGCAACTGGAAGTAAACGTGGGTGACAGGCTGCGTGTTCTGGTGGCCGGCGCAAGTGTCTACACCCCTTTTGGCCGGCTGCCGAGCCAGCGCCTGGTGACGGTTGGCGGAATTTTCGATATGCGATCCCAGCTTGATGACAAGGTGGTTTATCTGCATCAGGATGATTTACGCCGGTTATTGCGACAGCCCGCCGCGACACCACCTGACACCCGGTTGTTTCTGGATGACGCCTTTGCTTATCAGCAGGTTGTTTCCGCATTGGCCGGGCAGGGAGTGGATGCCGAAAGCTGGCGTGCCCGTCAGGGGCCGCTGTTCGATGCGGTGAAAATGGAAAAGAACATGATGTTTCTGATGCTGCTGCTTATTATTGCGGTGGCTGCATTTAATATTGTGTCTGCGCTGGTCATGGTGGTCACCGAAAAACAGGGCGACATTGCGATATTGCAGTCCCAGGGTATGACCCGCGCCAGTGTACGTCGTATTTTCATGCTTAACGGCCTGTTTAATGGTGCCAAAGGCGCACTGATTGGCGTGGTGCTGGGCGTGGTAATTACCCTGCAACTGAATAACGTGCTTGCGTTGTTCAACGTGCCGCTGGCGCTGTCAGCCGACGGTAAAGGCGTACCAGTGGTGATGGAGCCGGGCCAGGTTGTGATGGTTACCCTTTTCGCACTGGGCTTGTGTCTGCTGGCCAGTGTGTATCCGGCGATCCGCGCCAGCCGGGTGATGCCGGCGACGGCACTGCAGAATGATTAAGGATGCAAAAAGCCAGTAAATTCACTATACTGCCCGCCCTTTTTTAAACCGGCTTAAGAGACGACATGAACAAGAACTTTATCACCTCGCAATCGTTGCTCCAGGATTCGTTCCGCCTGGCGGCTCAGGTGTTTGAGGACGGATTCAGACCTGACTTCATTATTGGGATCTGGCGGGGCGGTGCACCGATTGGCATTGCTGTTCAGGAGTTTTTTGAGTTTAAAAATGTGGCCACGGATCACATTGCGGTGAGAACCTCGTCTTACTACGGGATCAACCAGCAGTCCAAAGAGATTCGTGTGCATGGTCTGCACTACCTGGTCGAAAATGCCAACGCCGGTGACAAGCTGCTGATTGTTGACGATGTGTTTGACAGTGGCCGTAGTGTTGATGCGCTCATCAAGCAAATTGAAAAGCTGATGCGCCTGAACATGCCCAAAGACATTCGTATTGCGTGTCCGTGGTACAAACCACAGAACAACAAAACCGAGATCGTGCCGGATTATTACGTAAACGAAAGTGACGAGTGGCTGGTCTTCCCTCATGAACTCGCCGGTCTGAGCGAAGAGGAACTACGCGAGGGCAAGCACGAATTGTCTGACGTCATGGATTTGCTGTTTGACAGCAAAAACTAACCGGTCCGAAGCCTTTCTGTGTTCAGTGCAGCGCTGACCGCTGCACTGGCATGCAGTGTGGTTGTATCATAAAGCGGTACGGCCGTATCCTCTGGCTTCACCAGTAAGCCAATTTCTGTACAGCCCAGCGCCACGGCCTGAGCGCCCCGTTGTGACAGCTCGTCAATCACGTCAAGATAGCGCTGTCGAGAGGCCGGGCTGAAAGTACCGGCACACAGCTCATCAAAAATAATGCGATGAACCTCATCCTGCTGTGCATCATCGGGCACCAGCACCTCAATCCCCTTGCTTTGCAGGCGCTCGCGGTAAAACGCCTGTTGCATGGTAAAGCGGGTGCCGAGTAAGCCAATACGCGTAATACCATCGGCGTTAAGTGCCTGCACCAGTGCGTCGGCAATGTGCAAAAACGGGATCTGAATGCCGGCAGCAATCTCGTCAGCCACTTTGTGCATGGTGTTGGTACACAGCACAATAAGCTTGGCGCCGGCGGTTTCCAGTTTTCTGGCATGCTCGCGCAGCAGCGCTGCAGATGCGGCCCAGTCGTTCTGCTGTTGTTGCAGCGCAACCTCGGCAAAATCAACACTGCTCAGCAGTATCCGGGCAGAATGTAATCCGCCCAGACGCTGGTTTACCAGGCGATTGATCAGGCTGTAATAGGTTGCTGTGGACTCCCAGCTCATCCCGCCCAGCAGGCCGATGGTTTTAAGGGGAGGGGCGTGATGTGCTGTCATAGGTTGTGGTCCGCTTCCGATGGCTTACTTCCCATCAATATAAAACTTATCGTGAAAGGTATACACCCACTCAGGTTTGTAGATAACCAGCAATGTCATGGTCATCCCGTTTAAAAGCGCTTCAGGAAACAGCAGCAGGGGAATAAGCAGCAGGTAATTATCACTGACCGTGGTCCAGTTATAAATATCGTCGGTAAGGTAGTAGCCGCCCAGTAATGCGGTTTTCAGCGCAATGCTCATTGCTGCCGGGAAAAACGCGCACAGGAAAATGTAGATAAACAGGTTGCGCGGAATGCGATGGAACGTGACGCTGTAAATCACGTAGGTGACGGCAACGGGAACCAGAATGCCCGTGACGGCATTCACCCCCAGCATTTGCCAGCTTTCGAACCCGGCTACGGTGATCCCGGTCAGGGTCAGAGAGGCAGCCAGAATGGCATAGCGAAAACCGAGTGTCAGGGTGACCGCGCTGAGCCATAAAAAATGCACATCCAGTCCGTCAAAAATACCGGCGCGAAACAGCCAGAGGACGAATAACGCGGCCGCGCTGCCAAACACCAGGTGCTGGCGTAAACGGTTGGTTTTGAATTCACTGAAGCTCAGGCTGCGAAGGATCGCAGCCAGGCTGATGCCCCACAGCAGATAACCGGTAAGTTGTAGTGAGGTCAAGGCTCGCTCCTGTCTTACAGTCCAAAGGTTGCCCATACAGGGGCATGGTCAGACGGCTTGTCGATACCCCGCAGTTCATAATCTATCCCCGCGTCGCTCAGCTGGTCCTGCACAGAACGGGTACACAGAATATGGTCGATACGCAGGCCGCGATTGTCATCAAAGCCCCGTGAGCGGTAGTCAAACCACGAGAAACGGTCGTCTGTGTCAGGGTAAAGTGTCCGGAAACTGTCGGTGAGTCCCCATGCATAAAGGCGGTCGTACCATTCCCGCTCTTCCGGCAGGAAACTGCATTTACCGGTTTTCAGCCAGCGTTTGCGGTTCTGTTCACCAATACCAATATCCCGATCAGACGGGGATATGTTCATGTCGCCCATGATGATCACATTATCGTCAGGGCTGTGCGAGGTGGTGAGGTAGCTCATCAGATCCTGATAGAACTTACGCTTGGCCGGATATTTTGTCTCGTGCGCCTGGTTCTCCCCCTGTGGGAAGTAGCCGTTCAGCAGGGTCACGGGTGTCCCCTGGCTGTCTTTAAGTGTCATCATGATCATACGGCGCTGTGCATCTTCATCGTCAGTCGGAAACCCATAGGTAACGGACTCTGGTTCCTGTCTGGACAGGAAAGCCACACCGTAATGGGCTTTCTGGCCATGAAAGTACACGTGATATCCCATAGCGCGGATGTCGTCTACCGGGAATGCGTCGTTGTGGACTTTGATTTCCTGCAGGCCAATAACATCAGGCTGGTGTTTGTCGATGATGGCCTGTAACTGATGAAGGCGGGCCCGGATGCCGTTGATATTGAAAGAAATGATTTTCATACTGCTGCAAACTTAAGAAAAAGTAGCAATATCGTATCAGATGTTCGCGATTGACTTAACCGTAACCTGTCCCGTGACGTCGCGCTCTGCCGCGAGGTGAAGCAGTGCGTCGAACAGTGCACTGGCCGCGCTCGCCACGGCGGTATCGCTGACCCCTGCCTGCTGACAACGGCTGCCCAGGGTTGCGGTAAAGCGGGACCATCCGCGGCTCTGGGTTTTCATCAGGGTATAGTACTGGTGCGGTAGCGTGGGGGCTGTGTGTTTGAGCCACTGACAAATCCGGATTGCGCCCAGTGAGGACCCCAGCCAGACATACTGTGCGCCAATGGCACAGGCGCTGTCTGAACCGACGACCGCCAGCGGTGCAGGGCAGAGCAGCGTGTCAGCCTGAATGCCCAGGGCGTTAAGGTCTGCGTCGAGTGCCGCAAGGACATTGTCGGTAGACAGTGCAAACGGCGTGGTCACTCGCGGGCCGGACAGCCAGTGACGGCTCATCGCATGAAACTGATATAAAACGATAAGCACGTCGGCATAAACACCTACTTCCAGCGGGCGGTCCTGCAAAAAGTGACAAAAAGGGTAGCGGCTTTCCAGTGCCGCTTGCAGGGGCCGTGTATGTGCGCGCAGGGTTGTCAGAATATCCGGTTCCATGCGGACCTTTAAAAGGGGACGTAATACACTGAGCATACGCACAGTCAGTGCAGAATTAAAGTCTGCACGGCGGTTGTCGGGGATGTAATTGTCTGATCACCCACGTATAATCACGCACCATCATTTTGCCACCGGTAACAACACGTGTTCCCAAACTCTCTGACCGAAAAACTTGCTGCGCCCGTCATTGCGCAATCGCTGGAGCTGGACTCCGAATCACGGTATGCGCTGTTTTTAACCTACATTCCCAAATCAGACGAGGTCTGGCTGTTGCAGGGCGACGCGGGCTTTTTAATGATGGAAGAGGCCGGACAGACGTTGTTACCGGTGTTTCCCCATCGCGATCTGGCGCAGCGCTGGTGCGATGACAAAACTGCAGCGGGTGAGCAAACCGGCGAGTCACAGCCTGTTGCAGTACCACTGACCGCATTTTGTGACACCTGGCTGCCAGGCCTGGACAAAAATGCAGTGGCGTTGCTGGTGTTTCCCGTGGTCGGGGCTGAAAACGATCATCTGGTTTCTGCCGCGGACATGCTGGCCGACATCCGTGACGAATAGCGAGTTCCAGCCCGGTCCACTTGCCCGCTCATTAATGGCGGCGAGAGGCTGGGACGAGTCAGTACGCGCCATCATGCTGGCGGGAAAATCGCTGAGCGTTCTTCCCGAGTCCGGGCGACAGCCGGAAAACCGCGTCGATGGTTGTGACAGTCAGGTATGGATTGCCCGGTGCGGTCCCGCTGATGCACCGTTTCAGGCCTACTCCGACAGCAAAATACTGCGTGGTGTACTGGCTATTCTGCTGGAACAGGCCAATCGGCTGTCGCACCAGCAACAGCTCACGTTTGACTATGATGGATTTATGCGCGCATGTGGTCTGGAACGGTATCTCAGCCAGTCACGCAACAACGGTATCCGGCATGTTGTTGCGCGCCTGCGGTCATTGTCCTGAGTCGTGGGTATTTTTTGCTTCAATCCATTGCGACATGTACTGCGTGCTGCGCAGTGTATGATGCCACAGCATGCCCTGCAGATAGCGGGCGCGGCGAAACGCATCCGGATCTTTTAGCAGTGCGTCCAGCCGGGCCAGCAGGGTATCGGCGTCGGGCTGATTCAGATACTGCGCAATGCATGGCTGCGTGGCAGCCTGAGCATGTTGCCAGCGCGCCGGGTCGGTATACAGCGCCACCGCCTCACGGGCAAACTCGTCAGCGTCGTCACTGACTGCACCGGGCCAGTCAGTGGCACTGGCGATGCCCTCTGCGCCAATTGATGTGGTCACACTTGGTGTACCCAGTGCCATGGCGCTTAACAACTTACCCTTCACTCCGGCTCCAAACCGCAGCGGGGCCAGCAAAACGCGAGCCTGACGGATAACTTCGCTGGCATCATCTGCCCAGCCTTCAATGAAAAAGCCGCGAGCCGGGTTATGCATTGCCGTCGCCTTTTTCGGCGGGTAAGCACCGTAAATACGCAATACAGCCGAGGGCAGCGCTTTACGAATGGCCGGCCAGCATTGCTGTAGCTGCAGTACGGCGTCCCAGTTCGGGGCGTGGCGAAAATTGCCAATGAAAACGAAATCGCTGCGTGCATCGAAACCGCGAGGCTCATTCTCTGCAGCAATCACCGGAAGCGGATGGTAGACCAGTTGATCCGGCGGTACACCTAACTCCTGGGACAGCAGTCGCTGCTCTTCACGTGATACCAGAAGGGTCAGGTCACTGCGCAGAATACTGGCCAGCTCCCGCTGCATCAGTGTGGTGTTAAGCGATGCCTGACTGGCTGGCAGGCCGCTCTTTACTGCGTCGTGACGGGCATTACGCAGAAAATGCAAATCTTCGGTGTTGAGGATCCGGATCGCATCCGGGCAGGCCCGACGCACCCGCCAGGAAAACTGTTCTTCCGTCATGTAACGGTCAAAAATAACCAGCGATGGATTGAGCTCAGCCAGTTGCTCATCAAAACTGGAACAATTCAGTGACACCGGGATTGCGCTGACTCCCAGCGCACTCAGATCGGCTTTGTGCGCACTGTCGGCCGCCGCAGTCATAAACGTCACCTGCATACCCGCATCGGTAAGCTGACGCATCAGGGCCATCATGTTCTGGCCAGCGGCAGAGGAATCCGGCTCTGGCCAGACATAGCCGATAATTACAGCAGATATTGAGAATGAGGACATAGTAACAGTATAGTGGAGATTAATTGCCAGCGGAGTGTAGCAGAGCCGATCGTCTGACGCACCCGGAGAAGTGTTCCTTACCAGAGGCGTATTATGCATCATGTGATTGTCGGCAGTGGCCTGATAGGCAGCTATCTTGGTTGTATGCTTAGTGAGAATGGTGAACAGGTCAGTGTGGTCGCACGCGGTAGCTGGGCAAAGCGCCTTTCTTCTGCGGTGCAGGTGTCAGATTACACCGGTAAACAGTGCCGCTGCGGTCCGCTGCCATTGCATGATATCACCAGTAACACCGGCGGCGCGCCGGATGTGATTTGGCTGACGGTAAAGTGCACGGCGGTAGACAGCGCCATCGAGACGCTGAAACTGATTGCCGGCCCTAAAACCCGGATCCTGTGCTGCCAGAATGGCATTGGCAGTCACCAGAGTGTGCAGGCAGCATTTCCTCATCACACCGTATTGCGCGTAATGGTGCCGTTTAATGTGGTGTGGCAGGAGCCAGACAGGTTGCACCGGGGCTCAGAGGGCACCCTGGTTATTGAACAACACCACGATGCCGGTGCACTGCAGAAGGCGCTGCAGCATGCCATGCTGCCGGTAGCGGTTGCCGATGACATTGAAGCCGTGCAATGGGCCAAGTTACAGCTGAATCTTGGCAACGGCGTCAATGCGCTGGCTGATATTCCGGTCAAAGCGATGCTGTCAGAACGTGGCTACCGCCGCATTATTGCTGATCTTATGGCAGAGTTACTGACGGTCTGTGCAGCCGCCGGACGGCCACTGCCTAAAGTGGCAAAACTGCCGGGGCACTGGCTGCCACATCTGTTACGTCTGCCTGACTGGCTGTTTTCCCGTCTGGCCTCACAGATGCTGGCTATCGATCCCAATGTCAAAACCTCCATGTGGTGGGATATTCAGGCAGGCAATACGACAGAACAGGATTACCTTTATGGGGCGGTCGTGCGTGAAGGCCAGCGTCTTGGTATCCCGTGCCCGTGGAATGCGGCCATGCAGTCATTGCTTCGAGGGGCTGAAAAGCAGCGCAGGGAAACCGGCCGTCACAGCGGCTTTTCTGCCCAAGCATTACGCCGGCAACTGGAAACGCAGATAAACCGGCGTTAAAACGCTTTCCGACGCTACCATTTACGCGTTAATGGTGAGAAAATATTGCCGCTTCAATGAGATTAGCCTATATCTTAGACAAGGTAGCGTGGAATAATCACCCATTGATGTTACAGGGACCAACTTAGTAATCCATGGAGTGGTAGGATTACCCGGAGTTTGCCGCAATGATGAACATTGAAGAGACGGTATCACAAGCCAGCGAACTGTTTGTTCTGCCCGATTCAGTAACCAGGCTGAAAGCCTGTATGGACGATGAGGCCGCCAGTATCGACGATGTTGCCGATATCATTGCCTTTGACCCGTCACTTGCCACGCAACTGCTCAAAGTCGCAAACTCGGCGTTATACCGTTTCCCCAACAAAGTCGAAACCATCAGCAAAGCCCTTCAGGTTATCGGCACTCGGTCGGCCTATGATCTGGCACTGGCGTACGGTGTCAGTCACGCGTTCAGCGATATTGATGCAAAAGTCATTGATATGGATAAATTCTGGGAACAGAGCGTGTCCTGTGGTCTGCTGGCGAAGTATTTCGCCGACCAGCAAAAATACCGTGAGCCTGAAAGACTGTTTGTTGCCGGCCTGCTGCACCATATTGGTGAGCTGGTGATTGTGGCGCTGGCGCCGGATAAGGCGCGTCGTTGTCTGGAGTTTAACGCCCGTGTCGCTCCCCATGATTTGCAGGAAGCCACCCTTGGCTTCAGTTACACCGCGTTGTCGTCGCGCCTGATCGAAAACTGGGGGATCCCTGAAAGTATTTATGCGCCCATTGCGGCCATTAACCTGCCTCATGCGCAAATGACCTCGCTCGACGCGAAGATCCTTCAGTTAAGTTATGTACTGGCGCTGGATAATGTAAATCCCGATATCTATCCCAGTTATAACAACCTCGACCCGGCACAGCACGAAGCGCTGGATCTGGACAGAGAAGATCTTGAAGATGCCCTGGATATTACAAACCTGCAGTGCATCTCGGTGATTTCGCTGTTTAATCCCAGCGCGTTCATGCTTTATTGATCAGTCAAAAATTGCCACGGTCTGACGGCTGAGCGCAATCACTTCATTGTCTTTATCCCAGATGGTCGCCTCGGTGTGGCCATAACCATCTGCGGCATGCCGGGTATGGGCTTTATAAGCAAACCAGTCATCCGGTGCAACCGGCTTATGCGGGTGGACAAATTCCAGGTTCCAGCTGACCGTACTGGCGGGTGCCGGCAGCTTCATCATTTGTAGCAGGGTAGGAGGCCAGGCGTCGATCATGGTAATGATGTGGGCGTCATTAATGCTGGCAGGCGGCTTTTTAAACCGCATAAATCCATGGTATACGCTGGTTTTTCTCCGCGTAAACGGCACGCCGCCCTCATCAATGGCCAAATCGAAATGACGCAGGAATTTGGGCGTGACTTTTGGAATTTGCGGGATGAACTTGGCTTTCTGAGGCGGTGCCATGTCGTGACGCTCATGATTCGGCACCTCGACCGACGACTTGCGCGCAATGCCAAAGCAGGCCTGACTCATCACGCAAACACGGTCATTCTGCATCGCCTGTGCAATAAACTGCGATACGTTGGCCCCTTCACGCAGCAGCGTGACTTCAATGCTAAACGGCTCGTCAACCGCCAGCGGACCGATGAAATTGGTGGTGAATGAGCGAAGCACCCGTTCAGCGCTGACACGCTGACGAATCGCGCTGTAAAGCATACCGGCTGAGATCCCGCCAAATGCAGTGCGCCCCTGTGCCCAGTCTTTCGGAATGATAAGGTTGTTACATTGCCACCGCTGGTGACCGGTTTCGGTCAGCGCGGGGAGAGAAAGCAGGTCATCTACTGTCATGATTCTGGTCCGATGAGTATTTGCCGATATCCTATCTTATAAGCGGGAAGCCGCCAATCCAGACCACTACATTCTTATTTATGTTAACAAATAAATAACATTGACTTGTTATCTGAGGCTGCGACTGCCTAGACTGGAAGCTAAACCATTGATGAGGTCCGGCAATGAAGTCAGAGGCGGTAATGCAATCGGGAGCCACCACGCAACCAACGCGACTATACCGAAACTACGTGTTGTTTATTCTGACACTGGTATATGCGTTCAACTTTATCGACAGGCAAATCATCGGCATCCTGTCGCCCTTTATTAAAGCCGATCTTGGGCTGGACGACGCCCAGCTTGGCTGGCTGAAGGGCATCTACTTTGCACTGCTGTACACCATCGTGGGTATTCCTATTGCGTGGCTTGCAGACCGCTATAACCGGGTCAATATTATCGGTATTTCATTAACCCTCTGGAGCGGGTTTACGGCAGCATCGGGGCTGGCAGCGAACTACCTGCATCTGGCGCTGGCCCGTATTGGTGTCGGGATTGGAGAGGCCGGGGGTAGTCCACCGTCTCACAGTATCATTTCAGATCTGTTTCCAAAGGAAAAACGTGCTGGCGCGCTGGCCATCTATTCGCTGGGTATTCCTTTTGGCATCATGCTCGCGTTTTTTGCGTCTGCGTTCTTTTTACAGGGTGGCGCTGCTGACTGGCGTACGGTGATGATCAGCGTGGGGCTGCCAGGCGTTGCGCTGGCGCTGCTGCTGAAATTCACGGTTAAAGAGCCACAGCGGACCGGGGCAACCAAAGTGTCGGACAAGCCAGGCCCCTCGGTGGGTGAGTCTGTCAAAACCCTGCTAAAAATACCCACCTGGTGGGGCATGGCACTGGGCATTTCGTTTGGCTCGTTCGGTAACTATGCCATTTCGACCTGGATCATTGACTATTATGTGCGTGCTTTCTCCGGGCTCGACATTACCCTGCTGTTAGTCGTCTTCGGGATCACCAACGGTACAGCCTATGCCGCCGGCGTATGGCTTGGCGGTGTTATCGCGGATAAATGGGGGGCCAAAAACCGTAAGGCGTATGCACTGCTACCAGCCTATGCCCTGATAGTTGGTGTGCCTGCATTCTATTATTCGCTGCAGGTACAGGATCTGTGGCTGTCCGTTGCCTTGCTGACGGTATTGCTGTTCACCAGCGGTATGTATTTCGGTCCGTGTTTTGCTATGGCACAAACGCTGGCGCCGGTGAACGTGAGAGCGATGTCGACGGCACTGTTTTTCTTCGTTCTTAATATTATCGCGTTAGGGGGCGGGCCTACGATCACGGGGATTATCAGTGAAGCGCTGATGCCCAGCCTCGGAGAAATAGAAGCATTACGCATGGCGTTAGTCTATCTGGTTGTGCCGTACGTGCTATCTATTATTGTCTTTTTCTGGACCAGCCGTAAAATTGAGAAAGACTGGGATCTGGCGGAACAGCGCGAAGCGTCTCATCTCTCCTAGTCGGTTTTTCTTGAATTAAAAGGGACAGCGACAGGGCTGTCCCTTTGTCGTTGCTAACAGGAGTTTGTGTGTCCAGTCAACCCTCACCCGTGACCTTTCATTTTGCACATGCTAACGGCTTTCCTGCGGGCAGTTACCGAACACTGTTTGGTTACCTGCCATCCGACTGGCAATGCCTGAGTATTGAGAGGTTAGGGCATTCACCGCGTTATCCGGTTAATAAGAACTGGCAAAACCTGGTGCAGGAGGTGATCGACAACGTAAAACGGCACAACGTCGGGGGCGGAGTCTATGCCGTCGGCCACTCGTTCGGTGCTGTGGTGTCTTACATGGCGGCCTGTCAGCAGCCTGAGTTGTTTCGTGGGTTAATCATGCTTGACCCACCGCTGGTGACCGGGCCTTACCGTCACGCCGTGCGACTCGCAAAAATGACACCACTGATTGATAAGATGACGCCAGCTGGCTTATCCAAATCGCGCAATGCGCGTTGGCCTGCGGACACGGATCTGGTGGCGTATTTTGCTAAGAAAGGCTTGTTTAAACACATGGACAGGCGCTGTATAGCAGACTACGTTAACGCCGTGGCAGAGCGCGATGGAGACGACTGGGTACTGGGTTTCAGGCCCGAGGTGGAAACGGCGATTTTCCGTCATGTGCCTCACAATCTGTCGTCTTTTTCAGGCAAACTGCGGTGCCCGGCGGTGCTGGTAACCGGCGAGCACACCAATGTGTGCGTACCGGCTATGCGCAACCGGTTTATTAAAGCCAATAAACTGGAACACACGCGGTTGCCCGGCGGGCATATGTTTCCGCTCGAGCACCCTAAAGCAGTGGCTGACTTTCTGGTGTCACAGATAAATCAGTGGGAGCAGGCGGGTAACGCCTGACTCAGCCTTTTGGCGGGCGAATACCGCCTACCGGCAGCCCCAGCATTTCCCGCGTAACCAGAACCACCCCTTTATCAGACACACGGAAGCCGCGGGCGCGATCTTCATCATGGTTGTAACCAATCACAGTGCCTTCCGGAATAACACAGCCGCGGTCAATCACAACCTTGCGTAGCTTACAATGGCGCTTTATTTCCACGTCAGGCAGGATAACGGCTTCTTCGATCAGTCCGTAAGAATGGACGCGCACATTGGAGAAACAGATAGAATTTCGCAGTGTGGAGCCGGAAATGATGCACCCCCCTGACACCACAGAGTTAATCGCCTCACCACGGCGATCTTTATCTTCCCATACGAATTTAGCTGGCGGCAGTTGCTCCTGATAAGTCCAGATTGGCCAGGTACGATCATACAGGTTCAGTTGTGGCACCGGTGCGACCATTTCCATATTCGCCTCCCAGAACGAGTCAATGGTACCCACATCGCGCCAGTAGGCGTCGTCGTTACCGCTCTTTTCAAACGGGAACGCATAGACCGGATGATCCTTGATGATAGATGGGATAATGTCCTTGCCAAAGTCTCGCTGCGAGCCTTCTTTTTCTGCGTCTTTACTGAGCTGTTCAAACAAAAACTCAGTGTCGAAGACGTAGTTGCCCATCGACGCCAGACAGCGCGACGCGTCGCCCGGTAGCGGGGTAGGGTTGGCAGGCTTTTCCTCAAAACCATGAATTCGCAGGCTTTCATCCACCGACATCACGCCAAACGCACCAGCGGCTTCTTCTACCGGTACTGACATACAGGAAACGGTCATCTTGGCACCGGTTTCGACATGGTGGGCCAGCATGTCACCGTAATCCATGCGGTAAATGTGGTCGCCGGATAAAATCATGACATATTTGGGTAATTCATTACGGATAATGTCGATGTTCTGGAATACCGCATCGGCGGTGCCTTCATACCAGCTTTCAGAGAAACGCTGTGATGCCGGCAGAATTTCAATCGATTCTCCGAGTTCCTTTTTAAAATGTCCCCAGCCGCGCACCAGGTGACGGATAAGAGAGTGCGACTTGTACTGGGTAACAACACCGACGCGACGGATGCCAGAGTTAATACAATTGGACAGCGGGAAATCGATAATGCGGAACTTTCCGCCAAAATACAGGGCCGGTTTGGCGCGCCAGTTGGTCAGCTCATGTAATCGCGATCCTTTACCGCCGGCGAGAATAAGTGCGTAGGTATCACGGGTGAGATTACTGATATAACGTGAGCTGTGGTCTGCCATAATTGAGGCCTCCTGGCGTAAATGTGTGTCGGAAATCCCGAGAAAGCATTTTTGTAAGCGCTTTCATTATGTAAATTTTACTATTACATAACAATATTTAAAAAGCTATTAACTATCTAACCGGATTGCAAGTTATTACACTAGCGGTTTTCGATAAAAAGGACGCATCCTGATGACCAGAAAAGTGATTTTTGATCACGACGGCGGCATTGATGATCTGATTTCGCTGCTTTTACTGTTACGTTTACCGGATATTGAGGTCGTCGGGGTGTTAATCACACCTGCAGACTGCTACCCCGATGATGCGCTGAAAAGTACCCGCCTGCTGTTATCGTTAACCGGTAATGCCGATATTCCGGTGGCAGTAGGGACTCTGTGCGGGCCGAATCCGTTTCCGCCAGACTGGCGCGCGCAGCCGCGTGTTTGTCATTCTCTGCCGCTGATGTTGCGTACTAAGGTGGTGGCTGACAATGTCAGCGAAAAGCCAGCGCATCAGTGGCTGGCTGATTATCTGGCTGACAGTGGTTCTGCGGTTACGGTAGTGATGACCGGGCCCGCGACCAATCTGGCAGCGGTGATCAACACGTCGCCAGAGTGTACATCTGCCATTGATGAGGTGATCTGGATGGGCGGGGCAGTCAGTGTGCGGGGCAATGTGGCGATGCATGATCATAACGGGTCGGCAGAATGGAATGCCTACTGGGACCCTAATGCCACAAAAACGCTAATCGATAGCGGTCTGAACCTGTTGCTGGTGCCACTTGATGCAACGAATGCGCTGCCGGTAGACCGTGACTTTCTTATCCGGCTGGCCCAACAGCATTCACCGGTATCTGACTTGGCGGGACAATTCTGGGCAGCCACGGTAACTGCTATCCCGTCTTATGAGTTCACCTACTTCCTCTGGGATGTGCTGTCGGTCAGTATGCTGGCACTGCCGTCAGACAGTTATCGCGAACGTACTGCGCCTCTGGTGGCGGAAACCGCCACGCCGAAGGCGGGACAAACGCGCATTGATGACCGTGCTGGCCGTCCGACACGCTGGGTCAGTGAGGTTGATGCCGGTACTGTCATAGCCCTGGTTTTACATTATCTGAGCGGAGAATTTGACAAAAAGCCCGTGCCATTTGTTAAATCTATGTTATAGAATGCATTTGAGTGATAGTTCACATGGACCGCAAGGGAGCCCACCATGGCAATACTGAAAAAACTGATCCTGTTAGTCGCTGGTGTACTGATTTTGTTTACTCTGGTTGGCTTTTTCCTCCCCGCCAGTTATGCCATTGAGCGCAGTATTGTTATTAATGCGCCGGCCTCGTCGGTATACCCGTATGTGGTTGACCTGAAAGCATGGCAGCAATGGGGCGTATGGTTTAAGCGGGATCCGCAGATGGAAATTTCCTATGCCGGTCCCGATCGCGCTATTGGTATGCGGTCTGAGTGGCGCAGTGACACGGAAGGCAATGGCGAAATGGAGATCACGCAGCTCGAGCATAACCGCAAGGTGGTGTATCGTCTGTATTTTCCTGAGTTTGATATGGGCTCGACCGGGACCATGGAAATGATACCGGTCGACGAAGGGACGCGGGTGGTCTGGATTGATGCCGGTTCAGTTGGCAGAAACCCGGTTGACCGCTATTTTGTGCTGATGATGGACAGCCTGATTGGGCCAGACTTTGAGCTCGGCCTGGAAAATTTGAAAACCGTGGTTGAAAACCAGGGATAATCGTTTCCCGCGTCTGTATTATGGTCAGGAGCAGGCCTCGTGGTTCGCGCTCCAGGCCCTTTCTTATGCCCGTCTCTCTGCGCTACATTGAGCTAACTCACTGATCTTTTTGCAGTTACGTTCCGTATTTGTTGTTATTCTATTGTGATGTTGAGCCGCTGGGAGGCGCGTCTGTGACGCTCAGTGATAAAGCAAAACTGGTCACCGGACTGGCCTTTAACAAGCTGGCGGATTTACTGGTCTCTGCCAAAAGTACCTTACCGGCACTGATGCTGATGGTGGGGGCGCCCCCCTGGATGATTGGCTGGCTGGTACCGATTCGTGAATCTGGTGCATTACTGCCACAGGCCGCACTAGGCATGCTGCTGCGGCGTTATGCGCCGCGCCATCCTGTATGGCGAACCGGCATGTTAATTCAGATTGCGTCTGTCATGGTCATGGTGCTAAGCGCGCTCACTTTATCCGGTAGCAGTGCAGGTTATACCATTCTGGCGGCGCTGGTCACCTTGAGTCTCGGACGCTCTGCATGTTCGCTTACCTTCAAAGACATTGAAGCCAGTGTGGTGCCAAAAGGCGAGCGAGGCCGTTTGATTGGGATTGCCTCTACGGTGTCGGGCGTGACCACACTGATCGTCGCCGTCCCGCTGGTGTATTTCCAGAAGCAGCTGGGTGACGGCGTGACCACAGGTCTCATTGTAATTGCCGCGCTGGCCTTTTTTCTGAGTTTCGTTTTCGTATTTGGCCTTAAAACGTATGTAGAAAACGAGAACAGTGACAACTCCCGGCATACCAGCTTCTGGCAGTTTGATGCCGTGGTTTACCGGTTTGTTCTGGTGCGTGGTTTGTTCGTGCATTCTGCCCTGGTTGCCCCGTATTTTATGCTGGAAAGCGGGTACGATGCGCAGCGCCTGCTACCACTGTACCTGGCTGCCCAGGCGGGGGCGACCATGCTCTCGTCGATGGTATGGGGGGCGTTGGCTGATCGCAGTGCCGTGCGTACACTGCAATTGTCTGGTGGCCTGGCTGTTCTTGCGTGTGTGGGATTACTGGTGCTTGATGTACAGTCGTTGTGGATTTCAGGTGCGCTGTTCTTCGTGTTGTCTATTGCCCATGCGGGGGTGCGTACCGGGCGTAAAACTTACAGCCTGGACGTGAAAGAAGGCCAGGGAAGAACTGAGCTGGTTGCGTTTTCGAATACCGCCATTGGCATCATCCTGCTGGCGTTTGGGGCGCTGTACGCCGCGCTGACGCCACTACTCTCGTTTTCTGTGGTGTATATCATGACAGCCGTGTTGGTGGTCGCGGTGTTACTGAGTGTGGCATTGCCAAAGGAAAAAGGTGGGGAGTAAAAGGCGGATAGCCTGTGGTCAGGCTATCCGGCATAACTTACCTGGCGAGCAGCGCGTTCGCCACCTTGGAGACCGGGGCACGGTTCAGAACCGCGGAAATGGAACGGGTCGCGTCGAGTAATTTTGGCATGCTGATGCCGGTTTCTATACCCATGCCTTCCAGCATGTACAGTACATCTTCGGTTGCTACGTTGCCGCTTGCGCCTTTCGCGTAAGGGCAGCCACCAAGCCCGGCCACCGCAGCGTCAATGGTGCTGACGCCCATTTCCAGCGCCACCAGCAGGTTGGCCAGCGCCTGGCCATAGGTGTCATGAAAATGTGCGGCCAGCGCAGAGACCGGTACCTCGCGGATCACGGCATCCAGCATTTGTGCTGTTTTCACCGGTGTACCGGTGCCAATGGTGTCACCCAGTGAAATTTCGTAGCAGCCCATATCGAACAGGGTTTTCGACACATGCGCAACCGCCTCAGGTGAAATGTCACCTTCGTAGGGACAGCCGAGTACGCAGGACACATAACCGCGCACGCGCACGCCAGCGTCACGCGCCGCACGAATGACAGGCTCAAACCGCGCCAGACTCTCATCGATGCTGCAGTTGATGTTTTTCTGTGAAAACGACTCTGATGCCGCACCAAATACGGCGACTTCGTCAGCATTTGCCAGCATGGCGTTTTCAAAACCTTTGATGTTCGGGGTCAGGGCAGAGTAAATCACGCCCGACTGGCGCTGAATGCCCGCGAACACGTCGGCAGAATCGGCCATTTGCGGTACCCACTTCGGTGACACAAACGCACCGGTTTCGATGCGTTTGACACCCGCGTCAGCCAGCTTGTGCACCAGCGTGATTTTATCGCCGGTGGTGACTTGCTGTTTCTCATTCTGCAAGCCGTCACGCGGCCCCACATCCACGATACTGACCTGTTTCGGATAGCGATTAGTCATCGGCGTCGAACGCCAGCAGCGTGGCGCCTCCGTCTACCAGGTCGCCCGGTTGGAAGAAGAACTCACTCACCACGCCGTCAACCGGCGCCTTGATGTTGTGTTCCATCTTCATGGCTTCCATCACCAGCAGACTGGTGCCTTTGGTTACCTTATCGCCCGGCGATACCAGCAGTTCAACGATGGTACCGTTCATTGGCGCGGCAAAATCGGCATTGTCGGCGCCACTGTCCAGATCGCCGAAATCAGGCTGTACATGACGGAAATGACAGGCGCTGTCAGCGGCAAACAGCACAAACTGATCATGGTTAACTGCCATCTGGAAGGTCTGACGATGCCCGTCAATGGTCACGGTCAGTTTGTTACCGTCCAGAGAGCCATCAACTTTCCACTGATGATCGCCCTGACGCATCAGCCAGCCATGCTGACCCTGCCGCTCCAGCGGCTCTGCACTGACAGTAACGTTACCGTCGCCGGCATCCAGTTCGATGTGGCGAATATGCTTCATATTGGCGCGCCAGCCGTCGGCCAGATCCCACGGTGACGACACACCGTTATGGTGTGCAGCCGTGTCTTTTTGCTGATTCAGCATCACCGCCAGTGCTATGACAGGCAGGCGCTGTGCATTCACGCCTGCAGCCGGTGCGAACAGCATGTCAGCATGATTTTCAATAAACGTGGTGGTTAACTCGGCCTGACCAAACGGACGACTGGCCGCCACGTTATACAAAAATTCGATGTTCGTGGTGACACCATCAATGTGATACTGACGCAGGGCTTTAAGCAAACGATTCAGTGCGATATCGCGGTTTTCACCCCACACTACCAGTTTGGCAATCATCGGGTCGTAATACACCGACACCTCATCGCCTTCCACCACGCCGGTATCCACACGCACGTGACGACTTTCTTTTGGTGGTACCAGCAGACGCAGCTTACCGGTTGAGGGCAGGAAGTTATTGTCCGGATCTTCAGCGTAAATCCGGGCTTCAAACGCATGCCCCTGGATGCGCAGTTCGTCCTGCTGCTTAGGTAACGGCTTGCCGTCAGCCACATCCAGCTGCCAGTGCACCAGATCTTCACCGGTGATATATTCGGTTACCGGGTGCTCTACCTGCAGGCGGGTATTCATTTCCATAAAGTAGAATGAACCGTCTTCATCCAGCAGGAACTCGACCGTACCGGCACCCACATAGTCGATAGCCCGGGCGGCCTTGATTGCCGCTTCACCCATGGTGCGGCGCAGCGCGTCTGACATGCCCGGTGCAGGCGCTTCTTCAATCACCTTCTGGTGGCGACGCTGGACAGAGCAATCACGTTCGAACAGATAAACGCCATTACCGTGGGTGTCACAGAATACCTGAATTTCAACATGACGAGGGCGGGTGAGGTACTTTTCGACCAGCATTTTGTCATCACCAAAACTGGCCATCGCCTCACGCTTGGCGGCTGCCAGCGCTTCGGAAAACTCCTCGGCCTTCCATACCTGACGCATGCCTTTACCACCGCCACCGGCGGCCGCTTTTAGCAGCACCGGATAGCCCATTTCATCGGCGGTTTTCTTCAGAATAGCCTCAGACTGATCCTCACCGTGATAACCGGGAACCAGCGGCACACCGGCATCTTCCATAATTGCTTTGGCGGCGGATTTCGAACCCATGGCATCTATCGCGGAAGCAGGCGGGCCGACAAAGATAATGTTATTGTCGGCGCAGGCGCGGGCAAATGCGGCATTTTCTGACAAAAAGCCATAGCCAGGGTGTATCGCGTCAGCGCCGGTGCTTTTCGCGGCCTGGATAATCTTATCAATCACCAGATAGCTGTCTTTGGCGGCAGCGGCACCAATGTGTACCGACTCATCAGCCATGCTCACGTGCAGGGCGTTGGCGTCGGCATCCGAATACACAGCCACCGTTGCAATACCCAGCTGTTGGGCGGTTTTCATAACCCGGCAGGCAATCTCGCCGCGGTTAGCAATAAGCAGTTTTTTAATCATTTTTCGTCTCCTGCCAGTTGGGACGACGTTTTTCCAGGAATGCGTGCAGGCCTTCCTGTCCCTCTTCGGATACACGGATATCGGCAATCAGGTTGCTGGTACGCTCCAGCAGCGCGGCATCAACCGGCTTGCCGGCGACCTCCTGAACCAGGGCTTTCGCCCCTGCAACCGCCTGCGGACTGTTTTTCAGTATGTGCCCAAGGATATCGTTAATTGTGCTGTCCAGCTCTTCTTCATTAACCGCTTCACTCAACAGCCCGAGGCGACGCGCGCGGCGGGCCGAGAAAACTTCTGCGGTCTGGAAGTAACGGCGGCAAATGCGAGCACCCATTGCCTCAATGACATAAGGACTGATGGTGGCCGGGATAAGGCCGATCTTGACTTCACTCAGGCAGAATTTGCTGAGCTTGCTGCCAATTGCCATATCGCAGCAGGCAATAAGCCCGACCGCGCCACCGAACGCGGCACCCTGCACCCGAGCAATGGTCGGCTTGGGCAGCGTGTAGAGCGTGTGCAGCATGGTGGCCAGTCCCATAGCATCGGCGGCATTCTGCTCGCGGGTATAGCTGGCCATGCGTTTCATCCAGTTCAGGTCGGCACCGGCGCTGAAGCTCTTGCCCTCAGCCTGCAGCACCAGCGCGCGAACGCTGTCCTGGCGACCTGCCTGTTCAAAGTGCAGGGTCAGTGCACTGATCATTTCATCATCGAACGCATTGTGCTTGTCAGCGCGATTCAGCGTGACATAGGCGACGCCGCGTTCGTCGACATGGTAAGAAATAGGGGGATTAACCATAATTCGCTCCTGCAACACTTACATTCTGAAAATACCGAACTGGGTATCTTCAATAGGGCGGTTCAGTGCCGCTGAAAGGGACATGCCAAGTACACGGCGGGTATCGGCCGGATCAATCACGCCATCATCCCACAAGCGGGCAGACGCGTAGTAGGGGTGTCCCTGGTGCTCGTAGGTGTCGATAATCGGTTGTTTAAATGCGGCTTCTTCTTCCTCTGACCAGGTTTCACCGTTACGGGCTTTCTGATCACGTTTTACCTGAGCAAGCACGCCGGCGGCCTGTTCGCCACCCATTACTGAGATCCGGGCATTAGGCCACATAAACAGGAAACGCGGGTCGTAAGCACGGCCACACATGCCGTAGTTACCGGCACCAAAGCTGCCGCCGATTAGTACGGTCAGTTTGGGGACCTGGGCACAGGCAACGGCGGTCACCATTTTGGCACCGTGTTTCGCAATACCGCCGGTCTCATACTGCTTGCCGACCATGAAACCGGTGATATTCTGCAGGAAAATCAGCGGGATCTTGCGTTTCGCACACAGCTCAATGAAGTGCGCGCCTTTTAGCGCACTCTCGCCAAACAGAATACCGTTATTGGCGACAATACCGACCGGATAGCCGTAAAGGCGGGCGAAACCGGTGACCAGGGTGGTGCCGTAACGCGGTTTAAATTCGTCAAATTCAGAGCCGTCAACGATGCGCGCAATAATTTCCCGCACGTCAAACGTCTGACGGGTGTCTTTCGGGATAATGCCGTAGATTTCTTTGGCATCATAAAGCGGCTCTACCGGGGCACGGACATCCATCTCGATACGCTTGGTTCGGTTCAGACGGGATACCGCATCTTTGGCCAGCTTCAGTGCATGATGGTCGTTGTTGGCCAGTTGGTCGGCCACACCGGATACCCGGGTATGTACATCACCGCCACCCAGTTCCTCGGCGCTGACCACCTCACCGGTTGCGGCTTTTACCAGCGGCGGTCCACCCAAAAAGATGGTGCCCTGTTCTTTTACAATTATGCTTTCGTCGGCCATCGCCGGTACATAAGCGCCACCGGCTGTACAGGAGCCCATGACCACGGCGATTTGCGGAATGTTCTTGGCGGACATGTTGGCCTGATTGAAGAAGATACGGCCAAAGTGTTCCTTATCAGGGAATACATCGTCCTGACGGGGCAGGTTGGCACCACCCGAGTCCACCAGATAGATACAGGGCAGATGATTTTCTTCCGCAATTGTCTGTGCACGCAGGTGCTTTTTGACGGTAAGCGGATAATACGTACCGCCTTTCACGGTGGCATCATTCGCCACAATCATACACTCAATGCCAGCGACACGTCCAATGCCGGCGATCACGCCCGCTGCCGGCACATAGTCATCGTACACTTCCCAGGCGGCCAGCTGACCAATCTCCAGAAACGGAGAGCCATCATCGAGCAGCGCGTTGATGCGATCGCGGGGCAGCAGTTTTCCGCGCGACGTGTGACGCTCAGCCGCCTGTTCGCCGCCGCCCTGACAAATTTTTTCTATTTTTTCCAGCAGATCATCGACCTGTGCCTGCATGTGCTCTGCGTTGACGACAAAGGTTTCAGATTTGGTATTTACTGTGGATTGAAGAACGGGCATACACCCTCCTGTGTCCTTTAAAAAACCACCACCGACAACGGTCAGGTGGTGGTTTTGTCGTTAGGGTAAAAACAGTTATTTAGATTCGTTAAACAGTTCGCGACCAATCAGCATACGGCGGATTTCAGAGGTGCCTGCACCAATTTCATATAGCTTGGCATCGCGAAGCAGGCGGCCTGTCGGGTATTCGTTGATGTAGCCATTTCCACCCAGCAGCTGGATAGCGTCGAGCGCCATTTTGGTTGCCAGTTCTGCAGAATAGAGAATAGCACCCGCGGCATCTTTACGCGTGGTTTCGCCACGGTCACAGCTTTGTGCAACGGCATAAACGTAAGCCCGGGCCGCGTTCATTTGCGTATACATATCCGCAATTTTGCCCTGAATCAGCTGGAATTCGCCGATTGACTGACCGAACTGCTTACGGTCGTGGATGTACGGTACGACCACGTCCATACACGCCTGCATGATGCCCAGTGGACCGCCTGACAGTACCAGACGCTCGTAATCGAGGCCGCTCATCAGTACTTTTACACCGCCGCCTTCAACGCCGAGGATATTCTCTGCCGGGACTTCACAGTCTTCGAACACCAGTTCACAGGTGTTGGATGAGCGCATGCCCAGCTTATCCAGCTTTTGCGCGCGGCTGAAGCCAGGGAAATCGCGCTCAACGATAAAGGCGGTGATGCCTTTAGAGCCGCCCTGTGGATCGGTCTTCGCATAAATGACAAACGTGTGGGCATCGGGACCGTTGGTGATCCACATCTTGTTGCCGTTCAGAATGTATTTGTCACCGCGCTTCTCGGCTTTCAGTTTCATACTGACCACATCAGAGCCGGCATTCGGTTCACTCATTGCCAGTGCGCCAATGTGCTCACCACTCACCAGCTTCGGCAGGTATTTTTCACGCTGCGCGTCGTTACCGTTTTTGTAAATCTGATTGACACACAAATTAGAGTGCGCGCCATAGCTAAGACCAATACCGGCGCTGGCCCGGCTGATTTCTTCCATGGCTACGGTGTGGGCAAGATAACCCATATCTGAACCGCCATACTGTTCAGATACGGTGACACCCAGCAGGCCCATTTCGCCCAGCTTTGGCCACAGCGCATTAGGGAACTGGTTATCCTCATCAGCTTTTGCCGCCAGTGGGGCTACTTCATTTTGCGCGAACTGATAAACGTGGTCGCGCAGCATGTCGATGTCTTCGCCAAGACCAAAGTTCAGAGTAGGGTAGGGAGTGTTCATGCGATGTTTCCTCTTTTAATCTCTGCCAGCTCTTCCCGGCACCGTGCTTCCACTTCATCAAGCTCATTCATCAGCATCCGGATATCTTCCAGTTGCTGATTAAGCACGGCACGTTTTTGCTCGGTTAATTCCAGCATGGCTTCTAGTTGTACGGCTGAATTCGGATTTGTGTCATACATTTCAAACAGACTTTTCACTTCGGCAAGAGAAAAGCCAAGGCGCTTACCGCGCAGGATGAGTTTTAATCTGACTCGATCTTTAACGTCGTAGACCCGGTTCTGTCCGGTCCGTTTTGGGCTGAGCAGCCCCTGTTCCTCGTAAAAGCGAATAGAGCGCGGTGTGATGTCGAAATCACGGGCCAGTTCGCCGATGGTGTAAGTTATATTGTCAGCGTGTTCTGTCATACACATACCCCGGAGCGTACACTGTAACGCCTGTCCCGCACGTACAGCCCCGCATATTGTTGATGGCCGGACTGAATGTGGCAGCATTCCTTGACACTGAGTGTTCGGGTTTACGTTAACGTTAATTACAATTTACGTTAAGGTAAAGTAACATTTTGCTAACGTCAATTGTTCGGCCTGTTGCTGAACCGTACAACCAAAGTACTGTGTCTAAAAATCTGTACGCAGTGCACGATAAGCCAGCATTGTTTTAGGAAACAAAGGACAACATCATGAGTAACGAATCTGTCGTAATTGTCGCCGCCAAACGCACGCCAATGGGCGCTTTCAATGGTAGTCTGGCTGCGATGCCTGCCACTGAACTTGGCGCAATTGCCATTAAAGCCGCCTGTGAGAATGTCGACATCAGTAAGGTTGATGAAGTCATTATGGGCTGTGTCCTGCCAGCGGGGCTGGGTCAGTCACCGGCACGCCAGGCTTCATTAAAAGCCGGACTGCCGCTCAGTGCTGGTGTGACAACCATTAATAAAGTGTGTGGCTCTGGCTTAAAAGCTGTCATGCTGGCCCACGACCTGATTAAAGCAGGCAGTGCCTCGGTGGTGGTTGCCGGCGGAATGGAAAGCATGAGTAACGCACCGTACATGTTGCCTAAGGCGCGTTCTGGCTACCGTATGGGCCATGGTCAGGTGCTTGATCACATGATGCTGGACGGTCTCGAGAATGCCTATGATGGCAAGGCCATGGGCTGTTTTGCGCAGGAAACCGCGGACGAGGAAGGCATTACCCGTGATGACATGGACGAGTTTGCGCTTAGTTCACTGTCTAAAGCCAACGACGCCATTGCCAGTGGTAAGTTCAGCAATGAAATTGTGCCGGTAACCGTCTCTGGCCGCAAAGGCGATGTGGTGGTGGATACTGACGAAGGTCCGGGTACCGCACGTCCTGAAAAAATCCCGTCACTGCGTCCGGCGTTCAAGAAAGACGGTACCGTCACTGCTGCGAACTCAAGTTCTATTTCTGATGGTGCGGCGTCACTGGTCGTAATGTCAGAATCTGCGGCACGTGCCCAGGGCCTGACGCCGCTGGCGAAAGTGGTTGCTCATGCTACCAACTCTATTGCGCCGGAAGACTTCACAGTAGCGCCGGTTGGCGCGATGGAAAGCGTACTGGAGAAAGCCGGGTGGTCCAAAGACGACGTCGATCTGTTTGAAATAAACGAAGCGTTTGCCATGGTCACCATGCTGGCTATTCGTAAGATGGGGCTGGATGACAGCAAGGTTAACGTGAACGGCGGCGCCTGTGCACTGGGGCATCCCATTGGCGCGTCAGGAGCGCGTATTCTGGTTACCCTGTTGCATGCACTTAACAACACCGGCGGCAAAAAAGGGATTGCGTCACTGTGTATTGGTGGCGGTGAAGCGGTTGCTGTGGCCGTTGAAATGCTGTAATCGCACCTTTTCATTAAACGTATTTTTATTCACAATGGCACCATGATGGTGCCATTTTTGTGAGTAAATCATGACGAAACGCCTTGGTTATCTGTGCCTGCTGATGTGGTTAATCGTGCCGCAGGCCAGCGCAGCCACACTCAGCAATGTCAGCTACTCGTCGGTCACTGGCCTGCCTGTCACGCCAGCAACAACAGTTTTCAGCTACGGTGATGACCCACTGCAGGTTATCCGTTACTGGGCGCCAGCAGCGGCCGAGCAGACAGGTTCGGTGGTATTTATTCACGGAGGCTGCTGGCTCAGTGCGTATGATATTGCCCACAGTGAGGGGTTCCTGAGTGCGCTGGCCCAGCGCGGTTTTGCCGTATACGGGATTGAATACCGGCGGACAGGTAATGAGGGCGGTGGCTGGCCAGGCAGCCTGAATGATATTAAAACAGCGCTGCAGGTTCTGACCGGGCAGCACCTGGTGTCGTCCTCACCGTCATTTTTACTTGGTCATTCGGCTGGCGGCCACCTGGCCCTGCTGGCGGCACGCGAGTTCGATGCTGAGTTTACCCGTGTTATTGGTCTGGCAGCCATTACTGACATTAATGCCTACGCCAGAGGGAGTAACAGCTGTCAGACTGCCACACCACGATTTATGGGCGGCGAACCGGATGAGCGTCAGCACGCGTACCAACAAGCCAACCCCAGACAGTACACTATGCCTGACCAGGTTTTGCTTATGCAGGGCAGCAGTGATGGTATTGTGCCGGTTTCACAATCACAGTGGCCGGGGGTTGAGCGTGAACTGGTTGAGGACGCGGGGCACTTTGACTGGCTGCATCCGTCGTCACAGGCTTTTGCCCGTCTGATGAATCATCTTTTGCGTAAGGAGTAACCGTTTGCATCCTCTGGATATGACTGATCCGCTGCGCCACAAACGCAGCGCCTTTATTCTGCCTGAACACACCGTTTATCTGGACGGAAACTCACTGGGACCACTGCCGGTTGCCGCCCGCGAGCGCGCCCGCGACGTAGTGGAGCGACAATGGGGGCAGGATCTGATCAAAAGCTGGAATACTCATCAGTGGATTGACCTGCCGGCCAAAGTGGGAGATCGCATTGGCCAGCTGATTGGCGCAGCCGCAGGACAGGTTGTTTGTTGTGACTCGATTTCCGTGAATCTGTATAAAGTGCTCTCTGCAGCCCTCGCCATGCGACCTGAGCGGCGGGTAATCGCCACCACTAAAGATAATTTTCCAACCGATATCTATATGGCAGAAGGCCTGATAAAACAGCTTGGTAACCAGTACACGCTGCGCTTTATCGATGAGCAGGACCCGGCATCCGGGCTGGATGATGATGTTGCTGTGGTCATGCTAACCCAGGTCAACTTCCGCACTGGCTTTAAGCATGATATGGCGAGAGTGACCCGCGACGTGCAGCAGTGCGGTGCACTGATGTTATGGGATCTGGCTCACAGTGCCGGCGCGTTTGAAGTGGCGCTGGATGACTGTGAGGTCGACTTTGCGGTTGGCTGTACCTACAAATATCTGAATGGCGGCCCGGGCGCGCCGGCGTTTATCTATGTAGCTAAACGTCATCACGCTGACTATCAGCAGCCACTATCGGGCTGGATGGGCCATGCCACCCCGTTTCGGTTTGAGCCCGGCTATACACCGGCTGACGGGGTGATACAAAACCTGTCGGGTACGCCCGGGGTGATTGGGATGAGCGTGCTGGATGCAGCTTTAAGTGTGTTCGACGATGTATCCATGCAGGCGATACGTGAGAAATCGCTCGCGCTGATGGACTATTTTCTGTCGTGTCTGGACGATGCCCGCATCAGCGACACGTTTACGTTGCTGTCACCACCGTCCGCACAGCGGGGCAGCCAGATTGCCCTTCGCCACATCGACAGCTATGCGATTTGTCAGGCGTGGATAGCGCAGGGCGTGATTGCTGACTTCCGGGCACCGGACGTGCTGCGTGTGGGCTTCTCACCATTGTATCTGTCTTTTGAGGACATCAGGCTGGCGGTAGAGAAACTGGCGGTCATCATGCGTGAAAAAACCTATCTTCAGACGAGCTATCAGCAGCGGAATAAGGTAACGTAGCAATCGACAGGATTGTCAGTTGCATGCAGTCAGCGAATCAGGGTAGGCTGGAACTCTTAATTATTTGATTTTAAGACTATTTTTTAGTCAGTGAAACTATTATGACCGGATCGTTATTCCGCTACGTTTTTTCTATTGTCATGCTGACCTGGCTGTTGGCGGGCTCTCCGGCATATGCAATGACCGAAGTTACCTACTGTATCGATCCCAACTGGCCGCCGTATGAAGCATACCGAAATCGTGAACATGTCGGTATCTCCGCACAATATCTGAAAAAAATCGGTGAACAGGCCGATATCTCTTTTAAACTTGTACCAACAAGTAACTGGCAGGAGTCCCTGGAGTTTGTGCGTACCGGTCAGTGCATGATGGTGTCGATGGTGAACATTACTGCCACGCGTAATGCATTTCTCACTTTTTCTGATGCATATTTTCAGTCGCCCAATGTGATCGTGGCGAGAGCCGGCACGCCGATGCTACAGGGATATGAAGGGTTGGGCGACAGAACTGTCGGCATTATTCCGGGTTACCGGCATGCCGATTACCTGCACCGCTACTACCCGCAGGTTAAAACCGTGCCGTATGCCAGTGAAGTGGCTGCAATGCAGAGCGTGGCCGATGGTGATGTTGATGTGATGATTGGCTCACTGCTGAGTGTCAATTACCATATTCGCAATCAGGGGCTGTCTAATCTGTTGGTGGTGGGCTATGCCGAGCCGCATGACTCGCTGCGTTTCGGCGTTAACAAGGCCTATGCGGATGATTTGATCCCGCGCCTGAATGACAGTATTCGTAGTGTGCCTGAAGCCGAACGGGTAAAAATTTTCCGCCAGTGGAATACCATCAAAGTACGTGACCACCACGTTGTCTGGCCTTATCTCGTATTGGGTGCGGCCATTATTATGGCGCTCTTTTTTGTCGTCTGGCAGACCAGACTTCGTCGTCGTTATTCGCTGCAGATAAAAGAAAAAGACAACGAGATAGCGGCGCTCAAAACCTCGTTGCTGGAAAAGAACCGCACGCTGGAATTTCTGTCATCCCACGATCCCGTCACCGGATTGTATAACCGCAATCAGATGATTCAGCGTGCCGAAGAGGAAGTCTCGCGTTTTCAGCGGTTCCAGACCTCTGCCAGCCTGATTGTGATTGAACTCGAAAATGGACAGGCGCATACCAATGTCCGTGAATATGACGACCTGTTAAAAGTGGTGGCCAGCCTGTGTCTTACCACGGTCAGGGAAGTGGATGTTGTGTCCCGGTTTGGCGCGCAACAGTTTGTGATCATGTGTCCGCAGACCAATGTTGATGCGGCAAAGAAACTCAGTGATCGCCTGGTCGATGCGATTGATCAGTCCCCCGCCTGCAATAAGGAAGGTATGGCCGTGGTTGCTGCGGTGTCGAGTGTGAAAAGTGCCGAGGGCTTTATGGAATGGTATGACCGTACAGTAAAAGCACTGTACCAAACCCGCCGTCGCGCTGATGGGGCAACCTTTGTGGCAGACTGACAAGTCATTGTTTACCTTGTGATTATCCTTAACCAGAGCTGATAGCACGTCGCTTTATGTATCCTCTTGCGAGATACGTTTATTGAAGTTTCACCCCGCCAGGTACCGCCTAATCAGTTGTCTGAATGAGGCGCTCGTGCTAATGTCGTAACACATTTGTAATAAAATATGTTTGTAAGCGTAGCTGACGGTACCCTTTTGCAGGACAGTGCGTTTGCAACATCACCCAAAGCACTCTGTTGAAGTAGGCTGAGTTTCAGTCGTAGAACGAGGTAAAGGTGGAAAACACGTTGTCACAAGCTGCTGCGCTTGTCTTAGCACGTTTCAGAACACTCTTGAAACATCAGAGCCTCCGCTGTTATTGCCTCATTTTACTGAACCTGATAAGTGTTTCTGCGGTATCTTCTCCGCTTATTTCTGACCCGCGATTTACCCAGTTATCTACCTCTACCGGCCTGTCCCAGGACTCGGTTAACAGCCTGTTAGTTGATAGCGAAGGGTTTTTGTGGATAGCCACAGAGGCCGGATTAAACCGCTATGACGGCTATCACATCCGACAGGTTCGGGGGAACAATGAGCAAATAGGCAGCGATGCGATTTATTCGCTGTTTGAGGATAAGTCAGGTTACCTGTGGTTTAGTACACTCAGTAACGGCATCATGCGGCTTGACCGGGACTCCGGTGTGGCTGAAACCATGCTGCAGTTACCGTATCCGGGCTACGACGACTGGTATCAGGGCGCGTCACACTTCGTACAGACGGATGACGACACCCTTGTTATCGCACTTGATACCGTCGTGGTCAGTTACCATATACCCACCCGGCAAATTAAGACACTTTTTACGCTTTCAGAGCAGGAAGCAGACGCCGGCGAGGTGGTCAGGTATCTGGCCGTACACAAACAGGCGCTTTTTATCGCGGCCTCTACCGGTTTCTTTGGCGTGGATTTGCGCACAAACCAGTCTGTGCACATTGATCATCTTGGCAGCACGCCACCGAATCTGGACAACATGAATACGAAATTTATTCATATTGAGGGTAACAGCGAGTTATGGTTAGGCGCAGTTGAAGGGTTGTACAGTTTTCCGCTTGCGCCGCTCATCAGCTATGTGACAGGTGATACACCAGCACCCCAGGCAACCCGTGTGGTCGACACGCTCAATATCTGGGATGTGAAATATGCGTCAGAGCAGGAGTACTACCTGGCAACTGACCAGGGGTTATTCCTTTTCGACGGCGATACGCGACAGGCTACCCACCTATTAAAGCCCACTGACTCACGTTTATTGTTGTCTGATGATGATATTACCGATCTTGAGGTAGTAGATGGGGGCCGCCTGTGGCTTGCCACGAAAACTGACGGTGCACTGTTGTGGTCACAGAGAGCCACGCTGTTTACCAACATAACAAAGAACGAGAAATCGGGCCCGTCGCTCAGTCACGAACAGGTTTACGATATTTATGTCGAGGATCAGCAGCACTTGTGGGTAGGCACACACAATGGGCTTAACTACGTCGATATTGCCAGTGGTCACGCCGAACATTATCTGGTGAGTGATGAAGAAAAAGCCGTCTTTACAAGCGGCACGATTTGGACCATCAAACCGGCAACTGAGCCAGGCTACTTGTGGCTTTTAACCGGCGCTGGCATTAAAAAATTTGACACCGTGAAACGTCAGGTTGTAGCACTTAATCTGTCTGTAAACGACGCCGGGATCCTGAACTCTGATGAGGCATACGGGATAATGCCACTTAGCGAACGCTATGGGCTTGTGGTGTCAGACAGGCGATTCTGGCAGGTCGACTGGCAGCAGGGCAAGGTTATCGAAAGTGAGCAAATCAACAGCACATTAAATGCTGATCAGTTCTTTGGTTTTTATCCTGATGTAGACGGGAACAATGAATCTGTCCTGATTGCCATGGCCGGAGAAGTCTGGCGCTACAACTGGAAGAATAAGCAGCTTAGCCTGCTACACAAGGCACAGAAGGTGTATTCGAAGTATGTCATATCGCCCACCGATTTTGTGACGGATAACCAGGGTACTCTTTGGATAGCCTATCCCGGCCATGGATTATACGGCCTGAATGCAGAAACGCTGGAACAGCGATATTTTTTGAACGTGCAAAACGGACTGCCGACCAACGACGTTTTCGGGCTGAAAAAGGATGACAGTGGAAACCTGTGGATGGGGTCCAACGCCGGACTGTTAAAGTTCTATCCTGACTCGCTGCAGTTTCGTCAGTTCACGGTCGAGGATGGACTGCTGACGAATGAATTTAACGTTGGCGCCGATGCAGAATTGGGCGACGGGCGACTGGTGTATGGCTCGCAAAAAGGTATGTCAGTTTTTGAACCTGCTACCCTGACATCCTCTGATGTCACCAAACGTGACGTGGTATTTTCGGATATCAGTCTGGTGTCCCGTCCGCTGTCAGACAGCCTGACCACACTTAATGACCACCATTTTACGTTAAATCATGATGATGTCGGTATTAAGGTGTTGTTTTCGAATATGCAGTTTGAACACAGGAAGAATACGCGATACAGCGTATCACTGGTTGGTGAAACGGCTGTCGACTATCCGGACTCAAAAGAGCCAGAAATTTCGTTTCCTACACTGGCTCCCGGTGAATATACCTTACAGGTGTCAGTGATTGACCCTGAAAACGGAGAAAAAGGGCCGGTCAGCACGCTGACACTGACGGTCAATTATCCGCCGTTTTTATCTCCATTGGCGTATTGGGTATACAGCCTTATTGCGGTTGTTCTGCTCAGTGCACTGTTTATCAGGCGCCAGCGACAAAATGCCATACTCAGAGCGGCCCATCTGGAAACGCTGCGAAGTGAGAGCCGGTTGTCGATGGCGCTAGTGGCAAGTAACAGTAATGTGTGGGAATGGCAGGCTGAGACCGACACCATTATTCAGCAACGGCTTGGCCAGGAGCTTGGCTACAGCGGCGTGGGTGCCCACACGCTGCGTGAACATGTTGCCCTGATTCACCCTCAGGACCGAAAACACTACCAGATGAACTGGAAAAACGCGGTTGCGGGCAGTGACAAAGGTCTGGACATTACCTATCGGTTGAAGGGGGCTGACGAGAATTATTACTGGTACCGGGATGTCGGCTCGTTAGTTGAGCGCGCAGACAATCCGTTACAGCCCATGATGGTGGGAACCTACACCAACATTACCGAGTCGATGGACAACTTCGAGAAAGCCCGGCTGTTTGGGGAGGCGTTTCAGCATACCCGGGACTGGGTGGTCATTTTTGACCGGGATATGCAACCCGTTATCACTAACCAGGCCTTTAATGATGCGCTGGGGGTGGATCCAAAACGGGATACGCCGGAAGAAATTAAACGCATTTTACGTATCCAGCAACCGTCACACTATGAATACTGGCGCAAGATGCGAGAGCTTAAACCGGGCGAATACTGGAGTGGCGAGACCCACATCACGTCTCTCACCGGCGAGCAGTATGACGTTGCAGTCAGTATCTCGACAGTGGCCAGTGTCAGTGAACATAATGAGGTCGATCGTTATCTCGTTATTTTGTCGGATATCAGCGAGAAGAAAGAAGCCGAGGCAGCGCTAAGGCGCCTTGCAAACTACGACAGTCTGACAGGCCTGCCAAATCGAACGCTGCTACTGGACCGGATAAAACACGCGTTGGATAAGGCGAGACGGGATAATCAGCATATTGGATTATTTTTCATTGATCTGGACAGGTTTAAGCAAATTAACGACAGCCTGGGCCATGATGCCGGTGACGAACTGCTCAGGCAAATCAGTGAACGAATAGCCAGTGTGTTAAGAGAATCTGACACGGTTGCACGCTTGGGCGGGGATGAGTTTGTGGTCATGATTGAAGAAGCCGAACAGGCAGATACACTTGGTTATCTGGCGGCAGAGATCATTGCTGCCATTGAAAAACCGGTTGAACTACTTGCCCACAGGGTCAGCGTGTCTGCCAGCATCGGTATTGCACTGTATCCCGAGGATGCCACCAGCGCCGATGAGCTTCTGAAAAGTGCTGATATTGCTATGTATCATGCCAAAGAGAAGGGCAGTAACGGGTTCCAGTATTTCACTGAGCACATGAATCAGCAGGTGCAGGCCAAACTGATGCTGGAAAACCGCGTTAAGCACGCGCATTCCATCAGACAATTCACGAATTTTTATCAGCCGATCGTGTGTTGTCAGAGTAACAGGGTGGAAGGGTTTGAGTTGCTGATGCGCTGGCCATCGGATGACGGTATGGTTTCTCCTGACATATTTATCCCGGTAGCCGAAGATCTGGGACTGATTGTTGATATGACGCTGGAAGCGATGGCGCAGGGGATCAGTATGTTAACCCGGCACCTTAAAAATGATCGTTCGTTTTACCTGTCGGTGAACCTGTCTGCACGTCACTTCATGTCGGAGTTACATCTCAATAAGCTGACTGAGCTGTTGCGCGAGCATTCAATTCCGCCATCATGTATTCGTTTTGAAATTACAGAAAGCGCACTGATGTCTGATTATGAGCGGGCAATGTCTGCCATGTCGAAAATGAAAGCGCAGGGCTATGTGATAGCGCTGGATGATTTCGGTACAGGATACTCGTCACTTAAGTATCTGAAGGATTTTCCAATCGACGTGATTAAAATCGACAAAAGTTTTGTCAGTGACATTGGTAAAAATAAAAGCAATGAAGCGATTATCCTTGCTACATTGCGCATGGCTGACAGTCTCAACATGCAATGTGTTGCTGAGGGTATTGAAACGCAAGAACAGCTTCGGTTCTTTCAGCGCCATCAGTGTGATTATTTGCAGGGTTATTATTTTTCAAAACCGGTGCCTGAATCTGAGATCGACGATGTTATTGAACGTCTCGATACCGACAAACGCCATGAGGCAGTAAAATAAGGTAACCGCAACGCCCTGTTCGGCGGTATGCTATCGACCGACAACCACAGCCCTGACGACGGACCACAGTGCAATGACCACGTTTTTTCGTTTTATTTTACTACTCCTTAAGCGTCCCTGGCGGCAAAACACGGCGCCGGACGACGCGGTGTTATCGGTATTCCGGGTCTGGCCCTGGGAGTGTGATTTTAATATTCACCTGACAAACAGCCGTTACTGTGTATGGCTGGACTCGGCGCGGGTACAGTACTTCGCCGAGATTGGTGCCGCCCGTTTGTTTTTAAAAGCGGGCTGGCGGTCGGTGCTGGCCAGTCAGACAATGACGTATATTCGCGAAATACCGCCGATGAAAAAAATCACGGTGCGCACTTCGCTGCTGCACTGGGATAAAAAGTATCTGTATCTGGAACATAACTTTATGGCCGCAGACACGCTTCATGCCAAGGCCGTATCTCGCGTGGCGGTGCTTCACCGGGGCAGTGTGCAGCCATTTGACGCGATGTTAAACGCCATAGGCAGACAGGTGCCCGTGAACATGACAGCGCATAACGGTGAAGCGATGCCAGAGGTTGTAAAGGCAAAAATTGCGTTGTTGCAGGCGAAGCGTGATACAGAATCAAAGGGGAACGAGTAGGGGCATTAAGGCTATTTGCTAACAGCCACCACCATCACCACCGCAGTCACCGCCGCCACCTCCACCGAAAAAGCCGCCGCTGCCGCCATCACCGCCGCTTCCGCCAGATCCTTTAATTGAGGGCAATAACCTGAATACCACAAATAGCGTGAAAACCGTGGTGAGGACAGGGCAGAGCACGCCGTAAATGTACGATGTAGAGGAAATATCAGTCAGTAGCCCAAAAAACAGCGCAATTACTGCGTAGGTAATAGTTTTCACTGCCAGCGTGTCTCTTATAAGGGTACGCGGCGTTGTACCCGTCGGACGTGGGTATTGTATACCCGATATAAATCAGCAGGTATTCGGATGACCCGCTTCACAAAAATGGCCGTTGTGTTACACCAACGGCTCGTAGTGCCACTGATGCGACTCGTAGTAAACTTTGGCACGCTGGTACTCTCGCTCAGAGCGCCATGACCGGTTGTTCAGCTTTACGGTGACGCCGGAGTACAGCTTTTTATTTGCCACCAGGCCAATACTATTCTGGTACGCATCCTTGGCATTTTTCATTTCCAGCATACGTGTTTCTATCCAGTTCAGCAGAGCACTCTCACTTTTATACAGGTCGATGACTTCATCTACTCTTGGACGTAGCTCGGCAGGTACCTGCTTACTTTTAATGATGTTGATTTTTTCTTTATGACGGTGATTGTTGTCACGAAGCTGTTTTAACAGGTCTTCCAGTGCATCACGCCGCTCCAGCAACAGGTTATAACCACTGCTGAAGTCGACTTTTAAGGTACTGCCGGAGACCGCCCCCAGCGTACCTGCAATAATTTTATCCTGACTGATAATTTCGCAGGCAAACAGGTTACCCTGCGGGTTATCAACCTGGCCAACTGTTACTGAACCACCACAAAATATCCGGCTGTAGGCAAGCTGTCGGGTAACCGTCACGTTCTGGCCGCATTTTAAATCGATTCCCTGACCATGCTGTACATGAATGCTGCCGGCGGCGACCAGTTGACAACTGAATTCAGCTGCCTGTTCATTCACTTTACCCATGGCACCTTCGGTGACAATGATATCGCCACCCGATTCGATATAGGCTGACTCTACAAAGCCGTTAATGGTGACATCGCCTTTAGCCTTGATAACCATTTTTTCAGTAACATCGCCGTTAACCAGCACGGCACCTTCATAGTTGACGTGGCCGGTACCCACATTAACCCCGTTACTGATGAAGGTGTCATCAATATTCATCACCTGGTTCTGGTATTTCGGCATGCCGGCGATAGATGAGATAAGAATGTTTTCATTTTTCGGGCTGACTTCAGTTCCGCTACCCATTTTAAAGTCCAGCCAGTCGCCTGTCTTGGCTTCCAGTACATTGCCTCGTACGTCGAACCCAGTCCTGCCTTTCGTCGGCGCGGTACGCTTAAGCACCTCGGTATTGGCCTTGACGCAAATGACTTCACCCAGGTTACGCATGTCGACGCGGCCATCTTTACCGGTCTGAGGACGCAGTACCCGCTCCAGTGCGTTAGGCACCAGAGGGACGAATTTAGACGGTCTGCCGTCGCGGGGTGGAAGACCTTTAGCGACTATTTGTTCGATAATTGCGCCCTGTGGAGCACTTTTGGCTTCCAGCAGCAATGCTTCAATGCGTTTAACGCCAAGACCACGCTTGATGTTATTCTTAACGGCCAGCTTTTTAATGGTGTCAACGGTAGGCAGTTTGCCGCCATAAGGGGTCGTCAGCACCACGGTGGCGACCATGGCGTCCTCTGGGATACGAAACTCGACCTCGGCGTTGCGACGTTCACCAATCTTTTCGACAACGTCGGTTAAGTCTTTCGTTTTGAAAAAGTGATTGGCTTTCTCGCAGGCCGCTTTAACACTGGATTCGGAGATGTACAGTCGGTCGTAGCCGTTTTCAGTGATCAGGCTGAATATGTCTGCAGTTTTGAGCTCTGCCTCGAACTCGGCCGGTTTCAGGGTTAATTCGAGTGCGTTATCTGCATCGTCAAAATGTAACTGTACGCCTTTCATCACTACTTCCATCAACACGTGTGAGAGTTATTGTTGTATCGGCCAGTCCCGCGGGACCTTAAGTGTAATGTATAGCGTATCGCCGTCGCAGGTCAAAGGTTTTGGGCGTATTGATACAGTGCACGCAATATCGCCTGTTTATCCGGGTTGTCTGCGACCTCATGGGCAAGTGATTCGAGCCTTACCATAAAGTGTTCCAGGTTGATTGAGGCGTCAGACTGATGGTCGGTCAGTCTTGCCTGACGGTGACGCTGCCATCGTTGCATTTCGTCCATAGTCAGGGTGTGCGGGTAGTTTCTCGCGCGATAGCGGAACAGCTGTGCCCGCAAGCGTGTGTTTTGTGTCAGTTCTGCCAGCCCGGCTAATGCGTCCGGATCCGCGTTAATGACCTGATCGCACCAACTACGCTCTTCATTATTCAGGAAGCCGCCGCTGTACAGTGCAAAGTCGACATCTTCCTCTGCGTCTTCCATGCTGTCGCTGTAAACCGCCGTCACCTTTTCAGCCAGACCGCTGGCAGCCGCAAGCCGCTTAAAGTTGGCCAGGCAGGTATCGCGATCAAGCCCCAGTCGCTGTGCATTTTCAGGTGTCATGGCCTTGCCGGTTGTAATAAACGGCGAGCGGTTTATGTGGATCAGCTTCAGACCGGGACGGTCGTCCTCACTGTCCAACTCTGAAGATTTGGCATACAGGTTGTTGCGCAGTATCTCAGGTGAGGCCTGCAATAAAATGTCCGGATTACGGGACAGGTCGGCCACAATCACGGCGTTTGGATTGTTCGGGTGCATGGTAAGCGGCATCACCCAGGTAGTGCAGCCGTGACGGGCCGGCAGTTTAGATGAGACATGCAGCAATACAGACGGTTTGCTCAGGTCAATCTGACGCAAAACATTCTGCTTCATGCGCAGTGAAAACGCATAGTCAAAAAGCTTGGGTTGCTGTTGTTTTATGAGGCGGGCAAGGCCGATGGTTGCCCGCACATCTGATAATGCATCGTGTGCATCACCGTGCTCAATCCCGTTTGCGGCGGTCAGTTCCTCCAACCGGAAACTCGGGCTGCCGTCATCTTTTACCGGCCAGGTAATGCCATCCGGGCGCAGGGCATAGCACGCCCGGGCAAGGTCAATAATGTCCCAGCGAGAGTTGCCATTGCGCCACTCTCTGGCATACGGGTCATAAAAGTTGCGGTGAAACAGGTAGCGGCTTACCTCATCGTCAAACCGGATACTGTTATAACCGACAACGCAGGTGTTCGGCATGGCCATCTGTGCGTATATCTGCCGGGCAAACTCAGCTTCAATCATCCCGTCTCGCAGGGTTTGCTGCGGTGTGATACCTGTGACCAGACAGGCGTCGGGATGCGGTAAGTAATCGTTGGCAATCTGGCTCATGATGTTGATCGGCCGGTCTACTTCTTCAAGATCCAGAGTGGTTCTGATAGCCGCAAACTGGCACGGCAAATCTTTTTTGGGGCTGACGCCAAAGGTTTCGTAGTCGTGCCAGAGAAGAGTAGGTGCTTGCATGGGATGCCGGTGTTGTTATTTATTCAGGAGTAAACCGAGTAGTGACTCTGTCATACTCGATAACAGCAATCAATGGTGCGCGAGTGTACACGCTGGCAGAACGCACGCCAACCCTGTCAGGCAGATACGCTACTATGATCTGGCAGGATAACTTTGTCTTATGAGATCAGCGGTTAAGCGCATTTGCAGATGCTATTGCTCACCTGACCAAGTAGGGTGACAGAAAACAACGACGAACGGGAGCCAAAATGTACAAATCGCTATCAGCACTTTTGACGGCCAGTCTTATTGCGTTTTCTGCCTGGGCAGACACGCCGCCACAGGTTGCCATTGCCATTCATGGTGGTGCGGGCACTATTCTTAAGGAAAATATGACACCGGAGCAGGAAAAAGCCTATCTGACGACGCTAAAGGATGCGGTCAGTCATGGCTATGCGTTATTAAAAGCCGGCGCGCCGGGTGAACAGGCCGTGGTTGAAACTATTCAGATCCTCGAATCATCGCCACTGTTTAATGCCGGTATTGGCGCCGTGTATACCTATGACGGTGAACATGAGTTGGATGCGTCGCTGATGCATGGCGGTACCCGTAATGCCGGGGCAGTGGCGGGAGTAAAAACCATACGCAGCCCGATTGAGGCGGCAAGGCGCGTAATGGAAGCGTCACCACATGTCATGCTGGCGGGCAGAGGCGCGGAAACGTTTGCCGAGTCTCAGGGACTGGCACCGGTTGATAATCACCTTTTTGATACCGAGTTTCGTCATAAGGCGCTGCTACGTGTTAAAGCGCGCATGGAAAAAGCCGGGCTGGATAGCGGAGGTCAGCAGGGGAACGAGCGGTTTGGCACCGTCGGCGCGGTCGTGCTGGACAAAGACGGCAATATTGTCGCAGGAACGTCTACCGGCGGGATGACGGCGAAACGGTATGGCCGTATCGGTGACTCGCCGGTTATTGGCGCGGGCACATTTGCCGACAACGACAGCTGTGCAGTGTCGGCGACCGGCCACGGTGAGTATTTTATTCGCTACAACGTCGCAGCAGATATTTGCGCGCGTATGAAGTACCAGGGTGTGCCGCTTAATGAGGCCGCAGATACGGTGATCAATAAGGTACTGGCAGGGGTTGGCGGTGATGGCGGTATCATTGCGATCGACGCACGTGGCAATATTGCTATGCCATTTAATTCGGCGGGTATGTACCGGGCAAGCGTTGATCGCGACGGTAACTACGTCATCGGCATTTATAAGGACATCAGTGAGAGCGGACAGCTCACACCCTGATGGTATTGACAGAGGACAATCCAGAGTTAAAAAAAACGGTAAAAAAATAGCCGTTTTAAAAGACACCATCTAGGCTTGAAGTGTGGGCTGTAATCAGTGCCACAGGTCGTCCCGGTAACCCTGACTCACAGAGAAGGTTTACCGCGGGCGGTCAGAGTAACCCACTATAACAATAACGCAGGTCACCAGCGCGCTGGTGAATGTGCGGGGAGGCAAGATGGAATCACTTCAGGTCAGCGACTACATGAACACACACCCGGTAAAACTGGGACTGCAAATGCCGGTTGCTGAGGCAGTCGAAACACTATTGCGAAGCGGCCAGACAGGTGGCCCTGTCATTGATGATAAAGGTAAGGTGGTTGGTTTCCTGTCTGAACAGGATTGTATTGCACGGATGATCGAGTCCAGCTATTACCGCGAGCAGGTGTGCCGCGTTGCTGACATCATGCGAACACCAGCACTCACGATTAAACCCTATATGTCGGTGATAGAACTTGCGCAGCTACTCATCAAAGAGAAACCACGGGTTTACCCCGTTGTGGATGATGATGGCGTATTGCTTGGCACGATCAACCGTACCAGTGTACTAAAAGCCATTGATGTGCAGCTTCGTGATGGCTATCACCAGAAGGTGGCAAGCTAGTTTCACCCCACACCCGCGTTCTGCATGCGAGAGAAAGGCGCGGGCCTTTCTTTCGAATGCTTTTCTTTGACACCTCAGTAAAACCCCTTATCCTTGCCGTCGGTGTAATGCTGCAAGAGAGTTTTAATGTCTGTGAGTACCGCAAGTAAGGCCAACCTGATGGGGCTGGCGCCTATTTTTTTGTTTGTGTGCCTGATTGTGGCGACCGGCGTTGTAGCCGAAGACATTACGGCGATGCCTATTCTGGTGGCATTTTTTATCAGTGCCGGTCTGGCACTGTTCATTAATCCTAAGGACGAGCGACTATCATTTACTGAAAAGCTGCACATTTTTTGTCGTGGCGGCGGCGATCATAATATTATTTTGCTGGTGCTGATTTTCCTGCTGGCCGGTGCCTTTTATGCGCTCACTATTGATATTGGTGCCCGTGACGCTACGGTGAACTTCGCACTGACTGTGGTTCCTGAAACGCTTATCCTGCCGGGCCTTTTTCTGATTTGCTGTTTTATTTCTTTTGCTATGGGCACGTCGATGGGAACCATCACCGCACTGTCGCCGATTGGTGCCGGTCTGGCCACCTCATTGAACCTGCCGGTCGAAATGCTGCTCGGCATTGTGGTCGGTGGCGCCATGTTCGGAGACAACCTGTCTTTTGTGTCAGACACCACGATTGCTGCTACGCGTAGTCAGGGCGTGAATCTGAAAGACAAGTTCAGGGCAAACCTGCTGGTGGCGGTACCCGCCTCTGTGTGCACGCTGGCCCTGCTGCTGTTTATTCCGGTAGATGTTGCCAGCGTGCCCGATGCCCGTGCGTATGATGCGTGGCGCATGCTGCCTTATCTGCTGATTATTGCCAGTGCGCTGATGGGACTGAATGTGATCCTGGTGCTGACTACAGGCATTGTCAGTGCCGCACTGGTTGGACTGGCGCAGCAACAGATGGATCTGCTTACCGTGATGGAAACAGTACAAAAAGGCATGGGCTGGATGCAGGACCTTGCCATGATCGCCATTACCATTGGCGGCATTGTGGCGCTGATGCACGCCAATGGCGGTATTACCTGGCTTATCAGCATGTTAACCAGGCGGGTTCGTAGTAAACGCGGTGCTGAATTCAGTATTGCCGGGCTGGTCAGTTTTCTGGATATTACGACGGCGAATAATACCATTGCGATTGTTACGGCAGGGCCCATCGCCAGGGATCTTAACGCCCAGTACGGCGTCGACCCGCGCCGCACGGCCAGTCTGCTGGACGTGTTTTCCTGTGCATTTCAGGGGCTTGTTCCGTATGGCGCACAATTGCTGAGTGCCGCCGCGGTGGTGGGTATTTCGCCACTTGCCATTACCCCATACAGCTGGTATCCCATGCTGATTTTCGTATTTGGCATTGCCGCTATTGTGTTTAATTACCCCCGATTTGCCTCGGCGCCGGTCGATCTGCTGGGTGAAGAACACTAGAGCCTGTTGACCTTTGCTGTATGAATTTTGTTCTAACTAAACGCTTTTTAATCGCGGCGCTTATTTGCAGGCCTAATGTATTAAGTCAAAAATAAGCAACAATGAGTAAAAAGCGTTTAGGACGAACCCTTTGGGCAACGATTGTGCGGCATTTTTGCTGCCTCAGCACTCATTCATGTAGAGAAACTACACCACAATCGCGCTTCGTTGCAGAAATGCCGCACAATCGTTGCAAAATTATACAGCAAAGGTCAACAGGCTCTAATCCAATACACCGATACGTCTGTATTTCTGTCGTCACGTTACTGTTGTGCTGGCGTTCAGGTTTATTGTTGACAGTGGATCCGTGCGTCCACTTCTTCTAGGATCGACGACCATCTGATAGGAAGGAGAAAATTTTGTCGAGTTCGCATGCTGAGTTAATCCCGTTATCACAGCTAAGATCACAGCTTTCTGAATGCCTGGGGCGGGACCGGTTTCGCCTGTCGCGTCGGTTGACACAATTAAGCAAGCAGGCAGGCAATACGCTCAGCACAGATGATGAAACCTTGCAGGCCCTGATGAACGATATTACGGCCTCCCGGACTGCACGTGAACACCGACAAAAACACCTGCCCGCGGTCACGTACCCACCGTTACCTGTCAGCGACAGGAAGGATGACATCAAAGCCGCGATCGCCGGTCACCAGGTTGTGATTGTCGCCGGTGAAACCGGGTCAGGGAAAACCACGCAGTTACCCAAAATTTGCCTGGAACTGGGGCGTGGTGTTGATGGGCTGATTGCCCATACCCAGCCACGGCGGCTTGCCGCCAGAAGCGTCGCCAGTCGCATAGCAGAAGAACTGAATACCCCGCTGGGTGAAAAAGTGGGCTTTAAAATTCGTTTTTCTGACCAGGTCAGTGAAAACAGTTACGTTAAACTGATGACCGACGGAATGCTACTGGCAGAGATGCAAAGCGACCGTTTCCTCAATCAGTATGACACCATCATTATTGACGAGGCGCACGAGCGTAGTCTGAACATTGATTTTCTTCTCGGCTACCTCAAACAACTTCTCGCGAAACGGCCCGATCTGAAACTGATTATTACCTCGGCGACCATTGATCCTGAACGTTTTTCCCGTCACTTCAACGATGCCCCGATCATTGAGGTCAGCGGTCGTACTTACCCGGTAGAAATCCGATACCGGCCGCCTGAGGAGCTGGGTGACGATATTGATCAGACCGACGCCATTGTTGCGGCGGTTGATGAACTGCGTAATGAGGCGCCCGGCGATATTCTGGTTTTTCTCAGTGGCGAACGGGAAATTCGTGACACCCAGGATGCACTGATGCGTCAGCAGTACCGCAATACTGAGATTGTGCCCTTGTATGCAAGACTGTCGGCCAGCGAGCAAAACCGCATTTTTCAGTCGCACACCGGGCAGCGTATTGTACTGGCGACCAACGTGGCAGAAACTTCACTGACGGTGCCGGGAATTAAATATGTTATCGATCCCGGGATGGCACGTATTTCACGTTACAGTGCCAGAAGCAAGGTTCAGCGCTTGCCGATTGAGCCGGTGTCCCAGGCGTCAGCCAACCAGCGGGCAGGGCGCTGTGGCCGGGTCTCGGACGGTATTTGTATTCGTTTGTACAGCGAAGAAGATTACCTTGGCAGGCCCGAGTTTACTGATCCGGAAATTCTGCGAACCAACCTGGCCTCGGTTATATTGCAAATGCTGGCACTGGGACTTGGTGATATCAGTGCGTTTCCGTTTGTCCAGCCGCCGGACGGGCGCAACATCAATGATGGTTTCCGGTTACTTGAAGAAATTGAAGCCATGGCGCGCAAAAAAGGCCGGCCGGTGCTCACCCCGCTGGGACGGAAAATCGCCAGACTGCCAATTGACCCTCGCTATGCGCGCATGGTGATTGAGGCGGAAACCACCAATGCCCTGAGTGAGGTGATGGTGATTGCAGCCGGGCTGTCGATTCAGGATCCCCGCGAGCGGCCACAGGAAAAACGCCAGCAGGCGGATGAAAAGCATAGCGCGTTTGCCGACAAGGATTCTGATTTCATCAGTCTTCTTAATCTGTGGAAAGCATTTCGTGAGCAACAGTCGGCACTCAGTCAGAATCAGCTTCGAAAATGGTGTAAAACCCACTTTATTAACTACCTGCGGATGCGCGAATGGCAGGATATCGTCAGTCAGCTGAAAAAAGCGGTCGCTGAGCTGGGGATGGGGATCAGCCGTCAGGAAGCGGACTATGCAGCAGTACACCAGGCATTGTGTAGCGGATTGTTGTCACATCTCGGGATGAAAGACAAAGACCGCGAATATCTGGGCTCCCGGAATACGAAATTTATGATCTTCCCCGGCTCAGACATTGCCAAATCGCAGCCCAAATGGGTGATGGCAGCAGAGCTGGTGGAAACGTCGAGGCTGTTTGCCAGAATGGCTGCGCGTATCGACCCCGCATGGGTGGAGTCACTGGCAAAACACGTCACCAAGTCCAGTTACAGCGAGCCTCACTGGTCGAAAAAGCGGGGCGCGGTTATGGCCTGGGAGAAAGTCACGCTGTTTGGACTGCCTATCGTCATGCGGCGTCAGGTTGTCTACAGCACGCTCGATCCGGTGGTGTGTCATGACCTGTTTATCCGCGAAGCCCTGATCGCCGGTGAGACCCGGCTGCGTTATGACTTTCTGAGTCACAATCAGGCGTTGCTTGAAGAAGTCGACGAGCTGGAACAAAAGACCCGTCGGCGTGACCTGGTGGTGGATGAACAGCAACTGGTTGACTTTTACGCGTCAAAAATCCCTGCTGACGTCAATAACGAAGCGGCCTTTAAAAAATGGTTTAAACAGCTCAAAGATAAAGACAGCCTGAAACTTTCCGAGCAGGATGTTTACCGTCAGCAGCCTGAAATGGCGGTTGCGCAGGCGTTTCCTGACCAGTGGCGTCAGGGCAATATTACCCTGCCATTGCGTTATCACTTTGAACCCAATGCCGATGATGACGGCGTGACCGTGATGATCCCGCTGCCGTTGCTCAACCAGGTAGAAGATATTGGTTTTGACTGGCAGGTGCCGGGACTGCGTCATGAACGTATCGTCGCAATGATAAAAAGCTTGCCCAAGCGGCTCCGGCGTAACTTCGTACCCGCGCCAAATTTTGCTGACGCCTGTCTGGCAGATATCAGTCAGACCGATAAGCAGGGGCGCCCGGTGTCCTTGCTGGCAGCGGTTAGCCTTAAGCTCAAACGCATGACCGGAGTGGATATTGCAGAGGATGAGTGGAATCTGTCCCAGCTTGAACGCCACCTGATTATGCATTTTGCGGTGGTGAACGATAAACAGCAGATCATTGCCCGGGGTGATGATTTACACCAGCTAAAACAACAGTGCCAGGGGCAGGTACAGGAAACCTTTGAAGCGGCGGCAACGCCTGAACTGGAACGCAAAAATATCACTGACTGGGACTTTGACAGCCTGCCGGAAAGCTTTACCCAGTCACTGGCTGGCTTCGAGGTTCAGGCTTATCCGGCGCTGGTCGCGCGCGGAGAACATGCCGACATTGAGCTGATTGACGAACCTGAGAAGGCGCGCAGGCTGCATCGGCAGGGGGTCAATGTGCTGATAAAAAATGCGATGCCATCACCGCTTCGGTATTTGCAGGAGAAGCTGCCGAACAAAGCCAAGCTCGGTTTGTACTTCAACCCGTTTGGCCAGGTAAAAGCGTTAATCGACGACTGTATCCTCGCGGGTATTGATGCCCTGGTATCGGCCTATGCCAGCGACATCGGTCATGACATTCGCAGTAAAGCGGACTTTGACCGCTGTGTCGATAAAGTGCGCGGTGAGATTAACGACACAGTGCTGCAGATTGCGCAAAAGGTCGAACAGGGACTGACACTGGCGCACCAGTGTCAGAAACAAATGAAAGGTAATGTGCCGCTGGCGATGGTTAACGCGCTGGGAGACTGTAAGGCGCACCTGGCGTCGCTGGTGTATCCGGGTTTTGTCTCAGACATCGGGGCAGTGCGTCTGGATGACTGGAACCGCTATGTAAAAGGCCTGGCACGCCGACTGGAAAAGTTGCCCGTTGATCCTAACCGTGACCGGCTGCAGCAGATGACCATTGAAAAAGTGGTGGTGCAATGGGAAAAAGTCAAAGGTAAGTATCCCGCAGATAAGCAACCGGCAGAACTCGTCGAGGTGCGCTGGATGCTGGAAGAACTGCGTGTTTCGCTGTTCGCTCAGCAGCTTGGGACCGCCTATCCTATTTCTGCCAAACGGATCGTCAATTATTTGGAAGACTTTTAACAGAACCGGTCTATGCTTTTATCAGGGATGCGTAACACGTCCATTGACAAGCGCGTCCGGGCAACCTATAACGGTTTAGTATTTCGCCAAAACGTCTTTAGAAAAAGGGGCGCTGGCGCATAAACAAAGGCTCACAATACCGAGGTTAGGAGAGGTAGGTATGTTGGGATACGACGATAAGCGTAACTTTTTCAGGATGATGGTGAATTCACCGTGTCAGATTCAGGTGAATGACGAAGAGTCCAGCCGTACTTTACAGGCCGTCTGTAAAGATATCAGTGCAACCGGAATGTCACTGGAGGTCGCCGAGCCTTCTATTGAAGTGGGTACCGAAGTCACGGTAGCCATCGACTCAAACAGCTCACAGATACCGTCGTTGTCAGCTGTCGCAACGGTCGTTCGCTGTATGCCGGAAACCGAAGGCAGCTGTACCATCGGGGTAGAAATTTCAGAAATGAAGTAAGCGACTTCATTAGGACAACACCGCACCACCCGTTGTGGTGCGGCGTTTGATTGCCTTTGGTGAGGCCTAAATCACCTCGCAAATCAGCCCTTTCAGGTAATAGCCCTCGGGAAAGCTGCCAATCACCGGATGATCTGGTGCCTGACTGAGACGCTCGATAATTTTTATGGTCCGGCCGGCATCCAGCGCGGCGTCAGCCACAATTTTCTGAAACAACTCTGCCGGCATCAGACCGGAACAACTGAAGGTCAGCAACAGACCTCCGCGTTTTACGGCGTGAATACCATACAGGTTAATGTCTTTATAGCCTCTTGATGCGCGATTCAGAGAAGCTTTGCTGTCGACAAACTTTGGCGGGTCGAGGATCACCATATCAAACTGCGTGCCGGCACGATGATAATCGCGCAGCGCCTCAAACACGTCCTGATTCACCATGGTCACCTGCTGCTCAGAAAACCCGTTTATCTGAACATGTTCCCGGGCAATATCGAGGGCAGGCTGAGACACGTCTACGTTGGTGACATGGGTGGCGCCACCTGACAGGGCTGCACACGCGAACGTGCCGGTGTAGCTGAAGCAGTTAAGAACACTCGCCTTGTCTGCGTAGCGACGTGCGGCAAGACGACTGTCACGCTGGTCCAGATAAAACCCGGTTTTGTGACCGTTCTTCACATCAACCAGAATTTTCATGCCGTTTTCTGTCACGGTCACTCTGTCCGGTACATCGCCTGAGATGACCCCGGTCACTGCTGGCAGGCCCTCTTTCTCGCGCACGTCGACGTCACTGCGTTCGTAGATAACCGCATCAGGCACTTTTTTCCTGAGTGCGAACACCAGTTTATCGCGGTGTTTTTCCGCACCGGCACTTAACAGTTGTAACACCAGCACATTGTCATAGCGGTCAACGGTGATACCGGGTAATCCGTCAGATTCCGATGCAATAAGACGGTAAGCGTTGGTCAGTGCCGGATCAAACAGCCGTTGTCGCAGGGCCAGCGCATCGTCCAGACGACGCAGGAAAAATGCATTGTCCACGGCTTCGTCCTGTTCGAATGTCCATATACGCACGCGGATTTGAGATTCGGGTGAGTAGGCGCCGCGACCCAGCCACTCGCCCTTGTCGCTGACAACGTTAACGGTATCTCCGCTACGGGCTTTGCCTTTAACCGCGGCAATGGCGCTGGCGAAAACCCAGGGATGGCGGCGGCGCAGGGATTTATCACGGCCGGCGTGTAAAATGACGGTGGCTGACATGTTGTGGTAACCTGATTCTACTTAATTGGCGCGCAGTATAACGGAAGGCGAATCGCTGAACTAGTGACCCTGCCGGTTGTACTGCACGTAATCAGCGTAATTCCAACCGTAAGCGAAGGTGACTATGCGTTATATCCAGTACGGCGGTCCGGCACCGTCAGACCTCTGCGTAGCAGAGACCACCGCGCCTGTGCTGCGCGCTGGCACGGTGCGGGTAAAGGTCGCTGCATCCGGTGTAAACCGGGCAGATACCCTGCAACGTCAGGGCCGTTATCCGGCACCGCCCGGAGAGAGTGACATCCTCGGGCTGGAAGTATCCGGCGTGGTCACCGAGGTAGCTGATGACGTCGGACAGTGGCGCGCAGGCGACAGGGTGTGCGGACTGGTGGCAGGAGGCGGCTATGCCGAAGAGGTCATCGTTAATGCGCACCACCTGCTTGGCGTTCCGGATAACATCAGTCTTGTTGACGCTGCCGGACTGGCCGAAGTATTTCTTACCGCGTATCAGTGTCTGAAAACCATTGCTGGTATCGAGCGCGGCCAGCGTGTGCTTATTCATGCGGGCGCCAGTGGGGTTGGTCTGGCAGCACTGCAACTGTGTCGCTTTTTTGGGGTAGAGGCGGCGACAACCGCGTCTTCAGACGACAAGCTGGCGCAGTGCCGTCAGGCGGGAGCGGTGCTCACTGTCAACTACCGTCAGAATGATTTTGCGCAAGTGCTGAATGAGCAATGGCCAGATGGCGTGGATATGGTGCTCGATATGGTGGGCGGGGATTACCTCAATCGCAATTTGTCTGTACTCAAGCGGGATGGGCATATTGTCTGTCTTGCCATGCTGGCTGGCCGCTATGCCGACAAGCTTGATATGGCACTGTTGCTGGGGAAGCGGGCGAAAATTGAAGGCTCGACACTCAGAAACCGCAGCGATGACTACAAAACACAGCTCGTCAGTGCATTTCATCGCGACTGCTATAGTGCGTTTGCAAGCGGCGAGCTGAGCGTGAATGTCGATACCGTGTATGATGCCGCAGACGCGGCAACAGCTCACCAGCGGCTGGAGGATAATCAGACCTGCGGCAAACTCCTGTTACGCTGGTAATCGCTACTGCGGACTGAACCCCGGATCAGTCTGCGTCGGATTGTTGCTGGCGGCGTCGCGGGCAAGGGTGTCACAACGCTCGTTCTCAGGATGTCCACTGTGGCCCTTTACCCAGTGCCAGGTCACCGTGTGGCGGGATACGGCTTCGTCCAGTTGTTTCCATAGGTCAGCATTTTTTACCGGCTTTTTATCGGCCGTCCGCCAGCCGTTTTTTCGCCAGTTATGGATCCACTGATTGATGCCATTTTTTACATACTGGCTGTCAGTGGTAATGTCTACCTGGCAAGCCTCATTCAGACTGTTCAGCGCCGCAATGGGGGCCATCAGCTCCATGCGGTTGTTGGTGGTGCAGGCAAAACCGTCAGACAGTTCCTTACGGTGCTTTTTATAAATCAGTACGGCGCCATAACCGCCCGGACCCGGGTTTCCCAGGCACGAACCATCGGTATACACCTCAACCGTTTTTTTCGTCACGCTGACTCCTTTTTTAAACTGACCATAGCCTGTCGCGGCGGGGCTGATATACTACGGACTTGTTTGTGACATTGCCACCGCTCTGGCAGGCAATAAATTTTGATAACAGCAGGCTGAGTCAATGCGTCAGATAGTACTAGATACGGAAACCACCGGTATCGAACCGAAAGAAGGACACCGCATTATCGAGATAGGGTGTGTGGAACTCATCAACCGGAAACTCACCGGCAACCATTTCCATGTGTACATTAATCCCGGACGTCATATTGAGCAGGAAGCCATTGAGGTACACGGGATCACCAATGAATTTCTTGCTGATAAACCGGTATTCGCCGACGTAGCCCAGGACTTTGTTTCCTTTATTAAAGGGGCGCAACTGGTGATCCACAATGCGCCATTTGACGTCGGTTTCATGGATCATGAGTTTGCGATGGAGCCAACCACCCGCACGATTAAAACAGATGCCATCTGTAGTGTGCTGGATACCCTCGTTCTTGCGCGTCAGATGCACCCGGGACAGAAAAACAACCTGGATGCATTGTGTAAACGTTATGGCATCGATAACAGCCACCGTACACTACACGGCGCCTTGCTGGATGCCGAAATTCTGGCTGATGTGTATCTGCTGATGACCGGCGGGCAAACCGCACTTAATCTTGCGGGACGCTCGGCGGGCGATGACAACGACCAGGCCGGAGGCATTCGGCGGGTTACCCGCAACGGAAATAAATTAAAGGTAATTCAGGCATCTGCCGATGAATTAGCACAACACGAGGCACGTTTGGATATTGTTGAAAACAGTGCTGGTAACTGTTTGTGGCGGCAGGCACAAACGACAGAATAACGGGAGTTCGGGTGACGAAGTTCGGCTCACTACTGACAGCCTTACTCTTCAGTACAGGCGTTTTTGCGTTACAGCAGACCGATGAAGCCGGGCAGGCGCAGGGGGACTCAGCGCCTGTTGTGTCGCCAATCAGTACCCTGGGCAGCGAGTACGAAAATGCGATCGAGCTGCTCAAGAACCGCTTCCGCATCGACTACAAAGTGGACGAAGTCACCATGGTGTTCTTTCGGGAATACGGCTCCGTGCCCGTTGTTCTGGTGCGTCCGGATGGCTCGAAAATATTCCAGAGTCAGGTAGATAACGAAGACAAAGAAGGGCGGATCCAGTGGTTTGACGCTGAGACCTACGACATGGTGCGGATAAAGAACCCGGTCCCGGGTCCGTGGCAGGCGGTCGGTCGAATCTTACCGAACAGCCGTGTGATGGTCGTGTCTGACATTGAGCTGCATGCGGATCCGTTGCCTCCGATTGTATTTTCAGGCGAAATCCTCAAGTCTACTGCGTATCTGACCAATGCCGGTGAGGCCATCGAAGATGCAGAATTTCGCGATGTTGTTGAACTGACGATTGAGCTTATCAGCACCAACAACCCTAATTTCGACAATTTCGGCGCTGACAGTCAGCTGATTGCAACGTTCCAGGATAATGGTCGCGGCATGGATGAAGCCCCCCTCGACGGTGTTTTCACAGGCCAGTTCAACCTCTCCATCGCGCCGGGTGAATGGCGTCCTGTCTTCAGGGTCAGCACGCCGCTATTCAGCCGTGAGCAGCAGACCGAGCTTCTGCGTTTGTATCCTAATCCGGTCAGTGTGAATGCCGAGGTGAATGGGGGCGGCGATGGTTACCATAAACTGGTCATTGATGTTGATCGTGATCTGGTAGACATCAGCTCACTGCTGGTTGATGGCAAGGTTCGTTTCCCCAATGGCGATATCCAGAACTTCTCCCTGACCAAGCCCAGTGATAACGTCAGAGAGCACCTTATTGCTGCGTATGAAGAAGGGATCTTTCGGGTAAAACTTACCGCATACGGTACGACGAAAAATGGCCGGGATTTCATTCTTGATGTGCCCGAATATACCTTTCTGGCAGAAGCCCCCGAACCGGAAATTATCGACCCGCTGGTGGCTGACATGAGCACCGGGACGATGCCTGAGGAAACGGTCAGTGACGCGCTGATGCCCGATGCGCAGAATGCGGTGCCGGTGACACCAGCACCTGCAGAACGCCCGCCTGAAGATGAGATGGATACCCGCACGCTGGTCACCCTGCTGGTGGCCGTCAATGGCTCGATTTTGCTGGTCGGCGGCATGGTGATAGGCATTGTGATGTTAAGGAAGCGGGCCGCACGCAGCGCAACAGCGCGCGCAGAAGATGCCGGCGAAGTGCCCAAAACGGGCCTGGTGGATAAGCTCAGGCGCCTGCTCCCGCTTGGTAAAAAAAAGCAGGATAATGACGAGGTCTAGCTGTCATTTTTACTCGCTTTGTCGCAAAAGTGGTCAGTGTGGCGAATAATCCGTCAAACAGCGCGCTGATGACGATTTTATTAAAAAAAACCATTGACTCACTAGGGGTGAAACCGTATTATCTGCGCCGCAGTGAGGGCAGGGGTTATCACCTTAACCTTATAACTCACTGAAAAATCTGGAAATATGCGGAGCGGTAGTTCAGTTGGTTAGAATACCGGCCTGTCACGCCGGGGGTCGCGGGTTCGAGTCCCGTCCGCTCCGCCATCTTCCCAGAGTAAAATGAATTCGGTCCTGGAGCGGTAGTTCAGTTGGTTAGAATACCGGCCTGTCACGCCGGGGGTCGCGGGTTCGAGTCCCGTCCGCTCCGCCATTTCATTTTACACCCCACAATCCGGAGCGGTAGTTCAGTTGGTTAGAATACCGGCCTGTCACGCCGGGGGTCGCGGGTTCGAGTCCCGTCCGCTCCGCCATTTTGGGCATGTCGCCTACGTACCATCTCTTTATTTTTTATGTCTTTTTCGCTTGTTATGACGTAGCGAAACCGTGTCTAACGCGTTACCATTCGACAACACATCTACTCTCAGTTGATTCATTGCCATGCAGGACATTCTGGTCTGTAACGATCTGTCTAAAACCTATCATGACGGGGATACCCAAACCCGGGTGCTTCACAACGTGTCTTTTTCTGTGTCTGCCGGTGAACAGGTGGCCATTGTGGGCAGCTCCGGATCGGGTAAGAGTACATTGCTGCATCTTCTCGGCGGGCTTGACCGCCCAACATCGGGGGACGTCCGCGTTAAAGGACAGTCACTGGCAACTATGTCAGCCCCGGCGCTGGCGGCAATGCGCAATCGTGAAATGGGCTTTATCTATCAGTTTCATCATCTGCTGGCTGAATTCTCCGCGCTGGAAAATGTGGCCATGCCATTACTGATTGGCGGAATGAAAGCCAGTGAAGCAACCGACAGAGCCGCGGTGCTGCTTGAACGTGTCGGTCTGGCGCATCGTCATCATCACCAACCTGCGGCGTTGTCTGGTGGTGAGCGCCAGCGGGTTGCCATTGCCCGTGCGCTGGTGACCGGGCCTTCGCTGGTGCTTGCTGACGAGCCAACCGGTAACCTTGACCACAAAACCGGAGAGGCAGTCTACGCCTTGCTGACAGAGCTCAGTCAGGCTCAGGGGACCAGCTTTGTGGTGGTGACCCATGACCGTGAGCTGGCAGCACGAATGGACCGGGTCCTGACTATTCAGGATGGGGAATTGTACACCGAGTCACTGACGGAGGCCTGAGTGAAGCTATCATGGGAACTGGCGATGCGCTTTCGTCGCGCCAGAAAGAGTGGTTTCCTGTCCTTTATTACACTTTCTTCGACACTGGGTATTGGTCTGGGCTGTTTTGTCCTTATCGTTTTGCTTAGCGTGATGAACGGGTTTGAGCGTGAACTGACACAGCGTATTCTGGCTATCATTCCGCACGGTGAACTTTACAGTACAACCAATACCGGTATTGAAAACTGGGAAGCGCAGCGCTACCGGCTGGCGCAGGATCCCCGGGTTGCCGAGGTTCATCCCTATACCAAAGTAACCGGTATGGTGCAGTTTAAAGGGGAGCTGAAAGCCGCGGAGATCACTGGGCTTGATGCCGCGACAGCCTCCTCTCTGATGCTCAAAGAGCAGGTAAACAGTGCCGACTGGCAAGCATTCTCGCAGGCCGATGACGGGATTTTGCTGGGCAAGGGACTACTCGCCAAGCTGGGAATAAAGCGTGGCGATACCGTTCAGCTACTCATTCCTGCAATGACCGGAGACTTGTCGTTTAAAGCGCCGGAAACTGTGTCACTTATGGTTGTCGGAGCATTGTCTGTCGGCGGAGAACTGGATAATTCGGTAGGGCTTATGCATCTGCGAAAAGCCTCTGAAGCGGCGGGCATTCTGTCGGGTGCCAAGGGCCTGCGGTTTACTCTGCATGATCCGTTTTCCGCGCCGCAGGTTATGCGCGACATCGGCTATGCGTTTCCTCAGGCGGTCTACATGTCAGACTGGACCCGTACCCAGGGTCATTTATACGATGATATTCAACTGGTACGCAGCGTAGTCTATATCGCATTAACCCTGGTGATCGCCGTGGCATGTTTCAATATTGTGTCGTCTCTGGTGATGGCGGTCAGAGAAAAACAGGCGTCCATCGCGATCCTTAAAACCATGGGAGCCAGTGATGCGCTGATTCGACAGACGTTTGTGCTGCAGGGGCTGATAAACGGTATCACCGGTATTGTCAGTGGCACCGCGCTGGCCTTAGTAGTGGCCCCCAATCTGTCGGCGATTGTGGCGGCGACAGAATCATTTCTGGGCATCAGGCTGCTGTCCGGAGACATTTACTTTATTGACTTTCTGCCCAGTGAACTCGCTGTATCGGATGTGATAGTGACCGTGGTTGTTGCGCTGGTGCTCTGTGTACTGGCGACCTTATACCCGGCCCACAAAGCGGTCAGCGTTAATCCTGCGCAGGCGCTTAACGGATGAAAAAACGTGGCTTTCGCCACGTTTTTTACTGTTATGCATTACGGTCAAAATGCTCGAAGTCGACATCTTCCTCTTTGTCGCCGGCATCGAGGTCATTAAAGACGGCCTCGTCCAGTTCGCCTTCGCTTTTGGCAATAACCAACGAGACCATACAATCCCCGGTGATATTCACCGCGGTGCGGGTCATATCGAGTAACCGGTCAACACCAATAATCAGCGCAATGCCTTCGACCGGCAGATTTACCTGCTGCAATACCATTGCCAGCATAATCAGGCCAACCCCCGGCACCCCTGCAGTACCAATCGACGCGAGTGTTGCGGTCAGCACGACCATCAGGTAGTCACCCAGCGTCAGGTCAACCGCATACACCTGAGCAATAAATACCGTGGCGACGCCCTGCATAATCGCTGTGCCGTCCATGTTAATGGTGGCGCCCAGCGGGAGGGTAAAGGATGACACAGAGTTACCAACACCCAGCTTGTTGCGTGCCGTTTCCATCGTAACGGGCAGGGTAGCGCTGCTGCTTGATGTGCTGAAGGCAAAGAGGGCAGCATCGCGCATTTTACGCAGCAGTGTCAGAGGATTCAGCCCGGTGAATGTTTTCAGCAGAATCGAGTAGGTCACGACACCGTGCAGTAGCAGCACAATCAGTACCAGGAAGAAGTACTTAGCCAGACTAAAAATAGTGTCTGCACCGATTGTGGCGAACAGCTTGGCCATCAGAACGAACACACCGTAAGGTGCGAGGTTCATAATGATAGTGACCAGACGCATGATAACGGTATTCACGTCTTCGAAAAAATTGCTCAGTCGTTTACCAGCATCGCCCGTCATTGCCATCGCAATCCCGAACAGTACTGCAAAAACAATAATTTGCAGCATATTCCCTTCGGCCATGGAGTTAATCGGGTTGGTCGGGAACATGTTAACAAACACTTCCGATAAGCTCGGTGGGGTTTGAGCTTCGAAACTGTTGTCGGTACTCAGGTCCAGTCCTTCTCCCGGCGATACTAAAAGACCCATACTGATAGCCAGTGTAATCGCGACGGCAGTAGTAAAAACGTACAGGCCAACAGACTTCGCGCCAAGCCGGCCCAGCTTGCTCGGATCGGATAATGTGCTGGTACCACAAATCAGTGACACAAACACCAGCGGGACAACCAGCATCTTAAGGCTGGCGATAAATATTTGTCCGAGCGCGGAAAATATACCTTCTACAAGAATGTCATACGTGGAAACACTGAATCCAAATACCGAAAAAGTTAAATCTCCGCTATCATCAAAGAGCAATTGGAGCAACGCACCAATTATGATTCCGGCAACCATGCCGATAAAGATTCTGGCGGTAAGACTATATTTGTGTGCAGATTGAGACATGAATATTCCCTGTGCCTGTATTTTATATTTTTGTAGCCGGGGTAGTGTGCCAGATTCTTACCGTTTTTAAACGTTAAACGTCCCAAAAAATTGTTAACAAGAAGAGGTTCAGGAACGATTATGCGTGGATTGATAAAGTCGCTGACACTGTTTGGCGCACTTCTCCTACTTGTCGCCTGCGGTGGCGGCGGCTCAGTGTCACGGAGTGACACCCCTGCTAACAATGGGGACACCACAGATGACCCGACTATCAGTGTTGAACTGACGGTGCAGGACAGTGACGGGAATACCGACAGGGCCCTGAGCGTGGATAACCCGCTGACAATCGTCGCAACGGTGCAGGACAGTAATGGTGATCCGGTAACGGATACTCTGATTACGTTCAGTCTGAGTGATCCCGCTCTGGCTGATTTCACCAACGACACAGGTACAGCACGAACCGATGACGACGGCGTTGCGCGTCTCGGTATTACTGTGGGCGAATCTGCCGGTGACGGCCAGATTACCGCGACCCTGCCAAGCGGTGAGGTGGGAACCACGACGTTCAGCTCCTCGGGCAGTGGCAGCGGCGGTCTGCAGCCGGCCATTCTGCAGTTATTTACCAGTTCTGTTCAGTTGCCATCCAGTGGCTCAGACAGCGTTGAGCTGATTGCACTGGTGAAAAATGCCCAAAGTGTGCTGATGGAAGGGGTTGAAGTCAGCTTTTTCGCCAGTAATGACGCCGGTGTTGAACTACAGCTGATTCAGCCGGTCACTGCAGCCGATGGTACGGCGCGCGCGTTGCTGTCAACACAGAATAATGCCGCCAACCGCACGGTATCTGTTACCGCCCAGACCGGCGTATTGTCGCAGACGGTGGATATCACTATCTCTGGTACCGAAGTGACTATCAACGGTACCAGCTCGGTTATCCTCAACGATACGGTGGAGTACACCCTGCGCGTTCAGGATTCCGACGGTGTTGCGATCCCCAACCAGGCGATCACGGTGTCGGCCGGAAACGGAACGCTGAGCGCCGATACGGTGACAACCGGTTCAAATGGTCAGGCGACGGTAGAGTATACCGCGACAGAGTCGGGCGCAGATACGATTACCGCGGAAGCGCTGAATGCGTCAGCCAGCTTCTCACTGACCGTACAGCAGGACGAGTTTAGTTTTACCACGGTGCCGTCGGATGACGTACCGCTGAATCAGGATACGGTAATTGCCGTGACCTGGAATCAGAACGGCAGTCCCCGAGACTTACGTACCGTAACGTTCTCGACATCGCGAGGCCAGATTGTTAGTGGCGAGAGCGATACTACAGATGCAAGCGGACGTGCCAGCTTTACACTTCGCTCAAATAATGCCGGCGTCGCGGCCATTACTGCAACGGGCTACAATTTAGACGACGAGCCTGTGGTCACCGCGCGTGTCGAAATTGAGTTTATCGCCACAGAGCCGGCCACGATTCAGGCTGATGCTACCCCTGACCTGATCGGCCCTGACGGCCAGACCAGCACCATCACGGCGATTGTGCGTGATGCAGACGGTAATCTGGTGAAAAATGCAGTGGTCACCTTTAACGTGAACGATACCAGCACAGGATCGATTTCACCGTCGCAGGCGACCACAGACAGCAATGGCGTAGCGTCAACGGTCTTTACCTCAGGGTCTGTTACCAGTCAGGACGCGGTCGAAATTACCGCGGCTATTTCAGGCAATACTGCTATCAGTGACATTGTTGTGCTGACGGTGGGTAGCCGCGCATTTGACGTGTCGGTGGGTACCGGTAACCTTATTATCTCGCCGGATAATGCCACCTACATGAAAGAGTTTGCGGTCTTTGTATCTGACTCGGTAGGTCGTCCGGTCAGTGGGGTTACGCTGACTGCCTCCTCAACGCCGGTCAAGTTCAGTAATGGCGGTGTTTACCGTAAAGGGTTCTGGGCGTGGACAGGTGATGTCTGGATCCCAAGCTACACGGCGTCATGTTCAAACGAGGACATTAACGCCAACGGTATTCTGGATGCCGGTGAAGATACCAACGGGGATAATGAGCTGACGCCGGGCATCATCGGTACCATCAGCTTTGCGGGCGATGCGGTTACCGATGAGAATGGCCAGGCCACGCTGGAACTGCGTTATCCGCGTGCCTATGCCGCATTCTATGAGTCGGTGGTTGCGGTGTTTGCACAGTCAACCGGAAGTGAAGCCAGTGCTTCTGTCCGTTATCGCTTTGCGGCAGCGGCGGATGATCTGGACGATGAGGCTGAAGTACCACCAGACAGTCCATTTGGAACCGGTACGCTGTGTACCGATACGGAATAAACAAAAAAGCCCGGGTTTATCCCGGGCTTTTTATTTCTGTTGGCAGTTAATCGCGCTGGAACGGGTAGACCGACCCCAGTTTCAGGATCTGCGTCAGCTCATCCAGTGCGGTGCGGGATTCCGTCAGTAACTGAGGGTCACGCAGTGCATCTTCATTTAACTCATCGCGATAATGCTTGTCGACCCAGGCATTCAGACGCGCAAACTGTGCATCATTAATCAGCGTATTTGGATTGACCGCGGCCAGCTCCTGCTCTGCCAGTGCAACGCGCAGACGAAGGCACGCCGGACCGCCGCCATTACGCATACTTTGTTTCACGTCAAAATAATTCACCGATTTAATAGGCGTTGACAGGGTGACCAGTTTATCAAGATAGCGGCTGACAGCCTCGTTCTCCTGACATTCAGTAGGTGCAATGATGGTCATGTCGCCATTAGGCAGGGTGATGATTTGGGTATTAAACAGATAGGTCTGTACGGCATCCTGTACGGACACCTCATCGGTTTTCACTTCAATAAAGTGCAGTGGGTGTTCGCCAAACTTACTGCGGACTTCGTCCAGTGCTGCCGCTTTATTGAGAAAAGCCTGTTCGTGGAAAAACAGCACGTTTTGATTGCCCACGGCAATCACGTCGTTATGGAATACACCCTGGTCAATGACATCCGGGTTTTGCTGGATATACACAACCTGCTCATCGTCGAGCCCGTGCAATCGCGCGATCGCCTGACACGCTTCCAGCGTTTGTCGAGCCGGGTAGCGTTTTGGCTGCGGTTTGCTCGAATCAAAGGCATGGCGACCATACACGAACAGTTCCAGACCAGCTTCACCGTAATCGCGACACAAACGGGTATGGTTTGCTGCACCTTCATCGCCAAAATGTTCATTGTCGGGCAGGTGCTTGTGATGCGCAAAGTACTTCTCGTCGGCAAAGGTCGCCTGCAGAATACGCCCGGTAACGGCGGGCTCGAGCGAACGGTGAAATTTGTTGGTCAGGTTGGCCGGCGTGAAGTGCACGCGACCGTCTGCGGTATCGGCACCAGGAGATACAGTGGCTGCGTTGGCCGTCCACATACTTGATGCGGAACAACAGGCCAGAAAGACCTCTTTTGCCTGCCTGGCTGCCTGCTCAAGCACCGTCGCATCAGACCCTGTGAAACCCAGCCGGCGAAGCGTAACGATGTCGGGGCGCTCCTGCGGCGCGAGCACACCCTGAACCATGCCCATATCAGCCAGCGCCTTCATTTTTGCCAGACCTTGCTTGGCAGCCTGTTTCGGGCTGCTTACGGCATTGGCGTTACTCTGTGACGCGACATTGCCGAACGACAGGCCGGCATAGTTATGGGTAGGTCCAACCAGACCATCGAAATTAACTTCAACTTGCTTCATAGGGTCCCTCTGTCAGTTTTAAGTGGCACAAAAGCCGGTGTTCAGGGCAACGACCAGATACCCGTTGTGCGGGCGTTTCCGGTGTAAACAGCCTGACGCAGACGGTGTCAGATGAGCGGCATTATACGGGTTTTATTGGGCTTGCCAATTGATGTGGTTGAATAATGAACAGATATTGTGTGCCAAAAAACCAAGTAAAAGAATAACTATGAAGAAGATCTTGTTTTCCATTCACTTTGTAGATATATGTTAAAAAAGCACGGGCGTTGCTAGGCCGCATACAGACCGCCCCTTCACACACAAGTTGGCTAATTTAGTCCTTAAAAATCAACAGGTTTAGTTCAATCTTATGGCAAAATCACTGGTCATAGTCGAGTCGCCGGCCAAAGCGAAAACGATAAATAAATATCTCGGCAAAGATTTTATCGTAAAAAGTTCGGTAGGCCATGTTCGCGATCTCCCGACCAAAGCACTTGGTCATGTTGACGCCAAGAAAAGTGCAAAAGAACTGAAAGCAATGAGTGATGAAGAACGCGAGGCGTATCTTCGTCGACACGAGTATAAAAAGCTGGTTGACCGCATGGGTGTCGATCCTGAGCAGGACTGGAAAGCCCATTATCAGGTTCTGCAGGGTAAAGAGAAAGTCGTCAATGAGCTGAAAAAACTCGCCAAAAATGCAGACACAGTCTACCTCGCAACGGATTTGGACCGTGAGGGGGAAGCCATTGCCTGGCACCTGCGTGAATTACTGGGTGAAAAAGACAAGCAGTATCAGCGGGTCGTCTTTAACGAAATCACCAAGAACGCAATTCAGGAGGCGTTTGCCTCTCCGGGCGAGCTTAATATTGATCGCGTGAATGCACAGCAGGCACGACGTTTCCTCGACCGCGTGGTGGGCTTTATGGTCTCGCCACTGTTGTGGAAGAAAATTGCCCGTGGCCTGTCGGCAGGCCGGGTGCAGTCGGTGGCTGTGCGTCTGGTGGTTGAGCGGGAGCGTGAGATCAAAGCGTTTGTGCCAGAAGAGTTCTGGGACGTTCACGCCGACCTGACAACAACCCAGCGTGATGCCCTGCGCATGCTGGTCGCGAAGCACAACGGCGACACCTTTAAACCGAAAAACAAGCAGCAGACCGATACTGCGCTTGCGCAGCTTAATCAGGCTGACTATGTGGTGCAGAGCCGCGAGTCAAAGCCGACGCAAAGCCGCCCGTCAGCCCCGTTTATCACATCGACACTGCAGCAGGCCGCCAGTACGCGGCTGGGTTTTGGTGTGAAAAAAACCATGATGATGGCCCAGCGCCTGTATGAGGCGGGCTATATCACCTACATGCGTACCGATTCGACCAACCTTAGTCAGGAAGCGCTGGACAGTTGCCGCGATTACATCAGTAATCAGTTTGGTGAGAAGTATTTGCCAGAGTCACCGATTCGCTATGGCAGTAAAGAGGGCGCTCAGGAGGCTCACGAAGCGATCAGGCCGTCTAACGTGGCCATTAAGGCTGAGAGTCTTAGTGACATGGAAAGAGACGCTCAGCGGCTTTATGAGTTGATTTGGAGACAGTTTGTTGCCTGTCAGATGACGCCAGCAAAATATGACGCGACAACCATTCGTGTCGCCGCCGGAGACTATGAGCTGACGGCTAAGGGCCGGGTTCTGCGCTTTGATGGCTGGACGCGCGTGCAGCCACAACTGCGTCGCAAGGGCGAGGAAGATCTGTTACTGCCTGACGTAAAGCAGGGCGATGTACTGAATCTGAAAGCGCTCGACCCTAAACAACATTTCACAAAACCGGTCGCGCGTTTCAATGAGGCGTCACTGGTTAAGGAACTGGAGAAGCGGGGTATTGGACGTCCGTCAACGTATGCCAGTATCATTTCGACTATCCAGGATCGTGGCTATGTACGCCTGGAAAACAAACGTTTTTATGCCGAAAAAATGGGCGAAATCGTCAATGACCGTCTGATGGAAAACTTTGACGATCTCATGAGCTATGACTTTACAGCGAACATGGAGCAGCAGCTCGATGACATCGCCGAAGGGCATAAAAACTGGAAAGACGTACTGAATGCTTTTTACGACGACTTTTACAACAAGTTACTGAATGCCGAAAAAGACCCGGAAGAGGGCGGTATGCGGTTAAATCAGGCGGTGCCCTCTGGCATTACCTGTGACAAGTGTGGTCGTGAAATGAATGTCCGCGTGGCAAGTACCGGGGTCTTTTTAGGCTGCTCTGGTTACAACCTGCCACCAAAGGAGCGCTGTACCAATACCCTCAATCTGACGCCGGGCGACGAAGTCGTGAAGGTAGATGATGAAGAAGAAATGGAAACCGAAGCGCTGCGCGCCAAGAAACGCTGCCCGGAGTGCGGTACGGCAATGGACAGTTACCTGGTTGACGAGACGCGCAAACTCCATGTGTGTGGTAACACACCGACCTGTAAGGGCACGTTGATTGAAACGGGTACGTTTAAGATCAAAGGCTATGATGGTCCGGTGATTGAGTGCGACAAGTGTGGCAGCGACATGGAGCTGAAAAACGGCCGGTTTGGTAAATACTTCGGTTGTACAAACAGCGAATGTAAGAATACCCGCAAATTATTACGCAACGGTGAGCCTGCGCCACCGAAAGAAGATCCGGTCGATCTGCCAGAATTGCCCTGTGAAAATTCAGATGCACACTTTATGCTTCGCGACGGGGCATCAGGTATTTTTCTGGCCGCGCACAACTTTCCTAAATCCCGGGAGACCCGTGCGCCGAAAGTCGCCGAACTTGCGCGTTTCAGGGACAGAATTTCGCCGAAATTCTATTATCTGGCCGATGCACCGCAAGCCGATCCTGATGGCAATCCGACGATAGTCCGATACAGCCGTAAAACCAAGCAGCAGTATGTCATGTCTGAAACCGACAGTGGCAAGGCAACAGGCTGGTCTGCCTGGTACAAGGACGGTAAGTGGGAAGCGCAGACAGCCCGCAAACCGGCAGCGAAAAAGAAATAGAGGGCAGCATGGCATCATTGCAGGACCAACTTCTGAAAGCCGGTCTGGCGGATAAGTCATCTGCCCGCCAGGCCCGCGCTGAGAAGCGCAAAAAGCAAAAGCTGAAAAATAAACAAAAACAGGCAGTGACCGATGAAGCTGCGCTGGCGGCGCAGCAGGCTGCTGAAGAGAAAAAGGCGCGCGATCGTGCTCTCAATCAGGCGCGTCAGCAGCAGCTGCAGCAACGTTCAATTGCTGCGCAGGTCAGGCAGTTAGTCGACGTCAACCGTCAGCCAAAAGGTAAGGGCGATACGGTACTGAATTTCACTCATGACAACGTGATAAAACGCATGTACGTGAGTGATGAGGTACATAAGCTTGTCACCCAGGGACGCCTTGTGGTTGTGTCTTTTGATGATGGTTATGAACTGGTACCCACGCCGGTGGCAGATAAAATTGCCCAGCGCGACGAAGCTACCGTAGTATATCGTGCGGATGACACCCGCGAAACACCATCCGCGGAAGAGGAAGATGACTGGTATGCCGATTACCAGATCCCGGATGACCTGACCTGGTAGACGCCGTTAGCGAAACAGGGACTTTTCTGGTTTGCCAAACTCGTCAGTGGGGGCGGCAAACCGGTTAGCCAGCGCGCCGTAAATAAGATTGGCAAACGCAAAAACACCCACGAATAACGCCGAATGGCGGGCATCAATAATACCCAGATACCATAGCGCCGCGACACAAAGCCCAGCTACCAGCAGGGCAAAAAAAAGCTTTCTTATCATTGTTAGTTGCTTCTTTAAAAATCCAAAAAACAGTGCACACTGATGCAACTGTGACTGGCAGAGTAGCATGTTCAGTCGGTCGGGTCACTGTTCGATATAAGACGACGCCGGATGAGCGCCTTGTGGCCCTCCTCAATCAGAAGAAGACTCAGTGCCATTCCCAGCAACATTAACCATTCTGACAAGGTGATGGGAGTTAACTGCAGTACATTGGACAGCCACGGCGTATACATGGCGCCGATATGCACACACTGTGCAATTGGTACCGCGAGCACCAGAAACAGGTTACGCCGTAGTGGCATTGAGACAATAGAACGTGTCTCTGAACGGCTGTTCAGCGCATAAATATTACCGAACAGGACCATCAGCATCAGCGTCAGGTTTCTGGCATGTTCAACACCCTGTCCGGATGAGATCAGCCACTGAAACAATCCAAAAGCAATTGTGCCCATCACCAGCCCGTTCACCAGCACATGCTCAAGCAGACGGCGGTCGAAAATAGGTTCGTGGGGCGAGCGCGGGCGGGCTGACAGTTCATCGCCTTCTGCAGGCTCAAACGCCAGCGCGACATCCTGAAAACCATTGGCGACGAGGTTAAGCCAGAGAAGCTGCACGGCCAGTAACGGCATGGGAAGGCCGGCGGTAACACACAGAAAAAACAGCAATATCGCGGAGAAGCCGGTTGCAACCAGCAGTGCGATGACTTTGCGAATGTTGTTATAGACAACGCGACCTTGTTTAATACCGGCAACAATTGACGCGAAATTGTCATCGGTAATGATGAGATCGGCCGTTTCCCTGGCCACGTCAGTGCCGCGTTTGCCCATTGCAATTCCAACGTTTGCCTGACGCATCGCCGGCGCATCGTTTACCCCATCGCCGGTGACGGCAACAAAATGGCCGGCACGCATAAAGCTGTCCACAATCTGTACTTTTTGTTTGGGTTCAATGCGGGCAAATACGCGAGATGCCCTGATAAGCGTGTCAGCTTCCTGCTGGCTGTTGGCCTGTTTTATCAGCGGACCGGTAATCACGCTGTCCTGGCTACAGGTTAGTCCCAGTTCACCGGCGATGGCACAAGCCGTTGCCGGATGATCGCCGGTCACCATGGCCACCTCGATACCGCCGTCACGGCACGCGGCAATGGCGTCTTTCGCCTCCTGCCGGAGCGGATCGATCATCGCGACCATGCCGAGAAACGTCAGCTCGCTGAAATGGTGGTTGTTGTCTGACGTCTTACAGCCCAGCGCAATAATGCGGTATCCCTGTTGGGCCAGTGCGGTGAACTGGGCTTCCAGCAAGGCGTGGTCAATTGGTCGGATACTGTCTTTACACTGCATCTGGCTACACATTGACAGCATCTTCTCCGGGCTGCCTTTCGCATAAAGGTAGGTTTCGCCGTTGGCTTCATGAATACTGCCGCTGTAGGCATTTTCGGATTCGTACGGGATGAGGGCGATCTGTGCCTGTTCTGAGCGCAATTGTGAAATAGACATACCAAGCTTCTTGGCCAGTACCAAAAACGCAATATCGACGATATCGCCGTTGGATACCCACTCGCCACCGGCATAGTCAAGATGGCTCTCGTTAGCAAGCACGCCGGCTTTGCACAACTGCTGCAGACGGGATTTTTCGGCCCGGTCGGCGGCGTCCTGCTGCACGTCGCCACCGGGGGCAACACCTTCCCCCGATACTGAAAAAGTCGTGCCATCCGGCAGCACGACTTTGCGTATCGTCAGTTCATTCACCGTCAGTGTGCCGGTTTTGTCGGAGCAGATAAAGGTACTCGAGCCTAATGCTTCTACCGCCATCAGCTTACGAATAATGACGTTGTTTTTGGCCATCCTCGACATCCCGATTGCCAGCGCGATGGTCAGGGCGGCAGGCAGACCTTCAGGTATAACAGAGACTGCAAGGCCAATGGTCATCAGAACAATGTCGGTCCCTGAATAGCCGCCACGAAACAGCATCAGCGCCGTCAATGCCGCAATGGCCAGTAAGATACCCGCAGCGAGCTGATAGGTGAAAGTCCGGACCCGGATCATCAGTGGTGGTTCGGACACCCGCTCGGCTACGATACTATGGGCAATCTGACCAAGCTGTGTGCGGATCCCGGTGTGTGTGACGCGTGCCATTGCACGGCCCTGAGTAATTATACTGCCGGCAAAACAGCGGTTTGGCTGCGCGGTTAACGGATCATCGGCCGACGAGGTGGCCGAGGCGGACTTGGCAACTGCAAGGGATTCGCCGGTCAGCATGGATTCATCTGCCGCCAGGTTTTGTGCCGACACCAGTTCGGCATCGGCAGGCACTTTATCGCCGGAGGCCAGCAGGATGATGTCACCCGGCACCAGCATCAGGCTGTCGATGGTTGCAACCTGGCCCTGACGGATAACATGCGCAGTACCTTTCACCATATTTTTCAGCGCGCTGGCAGCGCGCTGGGCGGAATATTCCTGAATCATTCCGATCAGGGCGTTAAGCAGTAGCACGATGACAATGAAAACTGCACTGGGCAGTTTGTTAAGCGCAAAGGACACGACCGCAGCTATTATAAGAATATAGATGAATGGGCTTAAAAACTGCCTGAAAAACAAATGCAGCATGCCCGGTAAAGGCGCCGCAGGTAAGGCATTCGGGCCATATTCTGCCAGCAGTGCAGCCGCTTCTGACTCAGTGAGCCCTTGTAGCCTCGGCGCGTCAGTATGTTCATTGGTGGCCATGTGTCATCCTTGTGCGGTGCAACCGCTCGTCATTGCAGATGTCAACGTATTCATTTTCAGGTGGTTTGTCTACGTTATGTACTCTGAGCACTGTAGAGTAGTCGGGCAGCAAAAGCATTGTTGCTGATCAACGTTCCTGCATCCGCGTTAATTGAATTGTGTTTTAATATGAGATGTGGTTAATATAACGCCACTGCTGTATGTACTTAACATGGATGTAAAGTGATATGGAACACCTGACGCTGGTTATTATCATGACGCTGGTCAGCATTATAATGATGATGACAATGGCGGCCATGTATCTGGTCAGTCGCGACGAAAAATGCCTGTTTGACTGGGTGCTTGCTGGTGCAGCGTTTCTTTCGTCCAACGCAACCGTCCTTCTGGTTCACCCTCTGACCTATCCTCCTGTGGAACTCGTGGCATTGATTAATGCCTGTTACGTTACCGGGCATGCATTTGTGCTGAGTGGCGTGAGCTGGCTGGTGACAGGCCGCACCATGCGGCGGTTTGCTCTGGGTATTTTTCTGTTTGCGTTCTTAATTCACTTCATCCCTGGTATCGCCGATTCTGTTAAAGCCAGGCTACTTATTTTTTCTCCACTGGTTATTGCGCTGGGTGGCGCTGCAGTGGCGGCCTTGTGGAAATACCGCACGCGCAGATGGGGAAAGGTGTTTTATCCGCTGATGGCAGTCATCGGTTTATTTATTATCATTTACGCGCTGCGCATATTTGTGCTGGTAAGCTGGACTGAGCGACTGACCTTCATGGGCGATCAGGCACTACAGACATCAGGCTCACTGCTGCTGATTGGCTATTACTTTTTGCTTACCGTGTGTTTTATGGTTGTCGTGTCGTGGAAAAAAGAGCTGACCCTGCGAGAGGCGGCAGTGACCGATCACCTTACCGGCTGCCTCAACCGAAAAGCACTGGATACACTGGCAGACAAAGCACTCAGTCACGCACAGCGTCATGGAGAACAACTGGCGTTTATCATGCTGGATATAGATCATTTTAAAACCATCAATGATAACCATGGCCACGTTGTCGGAGACCGCGTCATCAAACAGGTGAGTGCGCTGATAGCCTCACATGTGCGCGGCCATGACAGCCTGTTTCGGCTCGGCGGTGAGGAGTTTTTATTACTGGTTAGCGGCACCACTCAGGAAAAGGCCTCCGGCCTGGCAGAACGAATATGTCGCTCGGTAGCCCAGACGCCCTGTCTGCAGGAGAAGGCGCAGTCCATCCGCGTTACCATCAGTGCGGGACTGGCGTTAACCGACGGGCGTGAAGCAAGCTGGCAGCAAACACTGGAACATGCCGATATGGCGTTGTATGACGCGAAGCGAAACGGCCGTAACCGCATTGCAGAATGGGCAGGAACGCCGGCCACGGTCTGAACACTGACGGTGATTAGAACCGGTTTGTGACACGAAAGCCAATTTCCCAGTTGTCTATATCCGGGGTCGTGCCAAAGGGTGTGGTAAGGTCAATATGTACCACATTGGCATTGGTTGACCGCGATGAATACAGCCTGAAGCCGAGCCCGGCGCTACCCAGCCAGCTGTCACTGACATTTGCCGTACGACTGTCGCCATCCGCCTTGCCAATGTCCACAAAACCAACAAAGGCCACATCAAACAACTGGTAGACCTGAATGTCCGGGTACATGCGCAGTTCGTTTGTAAGCAGCGCCAGCCGGGTGCCATGCTGATAGTCTTCCGGAAAGCCCCGCAATCCGGTTTCGCCGCCCAGAGCCAGTGCTTTTTCCGCGAACACACGGTTCTGATAGCGCAATTCGGCTTTGGTGTACCAGCGAAAGTCTTCAGACAGGCGATAATAGTATTCGGCACTGGCATGCAGTGACACGCGGTCTGCCAGGTCGGTATTCAGCAGGGTATTCGCACCAACAGTGGTGACAAGCAGCGCGTCCTGGTCACCCCAGCCTTTGGAGAGACTGCCATCCAGCCACCAGGATGTGGCGGCATTGTGATTGACGACTGGTCCGGCTCTGACGGAGGCACTGAGCCCCAGATTGATATCTTCGTTCTGATTGGTCAGGTTAATGTCCTGCATTACCGAGTAATAGTGCTGAATATATTCCCAGCCCGCCCATGGGATAAGGCGCTTGAAAGCGGCGGGAGGCGGTGTCAGGCCAGTGGTGTTATCGTCGACAGGCAGCGTCCTGAAGGACTGGGATTCATAGTCAATACCCACGGTGAAGCGTGATGTTGTCAGCGAAGACAGGGAGTCCAGCCAGCCGTAGGCAAGCGACACCTGGTTGGTGGTATTCTCGTATTTGTCCTCAATGTGCCCATTGTGAAAAATATTCAGCGTTTTGAGTTCGTTAACACCCGATATCAGGTGCATCTCCTCACCGGACATCTGGTAAAACGGTTTGTCATAGCGCAGCACATAAAGATGGCCGTCATCATAATTGTCAGCGATCAGGGTGGATGTGCTCTGAGGTGCCCAGGGAAGGGGGGCTGACAGTACCACATGATAGCCGGTGCGCTGGTTATCGGTTTTAAACTTAACCGACGAGCGGATGCCATAACCCAGCAGGTTTTCCTCTTTTATCCCAATCGCAAATTTGTTGGCGCCACTGCTGCGTCCAAAATCAATGGTGGGCAGCAGGCTCCATGTATCCCATGTCGTAACCTGAATATCCTGCGGGGTGTCGTCAGAGCATTCCTCAGGGTAGGTTACCTGGGCATCACGAATGTACGATTTAGCGCGCAAAATGCGCTCAGCTTCTTCCAGTTCGCTGTTGGTGACCGTTTCACCCTCACTGACTGAGAGCTGTTCAAGAATGACGCTTTTTCTGGTGTTGATGTGTAACCAGTTGGCAAAATCATGAAGAAAAAACGCATCCTCAGCGTCCACATTAAAGATAGGGCGGTTATCAACCGTAATTTTACCAATGTTGATTGGGTATACCGTCACGGGCGTTTGGTCGACATTGTCCTCAGGCGAATAGAGCTTGCAAAAGGCCGTGAAGGAGTCCTGTCCGGCGGCCGCGGATGACAACGACGTCAGCAGACAACCAGCGAGACATAGCCGACGCATCAGACAGCGCTCCGGCACTGCGCAAGACCGTCCGGTACGGGCTCAGCGGTTTCAATGTCCACCCCGGTCAGATCCAAAATGGCATGGAACAGCATATCATGGCTTTGTGGCATACCAGCCATGCTGCTCAGGCAGTCCTCATCGATGCCATGGACTGTCGAAAACGTGTCTGATAACCACAGCATCATTGGTATATGGGTTTGTTCCTCTGGTGCCATCCAGTAGGGTAAGCCGTGCAGGTAAACCCCATTTTCCCCCAGCGATTCACCATGATCTGATACATACAGCATGGAAGCCGGCAAACCGGAGTCACTCAGTTGTGAGATAACCGCAGATAACAGTGCATCGGTTTCGACCAGGCTGTTGTCGTAGGCGTTAATTATCTCATCCTGCGTGCAGTCGGAAAACGTGTCGCTGGTGCATTCAGGTGTGAACCGCTTATCGGCAGGGCGACTGCGTTTGTAATACGAGGGGCCATGACTGCCCTGCTGGTGAAGAATAACCACACCATGCTGCCCCTGGCGTTTCACGTCTTCAATAAAGGCCTGTAGTCCGGTCGTCAGGATGTCATCGGTACAGCCATCACTGCAGGTATCCAGCTCAAAAAAGTTGGTGGTTGGCATCCTTTCGCACAGCCCCTTACAGCCACTGTTGTTGTCGTACCACGCTGTCATAAACCCGGCGCGTTGCATAATATCAAACACGTTTTCACTGCTCATGGCAATGCGTTCGTCATAGTTTTCATGCCCCATCCATGAAAACATACAGGGAAGTGAATGCGCGGTTGCTGTACCACAGGACGACACGTGACCAAAATTAATCAGGTTGAGCCCGCTCAGTTGCGGTGTGGTATTTCTGGCATAGCCGTTTTGCGGGAAGTGATCGGCGCGGGCTGTCTCACCTACCACCACGACCAGCACTTCAGGTTGCGCTGACGCAATACTGTGGGTCACATGGGGCGCGATCTGCTTGAAGGGGAGTGGTGTTGCCAGCACATTATTACGTACATAGGACTCGGTCGCACTGATTACATTCAGTGGGATAGCGATGTGTTTAACCTGCTTGTTCTGGCGAAAAAAGCCCGCGTATTCCTGATAATTAACCCCGGCTACGGTACCCATGGTAACCAGTAGCCCGGCGAACATGCCGACATAAACCGCAACGCGTTTTGCGCCCGGGCGTTTAGCACGGCACACCTTGCCCAGGGCGAGGACGGGCAACATACCAAAAAATACGGTGAGGAAAAATTGTGGGGTCAGCAGTTCCAGCGCCTCTCTGCTGTCCGTTTCCATCGCGTTTTGTATCATCGAACGGTCAATTACAATGCCGTAATGAGAGATAAAATAGCTGGCAACGCTACTGGTCAGGGTTAACAGAATGATGCCCGGAACGAAAAGCCTTCCCGGGGTCAGCAGATACACAAAGATGCTGTTCATGAACCACAGCAGTAGACCCGTGCTGAGCACATAGTGGCCGGGTAAAAAATCAAATAGTGGTTGGTTTAGTACTACCGTAAGCCAGGTCGCGATGAGCAGCCGGTAGGCATGGCGGCCCGGAAACTGGCAGCGAAATGATAGATGGGTGACAGGTGAAGCCGTTGACAGCATAACCAGATACTCCTCAATGTACCTGGTCATGCTAGTTTCATTACATTAACAAAACCTTAAGAACATAAATAAATGTGCATCAGCGGTTAAACCATACTGGCATCAGTAGGCGCCGGCACTGTAGGTCAGTTCATAACTGTGGCTGTATATTTCAAGAATATTGCCGAACGGATCTTCCATATAAATCATGCGGTATGGTTTTTCACCCGGATAGTAGTAGCGCGGTTTTTCCATTCTGCGCTTACCGCCAGCAGCCTCAATACGCTCTGCAAGCGCTTCAAGGTTCGGGTCCTGGACACAGAAATGAAAGATTCCGGTTTTCCAGTATTCAAAATTGTTGTCAGGATTTTGCTGATTTTTAAACTCAAAAATCTCTACGCCGATACGATCGCCGGTAGCCAGATGGGCAATACGAAATGACTGCCAGCCTTTACCAAATACATCGGTACACATTTCGCCAATCGGACTGTTATCTTCTGTAATTTCAGTGGGTTTCATGATGAGGTACCAGCCCAGTACGTCAGTATAAAATGCCACTGCTTTGTCGAGATCGGGAACGGAGATACCGATATGGGAAAAAGTGCGTGGATAAGCTTGCTGCATAGTAAAACTCCTCTGTTTCAATATGCAGACAGTATAAGTATTAATATGTCATAATTTGAAATTATCATTTATTGTAAAAGTGATTACGAATTATGATTAATCCGGTGTGGCTTCGAACGTTTTGTACTCTTGCAGAAACGCGTCACTTTACCCGTACCGCGAGCTATCTTCATATGACCCAGTCCGGGGTCAGCCAGCACTTGAAAAAGCTGGAGGAGGCGTATGGTGAATGTCTGCTTGAAAGAACCAGCAAAACCATGACATTAACGTCTGCCGGCGAGCAGGTTTACCGGGAGGCTCAGCGCATATTGCTGGCCTTGTCGGGACTGGAAGGGGCTGCGCGACATGACAAGCCTTATGCGGGAAGTGTTCACATTATGTCGCCAGGCAGTGTGGGGCTGGCCGTGTATCCGCATTTACTCAGTGTCCAGTCGTCACACCCTGAGCTGGTTATTGACTATCGCTTTGCACCAAACAGTGACATCCAGCGCGCCGTCGAGTCGGGACGTGCAGACATTGGATTAATGACGCATCCCCCGGAGTCAGCCCGGCTGAGTTATGCGCCGCTGGCGACAGAAGCGTTACGACTGGTAACGCCACATTCAATGACGGCGGCCACCTGGGACAACCTGATGGAGCTGGGATTTATCGGTCACCCGGATGGTGAGCATCACGCCAACCTGCTGTTAGGCGCTAATTTTCATCAGTATCGTCACGTAGACCAGTTTCCCCGACGCGGCTTTTCAAACCAGATCCATCTTATACTTGAGCCGGTAGCCCGGGGGCTTGGATTTACCGTGCTCCCGGCGCATGCGATAGACGGTTTTAGCGCGCAAGAAAGTATTCGCGTCCATTCCCTGCGAACCCCCGTTGAGGAGCCGCTTTATCACGTATATCGGGTCACGGCACGGCCATCGGTAGTGGTCAGTCGCGTGATGCAACACATCAGCGAGCTGCTTAGTCCATCGGCCTAGTCCGCGGTGGATACATAAAACGGAATATTGGCGTTGGCGACATGACCCCGGCTGTCGGTGACATAAATGAATAACCGGTAAGCACCGCGTTGCTGTGGTGCATGGAATGTGATGTTGCCGTTGCTGTCATGCTGAACATTCAGATCTGTGACCGACTGTGGACGGGATTCGGGATCACCGCCTGCCTTGATGTCGGTGCTCTCCGGTAGCACTTCAATGCGCAGGGACGGCGAGGGATCTGAGCGGGTATCCAGTATCACTGAAGCTGAGACTGCCTCGCCGGCGGCTACCTGAATACTGTCTTTTGCAGACTGGCCCTGCAGACGCAGCGAATGAATTGAGGGGGCCCGCCAGTCTGGCCACTGACCGGTCCAATTGTAGGTCAGGCTATCCACGACTTCTGTTGGCTGTCCATTTTCAGTAAACACGCCATACCAGGTGGGCGTTGTTTCCTGTTTCTGTCCCCACAGAAAAGCAAACGATCCAAGCGCCCGTCCCGGCGCCGCAACAATACCATCCTGATAGCGCTGGCGATAAGAGGCTGCCTTTTCGGTGCTGGTTTGTTCAATGGGCACTCCCCAGGCGGTTTTTTCAACCTGCCAGTGACCGGTTGGCCCCCATTCTGTCACAACAAACGGACCGTCATAGCCATAATCAAGCAAGGTGGCGGGCAGGGTTTCCAGCCCGCCATAAATATTAATGCTCAGATAATCGATGCTGGGGACACGCGACAGAACAAGGTCAAGCTTTGGCTTGTCGATACCCGCCGTGACGGTAGTCACCAGGTGATGAGGATCATGCTTTTGAATAAATGCGGCAATCTCTTCAACGGCGAACCAGACGTTAGTGTTGGTGTAGAACAGATCAACCTCGTTACCAATCCCCCAGGCGAGCAACGCCGGGTGGTCTTTATAACGTAGGACGGTTTGTTTAACGCGTTCGAACTGTGCGGCGACAGCGGTTTTATCGTTATAATCGAAACCATGACGCTCATGACCCAGGCGCAGACCGAGCATAACCACCAGACCTGCCTTGTGTGCGCGATCAAGAATTTCTTCGGCATTATCGCTACTCCAGGTGCGAATGGCATTACCTCCAGACTCGGCAAGCTGTTCCAGACGTGAACTTCCGCCCGCGCCGCGGATGAAAAACGGTGTTCCCCCGCGCACAATCTGATACCCGTGTTCGTTTTTTTGCAGGCTGACGGGCACGGGCTCATCGCCAGACTTTGCCGCTGTTTGCTGTGCGACAAACAGAGCGATGCCTATTATCAGAGGGGTGAAAACTGGACGCATAGATAAACCTCGTGCAATTGTAAGCGCTGTCATCACACGTTAGCGGATTGCCAGTATGAAATGCAAGAAACCGGTACAGGAAATGTGTGCCCGGAACACGCCGGGCACAGGCGGGACGTTAAGGCGCGATATACTGGTAGGACGCCTGGATCCCCAGCGGGATCCCCAGACTCCAGTAAGCAATCAGAAACAGCGACCAGACAATGATAAAGCTTACCGAGAATGGCAGCATCATGGAGGTCAGGGTGCCAATGCCGGTGTTGGTGACGTAACGCTGGCAAAAGACAACCACCAGAGGAAAATAGGGCATCAGTGGTGTAATGATATTGGTCGAGGAATCGCCAATCCGGTAGGCAGCCTGAGCCAGATCCGGTGAAATACCCAGTTGCATCAGCATCGGAATAAATATGGGGGCAAGCAGCGCCCATTTTGCTGAGGCTGAACCGACAAACAGGTTAATAAGCCCTGTCAGCAGAATAATACCGGTAATGGTAATACTGCCCGGTAATGCCATGGCTTGCAGAGCCGCTGCACCTTTCACCGCCAGCAGGATCCCCAGGTTTGACTGACCAAACGCATAAATAAACTGGGCGATACAAAACATAATGACCAGGTAGTAGCCCATGCCCTGCATGGCTTTGGTCATACCTTCGGCAAATTGTGCAGTAGTGCGGATAGTGCCTATTACCACACCATAGACCAGGCCTGGAATAAGGAATAAAAGGAAAATCAGCGGCACGATAGAGCGCATCAGCGGTGCACTGAATGACGTTAGAGAGCCGTCGTCACCACGCCAGGGAGAGGTATCAAGCGAGGCGGTGACCGCCAGTAACACAATACCTCCTGCCACCGCAAACAATGCCCAGCGCAGCGCACGGCGTTCGCCGTCCTGCAATGGCTCCATAGAGGGGAGGTCGGACAAATCGCCATCTAACGGATTGTTGTTAAGTTTGGGTTCAACCAGCTTGTCGGTGATAAACCAGCCAAGCAGGGTGATGACCAATGCCGACGCGGTTGTAAAATAATAATTGTTGAGCGGGTTAAGCGTGACTGATGGGTCGAGCAACTGCGCCCCGGCCTGTGAAATGCCCTGCAACATCGGATCCAGCGCCGAGGGCACAAAGTTTGCCGAGAACCCGCCTGAAACGCCCGCAAACGCGGCGGCGATCCCCGCCAGCGGATGGCGGCCTGCAGCATAAAAAATAACCCCACCGAGAGGAATAACCAGAACATAACCTGCATCAACCGCGGAGTGGCTGACAATACCAATGAGAATGATCATCGGCGTGAGCAACCAGGTTGCCGTTACAGACAACAACGCGCGCAGACCGGCATTGATAAAACCCGAGTACTCAGCCACTCCGATACCCAGCATCGCAACCAGAACGACACCAACCGGATGGAAGTGGGAAAAATTGGTCACCATGGACGACATAAACTGCGTCAGCGCGCTACCTGACAACTGATTATTAATGGTCAGTGCGTTGCCGTTACGTGGGTCGACGACGCCAAAATCAACCCCTGACAGCAGAAAAGACAGTAGCCAGACAATACCCAGCAACATCAAAAACAGCACTGCCGGGTCGGGGAGCTTGTTACCCCATACTTCAACACGGTTGAGAATTCGCTGAACCAGCGAGGAGGATTGTTGTTCCATGGCCTGATAAACCTTTTTTATTGTTGTGTTTTAGTCCGCTTACTACGCTACTGTAAATTGCGCAGTCAGTATACTAAAAACCCGCCTTTGCGGCGTTCAGCTGTTTACGAGCATTGACAGTGCGACGTGGGTTTGTTGTTCAAGCGCCGGATTGATTTTATGGTGCCCGGGGCTCCAGCCAGACAGGAAGCGATGAAAATCGGCACAGGCAAACGGATAGAGTGAACGCCATGTGGCAATAATGTGTTTACGCTGCGGCGCGAAAGGTCCATTGTCAAGCGCCTTGTCCAGCGCAGTAAAATAGATGTCGAGGCAGAAGGTCGTCGCGTCCATCTGATCCTGTAATGACAGAGCGCTACCCAGAAAATAGGCAACATCTTTTATTCCGGGGCCTTTGCCGGTGTACTGGAAATCAACGGCAGCACAGTCACTCAAGGTTTCGTTAAAACAAAAATTAGCTACTTTTGCGTCACCGTGTAGTACCGTCTGATAAGGGCAGTCAGCCAGCATTTTGTCAATGGCGCTGGCCTGCATTTTCAGATTGCCGGCAGGCATGGCCTGCCATTCTTTATGGCGTGTTGCGAGGTGCCAGTAACAGCCGGTTTGCCATAAATTATCAGCAGAGTCCTGCAGCCAGTGTGCGTGAAAGTGGGCGAGCCAGTTAAGTACCGGCCGGCATGCCTCGGGTGACAGGGTTTGCTCACGTCGGTAAAAGCCCTGTGCATCCAGGTCATCCATGATCAGCACCAATGCGCTGAGCCGTCCGTCCTTGTGGTTTTCACTGCTTGTCACCAGTGCCGGTGTTTGACAGGTGTCAGGTAAACGAGGCTGATAAAACTGGTAAAAGGTGCGTTCTATCTGAAAAGAAAGGCATTTCCGGTCGTGTGCATCCTGATGGTCCCAGCCTCTTGGGTGGCTGGCAGTATCTGGTGGCTGCACCGCTTTGACGACCAACGGTGTCGGGTAACCCTCAAACCACGCGCGAAAGCACTCTCCATAGCCACTCCACAGCGGCTGAATAAGGGCACTGCGAAGACAGCGGGCGGACAGATGCTGTTCAGCATCGTGAAGGTAGTGTGCGGAGGCTGGCTGTGTCATAGCGACAAAAAAGCCGCACAAGGGTGCGGCTTTTTAACGATTTCCGCGTTATTCCACGGAAGCGGGCAGCGTTGCCGGCGCCGTAGCGGAAGATGTTGCACTGGCACGTGTTGCCAGGCGACCAGACACGTTAACTGCAGGGCGGGCCTCATCAGCACGCGCGACAATTGTCAGGTTGCCCAGCTCATCTTCTACGCTCTGTGGTGTTGCCATCGGGTGTGAGACGTTAACACGCCCACGACTGCTGGCAATAACAACAGGTTGAGTCGCACTGGTCGCAGTCTTAGCTGGCTTAGATACTGGCGCTTTTTCCTGCTCTGCGCTGGCAGTGTCTGGCGAAGCGTCCGCCTTGACGTCCTGTTGCGCTGCGGTGTCCGCCTGTGCTTCTGCCACATTTTCTGTTTGCGTAACTGCTGGTTCTGCAGGTGCTTCGGCAACAGGTTCCGGGGCCGCGTTGTCGTCAAGATCAATTTCTACCTGACCGGATAACGACTGATTGTCAGAACGTGCCTCGTCGGCACTCACCGCGTCGTCCTGGCTTGCAGGTGACGTCTCCTTAGCAGATTCAGATGGTGCCTCTGGTGCATCAAACGGCAGTTCATCCTGAAGTGCAGCCACACTATGATTGTCATCAGCATTCTCATCAGCCTGCTGACTTTCTTTCTTACGACGCTGACCCGCAGCACGAACATGACGGGGAGAGCGACGTGAACGACCGCGACTCTCGCGCTTGTTCTGTGCCTGATCATCTGTGTCGGTATTTGCAGCAGAGTCAGTCACTGCATTTTCTGCTTCTGTCGTTTCACTGTCAGCACTGTCTGTCTGCGCCGGCACCTGTTTGTCGGTGTCATCCGCTGACGCTGCAGCTTTGCGACGTGGCTTAGACGCAGGCTTGTCTTCAGTCGCCTGCGCTGATGCCGCTGCCTCGGTGACGCTGTCAGTCGCATCATTGACGAGGGTTTCATCGACTTTTTGCGACTCGGCTTTTTCTTTGCGTGGCGCCGGTGTCTGCTTTTCAGCCGGCTTGGTCGCTGTCTGCTGTTCCTGCGTCGTCACGACCGATGGCGCGTCGCCATCTTTCTGAACACGTACACTGCGACGAACGTTACGGCGCTTGCGGCGCTCAGCGACTTCACGTTTTTTCGTGTTGCCAGCGTCATTGTCGGTACTGGCCGGGACTGACTCAGCAACCTCTTCTTTTCTGGGTTTGTTGTCATCACGCTGTTGCTGCGGCTTGCGCGGCTTACGTGATGGTTTACGCTGCTTATCGTCCTGTTCAGTTACCGGCTTCTTACGATTGTCTTCGTCTTCAGCCTTGTTCTGCCGTGGATCGTTGCGACGGCCACCCTTGCGGTTATTACGGCGGCGGTTATCATTGCGTCCGTCATTGCGGCGATTCTGACCACCCCGGTTATTCCGGCGTTGCGGCTTTTTATCCTGTTCTTTTTCTTCTTCTGCAAACAGAGACTTCAGCCACTTGCCCAGTTTGGCGATCAGTGAAGGTGCCTGGACAGTCTCTTTCGCGGCCGGAGCGGGTGCTGCAACTGGCGCCTGTGTTGGTGCAATCAGACCCTGAAGCGCTGGCTCTTCACGCTTGATCTCTGTGGCTGCCGGTTTGTCACTTTCGGCATCCGTCGGCGCAATCAGTTCGAGGTTATAGCTCGCGTCAGAGACCACTTCGTCCTGACGACGGCGAGTCACCTGATAGTGGGGCGTTTCGAGGTTTGCGTTTGGCAGTAACAGCAGCGACACGCCATGACGCTTTTCCAGTGTCTGGATGGCTTTGCGCTTTTCATTCAGCAGATAAGTGGCAACCGGCACCGGTAACTGCGCTTCGATTTGTCCGGTATTATCTTTAATGCTCTCTTCTTCGAGGATCCGCAGAATTGACAACGCGAGTGACTCTGTACCACGGATAGTGCCGTGCCCTGAACAGCGCGGACAGACATGGTGCGCTGACTCACCGAGTGATGGGCGCAGACGCTGACGTGACATTTCCAGCAGACCAAAGCGCGAAATACGGCCAAGCTGGATGCGAGCGCGATCGCTTCGCACTGCTTCTTTCAGACGATTCTCTACTTCGCGCTGGTGGCGTACCGGCGTCATATCGATGAAATCAATCACCACCAGACCGCCTAAGTCACGCAGACGAAGCTGACGGGCAATTTCATCGGCCGCTTCAAGGTTGGTATTCAGAGCCGTTTCTTCGATGTCGCCGCCCTTAGTAGCGCGCGCCGAGTTAATATCAATCGACGTCAGCGCTTCTGTAGGGTCAATGACGATAGAGCCACCTGATGGCAGGCGCACTTCACGCTGGAATGCCGACTCAATCTGGCTTTCAATCTGATAGTGACTGAACAGCGGCACATCACCCTTGTACAGTTTTACGCGGTTGGCAAAATCAGGGCGTACCAGTTGGATATGCTGCAGTGCCTGCTCGTAAATACTGGTTTTATCAATCAGGATTTCACCAATATCACGACGCAGGTAGTCGCGAATTGCGCGAACAATAACATTGCTTTCCTGATGGATCAGGAAAGGAGCAGGGCGCTCATCCGCAACTTTAGAAATGGCTTCCCACTGTGTCAGCAGAACACGTAAATCCCACTCAAGTTCCTCATAGGATTTGCCTACACCGGCGGTACGGACAATCAGGCCCATGCCTTCTGGCAGGTCGAGACGGCTAAGCGCATCTTTTAGTTCGGTACGCTCATCACCTTCAATACGGCGTGAAATACCACCCGCTCGCGGATTGTTTGGCATTAACACCAGATAGCTTCCGGCCAGTGACAGGAAGGTGGTAAGCGCTGCACCTTTCTGGCCGCGCTCTTCTTTGTCAATTTGTACGATGACTTCCTGGCCTTCCTTGATCACATCTTTGATGTTTGGACGGCCTTCGAATTTATAACCTTTGGGGAAGTAGGTACGGGCAATTTCTTTGAGGGGAAGGAAACCGTGGCGCTCAGCACCGTAGTCGACAAACGCCGCTTCGAGGCTCGGCTCTACGCGGGTGATTTTTCCTTTATAGATGTTCGCTTTTTTCTGTTCGTGCCCGGGACTTTCGATATCCAAATCGTACAACCGCTGCCCATCCACCAGGGCAACGCGCAACTCTTCTTGCTGAGTTGCATTTATTAGCATTCTTTTCATTGTATCTAACTCTGTTAATTCACAGCCGTTCAGACACAAAATTAAAATGACGTGTGCAATATCTCACCGTGCAGTCTCACGACTGGGCGGGGATCTTGTTGTAAGCCGCATTACCGTAAGTATCCCCGGAACATTCCTCGGGCGATGCTGTTTATTCGGTGTCGGGAGCGACAGCCCCTGTTATTTTTTACATTTTCACCACCCCGGCATTACTAGCGCACCGGGATGATAGTCAATTCAATTCTGTCTGGCTAAACGGCGAACGATTGTATTGTTACGTTGTAATACCTGTAAATAACGGTGGCGTCTGCCGGTTTTACCGGTTTCGACGGGACCTGCAAGGCACTCATTTACGGCCTTAATACAGTTATCTCAATGTGTTGATAGTATTACTGTTTCGTTTGACAATGTAGTTCAAACCGATCGTCAACAACCTTTTCAAATCAGGCTGTTGGTCGCAAATTATCGCACTAATACAGGCCCTCAGGCAAGCGGTTATTGGTATGGACTGCGCTGAGTCGCTGCTTTTTATCTTTGTGTTAAGAAGGCGGTGAGTTCAGATGAGGCTTGTTGTATACTCCGCGCCATGAAAAATGAAGCACATCAAAAAGTCCGTTTTGTCACCGTTGAGGCCGATCAGGCCGGTCAGCGTATCGACAATTTTCTGCGTACCTGTCTCAAAGGTGTACCGAAAAGCATGGTATACCGCATTCTTCGCAAAGGCGAAGTGCGGGTCAACAAGGGCAGGGTAAAACCAGAATACAAACTGTGCGCCGACGATGTTGTGCGCATACCGCCCGTTCGCGTTGCCGAAGGCGCACCTGCGCCGTCACCAAAGCTGGACATAATTGCCAGTCTGGAAGCGCATATCCTGTTTGAGGACGACCGGCTCATTGTTATGAATAAACCCTCTGGCATGGCCGTGCACGGTGGCAGTGGTTTGAGTTTTGGTTTGATTGAAGGGCTGCGTGCACTGCGCCCCTCTGCCACATTCATGGAGCTGGTGCATCGTCTTGACCGTGATACATCGGGCTGTATTCTGATTGCAAAGAGGCGTTCCGCGCTGCGGCATATGCATGAACAACTGCGGGCCGGGCAAATGGACAAGCGCTATCAGGCGCTGGTCTCAGGGACATGGCCGGAGAACCGGTTTAAAGTAAAGGCGCCACTGAAAAAGAATGTGTTGCAGTCAGGGGAGCGCATGGTCAGTGTCAGTGACGATGGCAAACCATCAGAAACCCGCTATCGGATCCTGGAGCGTTTTGCTGGTGCTACGCTGGTTGAAGCGTCACCGATCACCGGTCGTACGCACCAGATTCGGGTGCACTGTCTGCACGCAGGCCATCCTATTGCCTGTGATCTAAAATACGGTGACGCCAGCTTTGATGAAGCAATGCAAAAAGCAGGGCTGAATCGTTTGTTCCTGCATGCCCACAGTATTTCGCTATTACATCCGCGTGACGAGAAGCCAGTGAAATTCACTGCGCCGCTCGATGACAACCTGACTCATACGCTCGAGGTATTGCGCAATGCGTCATAAACTGGTGATTTTTGACTGGGACGGCACCCTGATGGATTCAGCCGGTAAAATCGTGAACTGCATGCAGATTGCCGCCCGTGATTGCGGTATGCCGGTACCCGATGCCGATGCGGTGGGGCATATTATCGGCATCAGCCTCAAGCCAGCCATTAAGCAGCTGTTTGAGATTAACGATGATGCCTTGGCAGATCGCTTGGTACAGGCCTATAAACAGGCTTTCCTGGAAAAAGACGCGACGCCCTGTCCCTTATTTAACGGGGTAGAGTCAATGCTGTCAGACCTGGTGCGCCAGCAGCGCACACTGGCGGTGGCCACCGGAAAAGCGCGCCGCGGCCTGGTCCGGGCCTGGCAAAACACGAACACCGGGCACTTTTTCACGGCGTCCCGCTGCGCTGATGACGCCGAGTCAAAACCGTCACCGGACATGCTGCTGCAGTTGCTGGATGAACTCAACGTGCATGCGTCCGAGGCAGTAATGATTGGCGATACCATCTACGACATGCAAATGGCGGAAGCCATTGGTATGGACCGAATCGGCGTGTCCTACGGCGTCCACGCCCAGGTGCACCTTGAACGCCATAACCCCCTTGATATTGTTCATTCCGTCCCCGAACTCAGCAAGGTGCTGGGCGCGTAGGGAGTTGACACCGACGGACAACGCTGACCCCGAGGGAGAGTGGTCATCTCCTCGGCACGCCGTACACCCATCCTTGGGGGCTCCACTGCCGCATCCCTGCGGCAGAGGGCCTTGTCGGTGACCACTCTCCCCCAGCGCCAGCGTTACAGATGTCAGCCCTCAGTCGCCAGCTTAAGTAAGTCGATTTCAAGCTCTGATGCCAGGATATCGCGTAGCAGCATGACGGGAAGGCCAATCAGGGCGTTGGGGTCGCGGCTGTCGATGCGCTCGAACAACAGAATGCCGAGACCTTCTGATTTGAAGCTGCCTGCGCAGTCATAGGGTGTTTCTGCTTTTATATAGCGTTCGATGTCACTGTTGCTCAGTGAACGGAAAATGACGTTGGTGGTTTCTGCGCCAGTACAAGCGACATTTTCATTATGGCAGATGACGCTGAGCGCAGTGAAAAAGCTCACTGTGCGCCCGCTGCACATGGTTAGCTGGCTGACTGCATTGTCATAGGTATGCGGTTTGCCGAGTACCTGCGGGGGCGAGGTTCCATCGATCAGTGCGACCTGATCAGAGCCAATTACAATAGCGTCTGGGTGCTGCTTGGCTATTTTGGCTGCTTTTTCAAAGGCAAGACGCTGACTTAACGCTTTGGGATCTTCGTCCGGATGCGGCGTTTCATCAATGTCCGGGGCAATGCAGGTGACCTTAATGCCAAGGTTGGCAAGCAGGCCTTGCCGGTAGCGCGATGAGGAGGCAAGTATCAGTGGTTTCATGGATTCCTTTATTCGCCGGGTAAACAGCATTAATTCTTTGACAGCAAAGGGTTCACGCTATATTATGCGCGCCCTATGCAGAAAGTGAAACTCCCTCATTCGGTTGATCCGATCAAAAGTGCCGTGAAGCGTTCCGACTACCGGGGCGTGATTGCGACCAGCGATATGGAGAGATTGAGCGGGGCAGTGGTTAGCTGCGAAGACTGGGTGGACGCAGAAGTACAGTTCGAGAAAGACGCGCAGGGTCTTACTGTTTTTCACGGCCATCTTGATACGCAGGTCACCGTTCTGTGTCAGCGGTGTAATGGGGAACTAACACTTCCACTTCATGCAGAGTTCTGCTTTAGTCCGGTGCAGGGACAAGCGCAGTTTGAGCATGAATCCATTCCCGACGCTTACGATCCGGTAGAGGTCGATGACCATGGAATGATTAATCTGCTTCAGTTATTTGAAGACGAGCTGATTTTGTCATTGCCACTTGTACCCCTTCATGCAGAGGAGGCGTGCGCAGTGAGTCAGGATGAAATGCAGTTTGGAAAGATTGAACCGGAACAAGAGCGACCAAACCCTTTCGCGGTTTTGAAAGAACTTAAGCGAGACCAGGAGTAAGTTATGGCAGTACAACAAAATCGTAAAACGCGTTCAAAGCGCGGTATGCGTCGTTCACACGATGCATTGACAGGCGCGACTTTGTCTGTCGATCAAACGTCTGGTGAGACTCATCGTCGTCACCACGTAACCGCTGATGGTTACTACAAAGGCAAAAAGGTTATCGCTGACTAATTATTGTCGGTGACAGCATTTTGTCTCAGCTAACCATCGCGTTAGATATCATGGGGGGCGATCATGGTCCCCCTGTTATCCTCGACGCCTCCCTCAAAGCGATTCGCCAGCAACCTGATTGCCACTTTATCCTGTGTGGCGACAGCAATGTTATTCATCCCGCCCTTGCCGAATTAACTGACGATGAACGTCAGCGTGTCACCGTGTCGCACTGCGACGAAGTGGTTGAGATGGGCGAGGCACCGCGCAGTGCACTGCGCAATAAAAAACAATCCTCTATGCGCCGCGTGCTTGAGCTGGTTGATAGTGGTGATGCCAGTGCGTGCGTCAGTGCAGGCAACACAGGCGCATTATTAACGCTGGCCTACTATCAGCTGAAAACCCTCGCGGGTGTAGACAGGCCTGCACTTATCTCGGTTATGCCAACTGCAAGCCACCACAAAGTCTTTTTGCTGGATCTCGGCGCCAACGTAAACTGTACGTCTGAAATTCTGTTTCAGTATGGTGTAATGGGGTCGGTGCTTGCACAACAGGTAGCAGGTATTGACTCACCACGGGTTGCGCTGCTGAACGTTGGGGAAGAAGACATCAAAGGCAACGCTCAGGTAAAACATGCCGATCAGCTTTTCCGTAATGCCCCTGGTATAAACTACATTGGCTATGTGGAAGGTGATGATATCTTCACCGACCAGGCCGATGTTGTTGTCACTGACGGTTTTACCGGTAACGTGGCGCTCAAAGCCAGTGAAGGACTGGCGAAACTCGTGATAAACGAGGTACGTCGCCAGTCACAGCGCAACTGGCTGACTCGTATTCTGGCAAGAATTGCTCTGCCGTTACTAAAATCTATCTATAATCGCGTGAACCCCGACCAGTATAACGGTGCCAGTTTGATAGGATTGCGCGGCACTGTGATCAAGAGTCACGGTAACGCGTCCTCTGATGCGTTTTATTACGCCATTTTGCAGGCAATCCAGGAAGCACAGATGCAGGTTCCTGACAAAATAAGAACGAAGATAGAAACGGTATTGTTGGAGCAGCTTTGAGCAAATATTCACGATTTATCGGGACAGGCAGCTATTACCCCAGTGAGGTTCGCACGAATGCCGACCTTGAAATTATGGTTGATACCAGTGATGAGTGGATCACCGACCGCACGGGCATAAGAGAACGCCGTATTATTGGCGAGCATGAAACCGCAGCCACCATGGGGGCAGAAGCCAGTAAAAACGCCATTGAGATGGCAGGCATTGATCCTAAGTCCATTGACATGATCGTCTGCGCGACGACCAGTGGACGTTACGCTTTACCCAGCACCGCCTGTGAAATTCAGCGTATTTTAGAGCTCGACGGAATTCCGGCCTTTGATGTTGCGGCAGCGTGCGCGGGTTACTGCTATGCGCTCAGTGTTGCAGATCAGTACATCAAATCAGGCATGGCGAAACGTATTCTGGTAGTCGGCACCGACTGCCTTACCCGCCTGATTGACCCGGCAGACCGTACCATGATTATTCTGTTTGGTGATGCTGCGGGTGCGACCATTATCGAGGCCTCAGACGAACCTGGTATTCTATCAACGCATATTCACGCGGCGGGGTCGTATGGCGATTTGCTGTATGTGGGTAACCCAACCCGCGGTGACGAGGCATCGGTTCATGAGAACTGGGGCGTCATGAAAGGGAATGAAGTTTTCAAAGTTGCCGTGACAAAACTGTCAGAAGTGGTCGAACAAACCCTGGCAGCCAACAACATGGCAAAGTCTGATCTGGACTGGCTGGTGCCTCATCAGGCTAATTTCCGCATTATTAAAGCGACCGCAAAAAAGCTGGATATGTCGCTTGACCAGGTCGTGATGACACTGGAAAAGTATGGCAATACCTCCGCTGCTACGGTCCCAACCGCACTGGACACTGCTGTTCGGGATGGCCGTATCCAGCGGGGACAGCATTTATTGCTTGAAGCCTTCGGTGGTGGTTTTGCCTGGGCATCGGCACTGGTTCGATACTGATTCTTTGCATAACAGCAATAAGATAAACACTAAGGATAGATTATGACTCGTACAGCCTGCGTTTTTCCCGGTCAGGGGTCGCAGAGTGTTGGCATGCTGAAAGAACTGGCCGACACACATGCTTCTGTAATTGACACCTTTTCAGAGGCGTCTTCCGTTTTGGGCTATGATTTGTGGGATCTGGTGCAAAACGATCCGGATAACACGTTAAACGAAACACATATCACGCAGCCGGCACTGCTGACTGCGAGCGTGGCAATCTGGCGTGTGCTTCAGTCAAAGGGCCTGCAGGTCGATTATCTGGCTGGCCATTCGCTTGGCGAATACTCTGCACTGGTGTGTGCCGGTGCGATTGACTTTAAGGATGCCGTAAAACTGGTTGAGTCGCGTGGTCGGTTCATGCAGGAAGCGGTTCCTGCCGGCGCTGGCGCTATGTATGCCATCATTGGTCTTGATGATGCCGCGATAGCCGATATTTGTCAGCAAACCGCTATCGCTACCGGCGACGTGGTTGCACCCGTTAACTTTAACTCGCCGGGTCAGGTTGTGATTGCCGGTGAGAAAAATGCGGCTGAACAGGCTGCGGATGCCTGTAAAGCGGCCGGTGCAAAGCGTGCCCTTCCGCTGGCTGTCAGTGTGCCGTCACATTGTGAATTAATGCGTCCTGCTGCCGACAAACTTGAAGAGACGCTCGCAACGTTGCAGATTAATACCCCTGCAATAAATGTCGTAAATAATGTTGACGTTAACATTGAGACTGAGTCGGATGCGATTCGAAATGCGCTGGTTCGTCAGCTTTACTGCCCGGTGCAGTGGACAAGGACCGTTGAGTACCTGGCCGCAGCCGGTGTGACGCGCGTTATCGAAGTGGGGCCAGGCAAGGTACTTACCGGCCTGAATAAGCGTATTGATAAGTCGCTGGATGCGATTGCGGTGAATACACCAGATGGTGTTGCAGAGCTTTAAGAGGAAGAGGCATGTTTGATTTAACAGGAAAGGTCGCGCTGGTAACCGGCGCGAGTCGGGGCATTGGTAAGGCCATTGCTTCGTTGTTGTCTGCTCAGGGTGCGACGGTGGTCGGTACGGCAACCACTGACAGTGGTGCAGAAAAAATTTCTGATTACCTGGCGGAGCAGGGCGGAAAAGGCATTGCACTGAACGTTACCGACAAAGGTGCAGTTGACGCAGCAATCAAGCAGATCAATGATGAGTTTGGTGGCATTGATATTTTGGTGAATAACGCGGGCATTACCCGTGATAACCTGTTAATGCGGATGAAAGACGACGAGTGGCAGGACATCATGGACACCAACCTGACGTCTGTTTTCACTCTGTCAAAGGCCGTGCTACGCGGCATGATGAAAAAGCGTTTTGGCCGCATCATTAATGTGGGCTCGGTGGTTGGCAGTGCAGGCAATGCCGGTCAGGCTAACTATGCCGCTGCTAAGGCCGGTGTGATTGGTTTTAGTAAATCCATGGCACGCGAGGTCGCCTCGCGAGGTATCACTATTAACGTTGTTGCGCCAGGTTTTATCGACACAGATATGACGAAAGCGTTGACAGATGAGCAGCGAGAGGCGATCTTTAAAGACGTGCCTGCTAATCGTCTGGGGCAGCCAGAGGAAATTGCTGCAACAGTAGCATTCCTTGCCAGCGATGGTGCCGCGTACATCACAGGTGAAACGCTGCATGTCAATGGCGGGATGTACATGAGCTAAATTTCGTATTTTCGCGGAATCTGCTGTGTTTGGGCTGGCATTTGCCCGAACTTGAATGTAAAAATAGAAGTATTGAAAATTTGGGATGTCGCTGGTTTGACCAGGAAATTTGTTGCTCCTGGCGCTTGCAAGGTGTAACCGGGCAAAATAAACTAGCGACACTTTTACTATCTAGTGACGTTAAGGGAAACCTAGAATTATGAGTAACATTGAAGATCGCGTTAAGAAAATCATCGTTGAACAGCTTGGCGTGAAAGAAGAAGAAGTAAAACCGGAAGCTTCATTCGTTGACGATTTAGGCGCGGACTCACTTGACACCGTAGAGCTGGTAATGGCGTTGGAAGAAGAGTTTGATACTGAGATTCCTGACGAAGAAGCAGAGAAAATCACCACTGTTCAGTCAGCTATCGACTACATTAACGCAAATAAAGACGCGTAAAACCGTCCATGAAAAACGGCTCTGATTAGAGCCGTTTTTTGTCTCTCCCCACCTTAGATCCAATGCGAGGGCTTGTTGTGACAAAACGTCGCGTAGTGGTTACTGGTCTTGGCATGCTTTCACCTCTCGGCCTGAATACGGACGCTACCTGGCGTCGTTTGCTGGCTGGCGAAAGCGGCATCGGTGCTATCACCCATTTCGATTGCAGTAACTATTCAACCCGTTTTGCTGGTCAGATTAATGATTTTGACCCGCAGGAATATATTGAAAAGAAAGAAACCAAAAAAATGGACCGCTTCATCCAGTTTGGTGTGGCTGCGGGTATTCAGGCGCTCAGAGATTCTGGCCTGACTATCAGCAGTGAAAACGCCCACCGGGTTGGGGTATCCATTGGCTCCGGTATTGGTGGTCTGGAACTGATCGAACAGAACCACGAAAAACTGCTTAACAGTGGCCCTAAACGGGTGTCTCCATTTTTTGTTCCGTCTACCATCACCAATATGATCTCCGGCTTTTTGTCGATCATGGAAGGGCTTAAAGGGCCTAATCTGAATGTGGTCACAGCCTGTACAACGGGTGTGCACAATATTGGTCTGGCAGCACGTACCATTGCCTATGGTGATGCCGATGCGATGCTGGCCGGCGGCGCTGAAGCGTCAATCACGCCGCTGGGTGTGGCAGGGTTTGCTGCAGCCCGGGCATTATCATCGCGCAATGAAGACCCTCAGGCAGCAAGCCGTCCCTGGGATAAAGACCGTGATGGCTTTGTCATGGGCGAGGGGGCCGGTGTCATTATGCTGGAAGACTATGACAGTGCAGTAGCGCGCGGTGCGACGATTTACGCCGAGCTGACCGGCTTTGGCATGAGTGGTGATGCCTACCACATGACCTCACCGCCGGAAGACGGCGAGGGGGCCGCTGCGTCGATGCAAAATGCGCTCAACGATGCAGGTGCCAGTAAAGAAGACATTGGTTACATCAATGCGCATGGTACCTCAACGCCTGCCGGCGATGTTGCGGAAGTGGCAGCAGTGAAGCGGGTATTTGGTGATCACGCGTATAACCTGCTGGTTAGTTCAACCAAATCAATGACTGGTCACCTGCTGGGTGCAGCAGGGTCGGTTGAGGCCATTTTCACGATCCTTGCACTACGTGACAAAATCGCACCACCAACCATTAATCTGGATAATCCTGGCGAAGGTTGTGATCTTGATTTTGTTGCGCATACCGCAAAAGCGTTTGAGTCGCCACTGGCACTCTGCAACTCTTTTGGATTCGGTGGCACTAACGGCTCACTGATCTTCAAAAGGCTGTAGTACCAACGGTAGTTCACAGAAACAAAAAGGCAGCAATATGAAGTGACCCCCAATAGTTGGACATTCCAATTACTGGGGGTCTTTTTATGTCCAAATACAATAGAGCGTTTAAGTTAAAGCTCGCCAAACTCGCTCAAACTCTATCTTCCGGGGAGGT